>DMST01000282.1:5237-9295 GCA_003454975.1 Cytophagales bacterium | reverse complement strand
AGTATGGTGCCAATGCCTTTGGAGGGGTGATCAACATTGTTACCCAAGCGGGAAGTCAGGGAGAGGTTTCGGCGGGACCCTGGCGGGGCCAGGCTGATCTGGGCACAGGCACCTGGAATACCCAGTTTGCTGATATCACGGTGAGTAAAGTATGGCCCCAGCTGCAATTCTCCGCCACTGCCCGGCTGTTTCAATCCGACGAGATGCCCCAAGCGGGGTTTGAGGAAACGGACCAGTTTTCGGACGGCCAATGGTCATACGACGGGCTGGAGGCGCAATACCGCGAACGGTTAGCCATTACGGATCCTCTGCTAGGTGAGATTCTACAGTCGTTCTCAGTCTGGAACGAGTATTATGAGGAGGTGGACACCTGCACCCCAGTGGGCCGAGCCCGCTGGATGCCCAATGATACCCTGGTGGCGCTAATGACCCAAGCCGACGATGCCGACTACCAAAACCTGGCTGAGCCCAGATTTACCCAATTTAGACGTGCTTCCAATCATGCTTTTCTGAGTAGCTCCCTGGCTTTCGATAATTTCCGGCTGGGGGTGAACGCCTGGGCGCTTAACGAAGGTAGTGCCGGGGCCTATTCGGATAACCTGTCCGGCATCAACCATGAGTCGAGCCAATGGGCGGTGAACCACACCTTGCTTACCCTCCAATACCAGTATCAGTTCAACAACACCTTTACGCTGCGCACCTTCACTCGCTACAAGGTGCAAGCCAACCGACCCAATGCGAGGGAAACGCGTTTCCAGTCGTACTTATCTGGGGACCGGAATCCACTGTTTCTGTACACCGATCCAGAAGATTATATCCCTGGTGGGTATTTAGTATCGGAGGAGGTCTTTGTAAGAGCAGAAGATTTTGACCCCGATAGTACCTACGTTCTGGGTACCTTGTACGAGACCTCTGAGGACCAAACATTTATACCGGATTCCGTTCTCTCTCAGGAACGTTTACAAGGTGATGAGGCCCAGTGGCAGACCGCTTATCTTTTCCAGGAGGCCACCCAACTACGGTCAGAGATCAGCTTGCTGTACTCCCCTTCGGTGAACCTTGATGTGATTACCGGGATGGAATATAGAGTTACGGGGGCCCAAGCGGATTACTTGACCTCTTCTCTTCCTTTTCCGGAGAGTAGCGGGGGTACCTCAGCCGTTGCGGGTGGTAACCTCATTCGGTCACGGGATGTAGGTTTGTATGGTCAGGCTGCCTGGCATCCGGATATACCCGGACTTTGGCTTACGGCAGGTGGGCGCCTGGACTACAATTGGATTCCTAACCGACGTGATACCCTATCGGCATTCAACCTGTTCGGGTATCAGTTGGAAGGTGATGGCCCTGGAGGCTATGGATTTCAGTTGAGCCCACGGGCAGTAGTTACCTACCAAGTACCGGAGCTGCCACTCACCGTAAAACTGCTCTTTGCTCAGGCGTTCAAGGACGCTACCCACTTTCAGAAATTTTCAGTTACCCACGGCCGAGTTGATGCTCCGGGGTTGCAGCCTGAGCAAAGCGCTAATCTGGAGCTTACCGGCCGCTGGCAACAAGGTAGGGCCGATAGTACGTTTTGGCAATTGGAAGGTGGAGTGTACTGGGGGCGGTATACCCAGGCTCCTCGATTGATTTCAGTGGGTGAGCCTGCGCAGCTACGGGCTGATGATAATGCGGAAACCCAGGTGTTGGGAGGTCAGCTATTGGGTACGCTCACCTTGCGGGAATTCTCCCTTTGGGGCAACTATTCCCTTACACGATCTCGGACTACTGGTCTGGCGCATGCAGATCCCGATTGCCCTCCGGTATCATCTTCCGTACCGGTAGGAGCAATCCCTCTGCATCAGGTCAATGTAGGAGCGCGGTACCGACCTCTAAGGTTTAATTGGCTTACGCTAAGTCTGCGGGGAAACTTTTTAAGTCGCCGCAGCACTGGCAGCGGTACCACCGTCAATCCGTATGGCCCTGCGGTAACCAGCCGCCCGGTAGCGGTTTTCAACGGAGCGCTAACCTTGTCTAGCCCTTGGAGGGCGCTGACTGGGGCTTCCTTTCAAGTGATCGTCAATAACCTGCTGGACACTAAATACTATCATCCAGGTCTGGGTACGGCCAATGGGTTCCATTTTGCCTCGCAGGTACCGCAAGAGAGGGCCCATTTTCTGGTGCGCCTGCGCTATCGGTGGTAGCCAAAGCGGTTGCCATTTTTTCTCACCCATCGCCATTCTTCCTCCATTTCCATGTCTGCTTTTGAAGCCTCCCGGAAGCCCAACGAACAGAGCTTAGTGCTCTGGATGTTCTTTCATTCCTTTTGTATCGGAATCTTTACTGCTTTTTGCTTTTCTACGGCCAATACGCTCTTTGTAGAAGACTGGCGGAGCGATCGCCTTCCGGTGGGTTATTTGGTAGCCGGGGGTGTGGGGATGCTGATCGTAAATGTTTACTCCTACCTGCAGAAGCGGCTGCAGGCAGCCACCTTGTTTCGTGGAGTGTTCCTGTTCAACGGCCTGCTGATGTGCCTATTCGCCTTGCTGTTGAGTGGACCCATCTTGCCACGCTCCTGGCTGTCCTTTGCCTTGTTTGTTCTAAGTGTGCCCCTGATTACGCTCATGAGCCTGGAGACCTCCGGGCTTTCTTTACTGCTGTTTGATCTTCGACAGAGCAAAAAATACTTTGCTCTGTTCAGTACTGGCAACGTTATCGCCTCCATACTTGGGTACCTCACCATTCCTCTTCTGTTAAAGATCCTGAGCAACTCTTCCCATTTTCTGTGGTTTTCTGCCGCCGGTTGTTTCTTGGGATTGTTCGTTTTGCGCACTATTCTCAAGCGGTTTTTCGTACCCGACACCGAAGCCAATATCCCTCAGGAAGCTCTGGAAGAGGAGGCCGAAGTGGAGATAAAAATTTTTAAGAACCCTTATCTCCGTCTCATTGGCACTTGCACTATTCTATCCATGATTGGGATTTACTTCGTGGATTTTGGGTTCATTGATGCGCTATCGCTGCAGCATGCCGACGACCCGGATGCCTTTATTCAGGCGTATGCGGTTTTCTTTTCCTTGGTTAAAATAGGAGAGCTCATTTTCTCTCTGCTGTCAGGCAGAATCTTAGGTGCTTTGAGCATTCGGTTTGGGCTGGTGTTTGTCCCCGTGGCCATGTTGATCGGCACGCTGTTGGCCTATTCGGCCGATTACCTTACCCTGCTGGTGGGGATCCCAAGCCTGGGCATGCTGGTATTCTTTTTTGCCACCAATCAGTGGCTCAACCTGGTGGGCATTAGCTCCTTTGAGGTGCCAGCCACGCGGCTACTGTTTATGGCCCTGCCGGTGCAGCAACGAAACGTAGCTCAAACCAAAGTAGACGGAAATGTAGAACAATTGGGAACCGGTATTGCCGGTATCCTCCTGCTGCTGTTCACCTGGCAATTCGATGCCAACGAGGGCCGACTCAAGCTGTTTGCCTTGCTAAGCCTTCCGCTGTTTTTGGCTTGGGCCTATTTGGCCTTCAAGCTCTACCAAGCCTACCGGAAACAGCTTTCCAGCGTGCTGGAAGTGACGGGCACGGCTTCTACTAAAAGCAGCGATGACCTGATGTTGGCCTTGCCACCCGCCTGCCAATCACCAACCTGGCAGGCTATAGTGGCTGTAGAAATTCCCCTACCCAATCCTGACCCGGGACATGCGTCTACCTACTATTTGCTGCCGGGGGCTAAGCTCCGCCGTAGATTGCAAGAAAGTCTGGAAAATCAACCGGGAGAGGTGCCGGAGATCATGCTCGCTCTGGCCCGGCAACAAGAAATAACTGCCGTACCGGCGCTCATCGATTTGCTACAGCAGGGGCGGTACGCACATGCGGCCATAGCGGTATTACCCCTCTACCGGGATCGGGTCCTTATGGATTTAGGGCATGCGTTTGACCGGGCGGAGCATCTCAGTCTACGCCATAAAATCATTGCCATTTACCAGCAAATCAACAGTACGGCATCGCGTGCCCAGCTGCTGCACCTGATAGACTACCATCAGCCTGAGGTTCGTCGCCATGCTTTGCAAGCGCTCAACGAACTG
>DMST01000282.1:4564-5153 GCA_003454975.1 Cytophagales bacterium | reverse complement strand
TGAACTGGATGTACAGGTGGCGCCGGAGGACCGAGAGCAAATCCGTACGTTGATCCAACAGGAGTGTGCGGTGGCCACTTGGCTATACAGTGCCTTGACAGACTTGAGTGCCTTGCCGCAGGATACCCCCTTGCGTGCACCTCTGGAAACCCAACTTATGCTGGTGAAGGTAACTGCGCTACAGCTCACGGGGCTGCTGTACGGACCGGAAAAGCTGGGGGTGGTACAGGAGCACCTCTTCAATGAGGAGAATCCCGAACAACAGATTTTTGCGCTGGAACTCCTGGACAATCTGCTGGATAACCTTCTGAAACCGATTCTCATTCCCTTGCTAGACGATCGGTCCTGGACACAAAAGTTGAAGCGGTTGCAGCCCTTATATCCTCAGGACCAGTTGACCGTGCCGGAGCGCCTGGTAGAAATTTTGCTTCGCAACCAGTCCTATGCCGGGCTCATGATTCCACTGGCAGTGTTGCAGGAAAAAGGAGGTTGGCAACATCAGAAGCATAAGCTACTGCGGTTGGCCCTGCTGCATTATGCGCCCATGGTGGTGCAGCGGGCAGCCCAAATTTTGTATCACGAGCAGGAT
>DMST01000282.1:4385-4525 GCA_003454975.1 Cytophagales bacterium | reverse complement strand
ATGCCACCGCCTGGCAAAAGGCACTGGCCTCTTTGGAGCCGCACAAACGCGAGACGGTAAAGAATCAGGCGGAAAACCTCTCCGCTACCTATGGGCACGAAATAGTTACTACCTGCAACCAGTTGCCCGGCTGGCAGGGA
>DMST01000282.1:238-4299 GCA_003454975.1 Cytophagales bacterium | reverse complement strand
CTGCAGTAGATGCCGAGGCGGGGCGCTCATTAGAACAACAACTGGTATGGGTAACCCAAGGATCCGTGCAATTGCTGGATTCGCAAAGGAAGCGTCGGGTAATCGCCGCAGGTCAGGTATTATACATCCATTCAGCGGCCGAATTTTTCTATCAGTACCAACTCACAGCCTTGCCCAATACGGAGCTGTACCTGCTGCCCACAGGGCCCTTCTTGCACTTGTTGCTCACAGATCCTGAGCTAGCCCGCACGCTTACAGACCAAGCAGAACTATTTTACTTTCCCGAGGCGGAAGCCACCCTGTGAGCCCTAAATTTCCAATAACGATTGCCGGCAGATCAGGCTAAGAAATTAGGCCGAACCTCGTCATCCTCTGACTCAGCCCCGGACTGGCCTTTCTGAAGGGCTGGGTCTAATCGTAGGTGGAGACCTTCTGCTGGGTGCTCCGTCGGTGGTTGGGTTTCCAAAGGAAATTCCTGGGGTTGGGACTGCTCCGTTGAGGGGCTTACATAGGGTGGAGAAAAGTCTGGGGCTTCATTGTGCTCGTCCATTCCCAGGTCATTATCCGGAGCAGTCGATTCACCCTCTCCCTTGTCCTTGGCCAGAGTTTCTTCAAATTTTGACTTGGCCCAGTCCCAGGCACGGTCACTAAACACCGAACCCACCAGGGCCATAAAGAAAAGCAGATTAGAATCCGGCGGTTCCATGCCATTGCCCAATACCGCCAAGCTCCCCTGTATGCCCAAAAAGATTACCAAGGCGGCCGTAAAGCCTTTAATCATCACTCCGGATAAATCCTCAATCATTGCCCCCCCTTTCTCTTTCCTGCGTCCTGCTTCTTTGATGAAGTTACCAGAAACTGCTCCCAGTAGTCCAAACCCAGCCATCCCAATGATCATTACCAAAGAATAGCTTTCAATCTCGAGCAGCCAACCCATGTATTCCTCAAAAATTCCAAGAAAGTCACCCTGTTTAGAGCGTTTGGGTACCTCGCCAGGAGCAAATCGGCCCGGTAGCTTGCGCTCATATTCCATGATCAAATCTGCAAAGGCTACACTGCCGGGTACCTTCAGTTTGTAGGTAAGGGATAGCAGTCCCTCCGTCAGTTTATTCAGATAATCAATGGCATTCCGGCGCTGGGTTTGGTACCAGGCGAGGAGCGTATCCTTATCTTCTTGTTTGAGCCCATCCACCAGATTGGCCTGGTCGCTGGCGATCATTTGGTTGATAACCCGGCGCTTCATATCCGGTAGCATTTCCCCAAACATGTCAATCACCTCGGCATCTACGTGCCAATGCAGTGGGTACAGCAGATCTCCAAACTCTGGGTGCGCCCTTCGTATGCTGTCTATGTGTTCCAGATCAGCTTCAAAGTATCCTCGCTGCACATGGTCGGTATTGGAAACACTGTCAATTTCCATTTCAAGGGCCAAGGCCAGATTGGTTGGGTGTACGCCAATTCCTTTGGTAAGCGAGGCCGCAATCATGGCCGTAATGCTGAAGTACACCGCCGCCGCCACAATCAAAAGGGTCAGTCCGTTTTGCGCCAGAATCCCGGGGCTTACGCGTGGTTTGGGGAATTGCCCGGGTTGGGTGATTCGCTGGAGCAGAGCGATCAGGCCTAGAAAGATTCCCGCTACCTGAAGGGGACCTAGCCATAAGGAAACGGATAGCTCCATGACATTGCCTGTCTCCTGGGTATGTTCCGCTCCTACCGACTGCCAAAGGCTTGTAAACCAGGTTTCCAGGCGATGGGATATGCCTACTATTGTAATGAGCAAAGCCAGAAATACGGTGCTTATGGTGGCTTTGATACGCCAAATCCCCCACCCCACCAGTAGCATGCAGACTAAGCATACCAACCCTACCGATAGCGGTACTATTCGGGAAAGTTCGGAGGTGAGGAGGGGTGTCATGGAATTAACGGAGGGCCGTAGACCGGCCCCTGATTGGGTGGCTAATTGGGCTTATACCAGTTAAGGACTAAGGTGAAATAGACTAAACAAGCAGCGATGATGAGGTAGGAGAAACCGTTGTTGAAACCTTCCTGTAGGAAAATCCCAATCAGGGTAAGCCCAATGGCTCCACCTATGTTCTCCATGAGGGAGAAGACGGTGTTGGTGGCCACTACATTTTGGTTCTTGTATTTCAATTCCAGTAAAACCAGACAATTGGAATACATGCCACTCACCAATCCACCCCAAACGAACAGCAAGGCACAGGCTTGTGTGAAATCATAGATAGCCAAGGGGATAAAGATGGCGAGTATGGAACAGAGTAGGGCTGATAGAACCAGCATCACCTTTCGGTTGACGTATTCTGCCAGGAAGGATAAGGGAGTATCCAGGCAGATGGAACCTAGCATAAAGGCGGATAGTAAGTACGGTGCCTGGTTTAACTTCAGGCCGCTGTGCAGACCATAGATGGTGATGTACCAAGACACGCCCATAAAGGAAATGCCACACAAAGCCACAGCAAACAACACATCTTTGTTTTCCCGCACCAGCTTCCAAACCGAAAAGGCGGGTATCTCCTGGATGGGAGGCACCATGCTCCGTCCCAGGAAAAAGGGCAACAGAGAAATAGCGGTGAGCAGAGCACTAAAAATAAGCTGAGTACCTACCGCTGGTAGCCCCAGGTTGGCTACGTACTCAGCCAAACCGCTCAGCGTAAGCAGTGCATCCAATTTTTCAAGTGCTAAAGGACCCACCGCAATGCCTAAGGATATGATGACTCCGAAAAGGGAGTAGATCAATCCTTTTTTACGCCGAATTTCCACATTGCTAAGGCAAATCTGGATGAGCAATAGATACAAGAAGGTACCTCCGCCCAGACAAAGGGAGCCTAATATCCAGTTGGGTACATCCGTAAACCAACTCATAAGCCCGCTAGCACCAATACGCACTCCCGCAGCTGCAAATAGCGTGGCCCTGATGCCAATTCGGCGGAGCAATCGTGGCAAAGCCAGACTCATGCCGATGGCTACAAAAGCCTCCATAGAAAGAATGAGCGTTTTACTGAAAGCATCAAAGGCTTCGTCTCCTTCCACAAATACGGGGATAATCACTGCGTTGGCTCCTACAGAAACCGACAGTAAAAAGGTGCTGACAAATAATAAGATTAGAATGATAGGGGTAGATAGTTTCATGGTTCTGGGGTGAATGCAAGGACCTTTTTAATGAGGGAATGTTGAAAACGGCGCAGAAACCACATGATAAGCCCGGCTATGTAGGCGATACAGAAGATGGTGATGGCGGTACGCCGATAGGCGTTTTTGATGGGTTCTAGCCGCTCCTGATAGGTTTTTGCTGAGATATCTACGCCTAGTACACCCACCATCTCTGAGTTGTGGAGGATGGGTACAAAACAGCTAATGTGCTGACCCCACTGGTCTTCGTACACTTCCTCGGTGATGGTTATTTCTTGCGTCCGGAAGCACTCCTTCACTTCGAAGCTGGCCCCCGGATACGGATCCATAATGTGGGATTTCAATCCGGCTCCCGTATCATCCAATTCAGTAGAATCTGTAGGATCCAAAATGAAATAGATGGTGGTATCTCGTTGCACCATGGTATACACAAATTCCAAGGTGCTGTCCGAGGCTTGGGCGGCCTTCAGAGGGGTAATCTGGTCTTGGTATAATAGGGTGCTTTCTTGACTACGGTCCGTCAGCTGCTGGTGCGCTTCCGTGTCCAGTAAGGTACGGAGCACCATGGTGGTGCGCTGCAGGCCTTCAAAAATCTCCTCTTTGAGCCCGTTCAGCGCATGGCTATAAACGAAGTAGGTTACAAACTGGAGGATGGAAAGCACAAACAGCGCAACCACTCCTCCTTCCATACGGGGGAATATGCGTAATTTCATCATGGTTGTTCAGGTGTGATGGATACAATGGGGGTTTTGGGAAAGCCGTTGAAGGTGCTGGCACATTCTGAAGAATAAGCGCCAATTCCAGAGAACAGAAGCACATCCCCCAACTGCAGCGGGGGTAAGGGTACGTCCATTCCAATCACGTCCACGGAGTCGCAGGTGGGCCCGGCCAGTACGCTGGGCTGGGCTGGGCCG
>DMST01000282.1:0-173 GCA_003454975.1 Cytophagales bacterium | reverse complement strand
CCCGCGGGTTCAACAGGCCTATTGGGTAACGGGCTTGTTCGTACAGCTGACCCGACAGTGAGTTGTACAGACCGTCGTCCAGGTAGTACCAGGGCTTGCCTCCCCGGTGGGCGTGGCCTATCACTTGGGTGGCCAACACCATGGCCGGTCCGGCTACATAGCGCCCGGGGTCC
>DMST01000455.1:14391-17585 GCA_003454975.1 Cytophagales bacterium | reverse complement strand
CACTGATCCTTAGTTGTGGTACCGGGGTTACTGCGTGTGTAATTGAGCTAGCTGCGGAGTTGGTAGATCTGCCCAATGTAACCACACTGTATGACGGCTCCTGGAGCGAATGGGGTCTACCCTCAGACTACCCGGTGGAGAAATAACAGGGAACCTATTCACGCCCCCTTTTCAATTATACCCAAAGGCATTACTTAGACGTGCAAACGCCGCAGGCCTTTGACCGAGTAGGAAAGTATAGTGAGGAGCATCTCCGTGAAGAGTGGTCAAACTTTGGCCTAATCTTACCGTTAGGAAGAAAACTTGTACCCATGAAATTTTTCTTCATGCTTGCCTTAGGGCTGTTCTATTCCTTGCCTATTCTGGCACAGCCCTTTGCCACGCGAGATACTTATACCAGTGCTTGCGGACCTCTGACGGTACAGCCTATAGAGCATGCCACACTTATCCTCACCTACGGAGACCAAGTGATTTATGTAGACCCCGTGGGGCCAGCCAAACGCTTTGTAGGGTTGCCCAAGCCCACGATGGTCCTCATCACCGATATCCATTCGGACCATGCAAACCGCAAAACCCTGAGGCAGTTAGATCTGTCTGGGGCTACCTTGGTGTATCCGGCGGCTGTGGAAAAAATGCTCCCCAAAAAGCTAATAAGCAACACCCAAGTAATACTAGCCAACGGGCAAGCCATGAAAGTGGATGGCATCCCTGTAGAGGCCGTACCGATGTATAACTTACCAGAAAAACCCAGTTCGTTACATCCCAAAGGCCGAGGAAACGGATACCTACTGTCTTTCTGCGGCATTCAGGTATACCTAAGTGGAGATACGGAGGACATACCCGAAATGCGTTCGCTAACTGACGTCGATATAGCGTTTGTGAGTATGAAGTTGCCCTTTACCATGACGGTGGAGCAAGCAGCTGATGCGGTGTTGGATTTCAAACCCAGTGTAGTTTACCCCTACTCGTATAAAGGATTGAGAGGGCAAAGCGACCTGGAGCAGTTCCGAAAAATAGTGGAGGCCGGCAACAGTGCCATTGAGGTCCGCATTAGGAATTGGTACCCTCGCAAATAAGCTTGAGGAAATAACAAAGGCACCGAAAAGGTGCCTCTTTGATTGATTATAGCTCAATGCCTAGCATAGCAGCAATCATCTCTTTCAATTGATCGAAACGGCTCATGTTTTGATATTTTTCATCGTCTTTGCCTACTCATTACAGGTCTTTCGGCTTACACCGGAACTAAAATAGTGGGAAATAAATGATTTCCTCCGCCCATGCCCCTGCAATCCAAATTGATTGTATAAGCCCTAATAATCTTAGATGAGGGGGGTATTCCTCCGCTCTTATGGTCTTTCTCATAACATCCATCATCTCGAAAGACTATGAAGCATACACTCACACTTTTTTGGAAAGCCCCTTTGGGAATGAAGCTCATTGTATTCGGAGCCATCGCCTTATGGATTGGGTCTATGACGGCCGTAATCGCCAAGGTTTTTTATCAGGGAGCCGGAATATTTTAAAACTTTTTAAAAAGACGGTAGGGTATTTCTTATCCAGTTTGTCTTATAGGCAAGAGTCAATAAAATATTGATTCCGTCACATCCTCAAATCGAGCGGTGACTGAGCAATCCGCAACGACAAAAAATTAGGATGGCTCCACAAATGATAACCAAATAATACTTTAGATGAAGCAGACAATGATTTTATTGGCCAAAGCCCCCATTAGCACCAAGATTATTGCTTTCGTAGCCGTTACGCTTTGGGTTGGTTCTTTGGTCGCCGTAGTATCACATTTTGTGTGAAAAGTTTTCCATTACAGGTAGGTTTAGTAAGACATTTTTTAGCCCGGCTTGCCCGGGCTTTTTTATTCTAATGCCCTCATAATCAATAACAAAACTCAATTCACTTCCAATCTCAACTTGTCCACATAAACTTTGCGTAACATTTTGGTCACAATTACACAAAAAAAATATGAGTCAGGTGCAAACAATGGCACCCCTTTTGATAGTAATACTACCAGATACAAAAGCATACATTTTAAAGTTTAGCCAATACAAACCTTAATCTGAGTAGTCTATGAGAAAGTCAATGCAGTCATTAGCCGTCCTCGGTCTTGGAGCCTTGGTATTTTCATCTTGTATGGTAGTAAACCCCGGAGAAGTGGCCGTAAAACAACGTTTTGGTCAACTCTCGCAAGAAGTTTACAATGAAGGGTTGGTATTCTACAACCCTATCTCCACCCAGATCATCACTACGCCTACGCGTACGGTAAACATGGAGGTAAACTTAAGTTTGCCTAGCAAAGAGGGGTTGAATATCAAATCCCAGATCTCCATCCTATACCGGATAGAGAAGAACAACGTACCTACCCTGATCGAGGAGATTGGTAGCAACTACGAGAATATAATCAGCAGTGTCTTCCGGTCCGCGTCTGCCGATATCTGCGCCCAGTTTATGGCCAAAGACATGCACTCCGGCAAACGGTCCGAAATTGAGGCCGATATCGCCCAGGTGATGAATGGCTATTTGCAGCCCCGGGGTATCTTCATTGAGGCGGTACTGATGAAGAGTATTCAGTTGCCTGGTGGTTTGTACAACTCCATTCAGAGCCGCCTGGAGGCCGAGCAGGAGGTACTGCGTATGGAATACATTGTGAAGCAGGAGAAGCTGGAAGCCGAGCGGAAGCTGGTGGAAGCCCAAGGTACGCGCGACGCGCAATTGGTACTAGCCGACGGTCTGACGGAGGAAATCATCAAGCTGCGCAGCATCGAGGCCTTCCTGGAGCTGGCTCAGTCAAACGGCGCCAAGATTATCATCACCGACGGTAAGGCCCCCTTCTTAGTAGGTGACGGTATGGTAGAATAAAGATTGCATTCCACCTATATACTACAAGCCCGGTTTTGCCGGGCTTTTTTTATATTTCCCCATGCTAGATCGCGTCACACCTCTTCAATTTCCTGGCCCGCTAGAAGACCCCTGGGAAGAAATAGATGAAGAAAGCTGGGCCCAAGGCATGGAAAATGAGCTCCGCCGGGAGCTAGCCCCCACCCACCCCCTGTATGGGCTGGAAGCCCAAGCCATTGCCACCCGCTGCGACAACGACGATGTGCTCTTCCTTCTCCCCAACCAGCAAATGGCTGTGGTGCATCTCACTTGGCGCAAGCGCGAGGAAGCGCCCCCCTGGCCCGGCC
>DMST01000455.1:3680-14364 GCA_003454975.1 Cytophagales bacterium | reverse complement strand
TGGCCACTGGCACTACCCCACCCCTCTCGCCTGCTGGCAGCAACATCTGTTGCCCGATATAGAGGAGTGGGATTGATTTTACAGATTCAGTACTCCCACCATAGGTGATTTCATACCACAACATTATTCCATTTAAGCATTTTCAATCAAAATCGATCATTTCTCAAAATTTCACTCCCTTCTCTGTGACCTTTATCGGCATCACGCAACCTGTACGTATAAATGCGCAAAAACGATGGTAGTGCAAGTCAGGATTAACTAGTAGCGGTGGTCCAGACAATACCTTGGCAAAGAAAAAGAAAAAGCCAGATGCCCATTGTATGGAAAGCAGTGAATCAATAAAACTGACTATATCTACCTGGTTGTCCATTTCGCGTAAACAAAATTTAACACCAAAAACATTTTACTGAACCGAATAAGGCCCTATCTTATTTCCAGTTCCTTACTTTTTGTTTGGCACCAATAGCCATTGTGAGGGAGTGGATACGCATTTCTTATTCACCTCCTCTAAGTTTTCTATTCCATGGAACCCAATACCTTGCCTACAACCCAATCAAGACCTACACTTGCCCAATACCAAATCCTTGAACCTATTGGCGAAGGAGGATATGGCACCGTATACAAAGCACTGCAACAAAGTACCGGGCGCTTAGTAGCCATTAAAAGGCTCAAGGCTCGTGAAGACCTAGATACAGCTACCAAAGCCAAACAAATTGCCCGATTCGACCGAGAAACCAGACTTGTGGCAGAACTGCACCATCCGCACATCGTGCAGCTTCTGGATAAAGGCTATGATGAGCAGGAACTACCCTATGCCGTTTTTGAATATGTGGAAGGCGAAACGCTGAAAAGCTACCTCCTCAGTAAAGGGAGTCTTTCGGCCGCGGAAATGGCGCCCTTGATGAGCCAGCTCCTGGATGCTTTGATCACCGCACACGAGGCCGGCATCGTACACCGTGATTTGAAACCGCAAAATATCATGGTGACCCAAACGGGGGCTAAACACTACGTCAAAATCCTCGATTTTGGGATTGCCGCCTTTACTCAGGAATTCCGCACCGCCGACTACCGTACCCTTACCTTCACCAAAGATGTGGTGGGTACCCCCACCTACAGTGCTCCCGAACAGCTACGGGGCGAATCGCCTACGCCAAAATCAGATTTATATGCTTGGGGCTTAATCTTGCTAGAGTGCCTTACCAGCGTTCCGGTGATGGATGGCCAGTCTATGGGGCAGGTATTCCAAAAGCAGTTAGCCCCTACCCCGGTGCCCCTTCCTCCGGTATTGCTAGACCATCCTCTGGGCTTGCTGATGCGCCGGGTACTGGAAAAGAACCCACGCAACCGCATTCAGCACGCCAAATCACTCCTTAAGGAGTTTGAGAGCATCAATTTTCAGACCTTGACGGGCTCCTTACAAACGACCCTTACTTCGAGGATCTCAGCAGAGGAGGAAGCCACCGTAGACAACGTGATGGGCTGGCAAGCTGCGGTAGCTACCCGCAAACAGATCACCGTACTCTGCTTGCAATTACAACTACAGGTAGTAGGCGATACGCCCATCGAGTTGGAGGTACTGGATGCTCTGCAGAAAGACCAACTGCAACTTTGCAAGGATACCACTCAGCGCTACGGGGGAACGGTGTCCGAGCCTTTTATGAATCACCTGGCCGTCTATTTTGGCTACCCCGAGAGCTATGATACCGATGCCCGCCGCGCGGGCAAGGCGGCTTTGGAGTTAAAAAGGGAAGTGGCAGAACGCAGTGCGCAATTGGAGCAACAACACGGCCTGAAAGTTCACCTACGGATAGGGCTACACTCCGGTACAGCTCTGGTTCAAACTGACCAATTACCCCAAGGATCCGTATCGATGATTGCCTTTGAGCTGGCCCAACAAGCCCGCGAGCAAGTGATTTGTGTAAGTGAATCGACCCAACGCTTGCTGGCTCCGTTCTCAGAGCTGGTTCTCAACGGAACGTATACTAGTTTTCAGGCATCCCAACCCATAACGACCTATCATCTAGAGAAGGAACGAGAAAGTGAAACCGGTACGGCCCTTCGTCCATGGTCTGCGGATCGTCCTATGGTGGGGCGTGACCAGGAATTAGCCCAAGCCCTCAACATTTGGGAAAACGCTAAAACCGGAGGTCAGGCCCTCATCTTGCATGGCCAAGCCGGAATTGGCAAATCAAAACTCACCCATGAGATTAAGGAAACTGTTCGTTCTCAGGGCGGAATAGTGCGCGAATGCCGCTGTCTACCTGAGCATCAGAATAATGCTCTCTATCCGTTCCTCAACATGCTAACGAACCACTGGGGGCTTAGCTCTTCAGATCCAAATGCGGCTACCTTAAACCTACTGGAAACCGCCCTAGTGCCCTATGAGGTCCCGCAAGAGATCGCTGTACCGCTTTTGGCTTCGTGGCTCAATCTTTCGGTACCCGACACCCAATACCCGCCCCTTACGCAATCGCCCGACGAGCAAAAGGGGCTCCTTTTTGAATACCTGGAAACAATTCTTACCGAGCTCGGAGGTGATAAACCTTATCTATTGGTTTTAGAAGACTTGCACTGGCTAGATCCTACGAGTACGGAGTTTACGACCAAGCTTTTGAATGGATTGGGTACGAAGCAGTTTATGATCTTGATGACAACCAGGCCCAATTTTGAAAACCCCTGGGTAACCGACCTATATCAACAAATAGAGTTAGATGCCTTGCCTGGAGCAGCCGTGCGATCGCTGGTGGAGGCGAGCTTGGAAAAGCAAACTATTGAGGATGCTGCCTTAGCATACATCCAAGATCGGACAGACGGAATCCCCCTCTTTGTAGAGGAGCTTACCAGTATGCTTAAAGAAAGCGGGTATCTGGTAAAGAAGAAATACAATTACCAACTCATCGAAAACATTCAGGAGCAGGCGGTACCCAGCACCCTGGCCGATTTGCTGAATGCGCGTTTGGACCGATTGGCCCAGGCCAAAGAAACGGCCCAGCTGGCCTCGGCCATTGGCAGAGAGTTTGACTACGAGCTTCTTATCAAAGCTTCTGGCAAACCGGAAGAAAACATTCTACAGGATTTGGATCAGCTCACCAAAGCCGATTTGGTATATAGGCAGCGCAAAGGGCAACAGGACAGCTACATCTTCCGCCATGCTCTCATTCGCGATGCGGCTTATGATGGAATGGTCAACGCCCACCGTGAGTCCATCCATGCGAGTATAGCACGGACGATAGAAGCTAATTTTCCGGATATGCTGGAAAACACGCCTATGGAACCCGCTCGTCATTTTGCGGGGGCCGGCAACCATGAGCGTGCGGTTGATTTAGGAAATCATGCCGTGCAAAAGCAAGCTGAAACTTCGGGGAATCAGGAAGCCATTGCCCTGTCAAAGCAGGTGCGGGGTTGGATAAAAAGCCAACCGGAAACCCAAAAAAGGTATACTCAGGAATTGCAGCTCAATGGCCACATTATCCCTGCTCAGAGCTCCTTGTCAGGCTATGGTAGCCAAGAGGTTGCCCAAATCAAGGAGCAAAACACGATGCTACTGGAGCATGCTAAAAACCAGGGATTCGAGATTGCCAAGAATTTTGAAGAGGAAACGGTTTTCAAAACCAAATGGATTGAATTTGTAGGACATCACTTCAGCGGACGTCGTCAGCAGGCCCACCGGGTTTCGGAGGAGATCTTGAATAGCCAAACGGTGCTAAGCAACCGAAAAAAAGAGCTCGGGGTGCTCATCATGATCGGAGAATCGCGGTTTGCCGAGGGTAGACTGGCTGATGCAGAGGCTATGTGGGAGCGAATCTTAGCCCTATACATTGATGAGGAGGATGGGGATGTTAAAAATGAATTTAGCATGGATCCCAAGGGGATTGCCTTGATCCTGCTGTCGAATATCTATCTCTACCGCAAGGAAATTGACCGGGCAAAAGCGTATGTAGACAAGGCCATTGCGTTTGCTTCGGCCATGAATCATCAGGACACCATCATTTTGGCCTACATCTTCAAAGCCCAAATTGCCTACTTCACGGGGGATAAGGCGTTGCAAAAAGCCCTATACAAAGCATGCAAGGAACAGTTTGGTCAAGATGATTCTATCATTTGGGCAACCAAACACCTGGAAATGTATCAGGCATGGGCTACGGCAGATGTGGCCTATGCCAAGCAGTACATCCATGATATTTTGGAAGAGGGCCAAGATTATGCCCTTTCGAAATACGAGCCTTCTTTGGCCGAGACCTACATCGCTCAGGGTGCGCATGAATCCGCCATCCAATTGCTTACCGACTGCTTGGAGCGTATTACTAGCCGAGGTGAACGCTGGTCTACTCCTTGGATCAAAGCACTATTGGCCCAAGCCCTGTATCGACTGAATCCTGCTGACAATCGCAATAAAGCCCTGGAGCTATTACGTGAAAGTAAGGAAGAGTGCCATGAACTCGGATACCCCCTATTTGAAGATAAAGCCATGGAAATAGAGCAAGAACTTACCGCATAGGTCTATGGAAGCATTCCAGGAATTGATAGATGCGCAACTGTGCGATGCTGATGTACTACTCATCATTCCTCCATTTTACCAGATAGAGTTTATCGCGCTCGGGCCCTACACCCTAAAAGCACTCGCAAAAGAACAGGGCTTCTCGGTGGAAATCCTGCACTGCGAAATGCTACTGGCGGCTTACATGGGAAAAGAGGCGTACAGAAAGGTCTGTCACCGTACGCCCGAGCGCTACTATCAATTCATTGCGGAGCGACTGTTTGCCAGAAGTGCCTTCGGGTTGCCCCCCTTGGGAAAAGAAACCGACAGCCTGCATCATGCCGATGCAGCGCTGTCGTCGCTTCGGGGTGACTTATCACACGATGCTTATTGGGAACACGGCCTTCAGTTTTTCAATGTAGAAGAGCTACTGGCGCTTGAGGCAAAGTGCTATCAGTTTGTGAAGTTGATCGCTGAAGCCGTGGCGAACTACTCGTTCAAAGCCATTGGCTTTTCTATCGCCTTCGAAAGCCAAGTGCACGCCTCCGTAGCCATGGCCCAGGAGCTGAAAAAAAAAGGAGTCGCCGTGCCCATCATAGCCGGAGGAGGCTACTGTAACCACGGTATAGAAGAAGGCCTGGCTGCCTTGGGCCACCAACTCGACCATATTTTTGCTGGCGAGGCAGAATACTCCTTTCTCCATTTCTTGGAAAACCTCGGGCAACCAAACACTTCCTTCCCCAGGGTCATTGAGTCAGAACGCCCCTACCCTTTGGACGCCTTGCCCATGGTGGATTACGAAGAATACCAAGCCAAGGTGGTATCCATTCTAGGGGCAGACTTTTTTGCACGCTACATTAAGCTGTTTTGGTACGAAACCAACCGGGGCTGTTGGTGGGGAGACCTGATCAAATGCACCTTTTGCTCCATCCCAGATGTCGCCTTTCGATCAAAGAGCGTCAAAAAAATTGCGCGAGAGCTACAAGAGGTCAAGGCTAAGTTTCCCGATAAGGTAATCCTATTCGCCGATGACATTCTAATCAAAGATTTTGTAGAAGAATACTATCCCTATACCCAAAATACTCACCTCCCACAGATTGGGTTCATGGAGAAGATCGCCAATGATTTAGAGGCGGTGTTCAAGTTAAAGGCGATCAACACCCGATGGATATTACCCGGTATTGAAACCTTTTCCACTACCCTGCTTAAACGCATGCGCAAGGGTACCATGGGAAAATACAATCTGTATTTTTTGAGGAATTTAGCTTGCTTACAGATTGAATGCCAGTGGAATCTGTTGTACAATTTTCCCGGAGATACGGTAGCGGAGTACCGCTATTTGATGGATTTAATTCCCAAAATCACCCACCTAAAGAACCCCACTACGCTTACCAACACCTTGATTGGGCGGGGCTCGCCTTTGTACGAGCAGGCAAGCAAGTTTGGCCTGGATCATCTAAAACCCTGGAGGGTATACCATTCGCTATTTCCTGATGATGCTCCCGTAGATATGCTGGCTAATTATTTTATGGCGGAATGGAAAGGGCAACGAAACGCGGAAATGGAAGCTACTATTGGTACCATTCGTGGGTTGGTGGCGGATTGGAAAGCAAACCATGCCCAAGCCGAATTGGCCCTGGTGCAACATACCGAGGATTTCTTCCTGATTAAGGATGCGCGAAAATTCAACAACTATCAGGCGGAACTCACCAGGATCGATCTAACGCAATGTCTGGCGTATACCGATTTTACTCGATACAACCCCGGAGATCAATGGCAAGAAGAGGCACTGGCGAAAGGATATGGCGTCATCCTGGACGATTGGTACGTTCCCTTGCTTACGGCACCATTGCCCGTGTTGCAACAGCTAGAACAGGCGCGGTCATGCACCGTTAAAACGGAGAACACTGAAATGGCGGGATATTAAAAACAAGAAATATTGATCAAAAAGAAGGGGAACCCTGGATGCTGAGAAAGATATTTTTTACGCTTAAAAAACCACTTTTTATTAAAAAACATGGAGGATAAAAAAACCACAAAAGAGGATCGGTTAAAATTTAAGGATTTTAACTTTTTCAAGGATAGCTTTATGGCGAATATTGATACGGTTATCAACTCAAATTTTCTCAGCAAAATAGACAAGGGAGAGATGCCCTTCAATAAGGACGATCTCATTGAGTACTTGGATGCCAAACAGCCATTCAGAAGAAAGGTTGATGATTTTTTAGATAAAATTAGTGAGCCTGAAAATCAAGAGGGCAATTCCACTCCCACTGATAAGGATAAAGAGAAGGCGGATGCAGGGAGCCGGTTGTTTAATTATTTTTTAAGCATGAATTTACAGGATTTAGCCTCCTACGTAAGTTCAAATTTTGACAATAATTATGTAGAGGCTTTTCATCATGCTGAAAACAACGTGAAATTATGGGAGGGCTTACATATTAAAGCCTCTGAAGATGTGAACAAAGAAGATATACAGTTCCAATCTTTTTTAAACCTAGCAAGAC
This sequence comes from Cytophagales bacterium, assembly GCA_003454975.1. Lineage (GTDB taxonomy): Bacteria > Bacteroidota > Bacteroidia > Cytophagales > Cyclobacteriaceae > DMST01. The sequence goes on along the minus strand of DMST01000455.1, from coordinate 7,380 downwards.
GCGGCATACTATATAATTTAAGTGAAACTATTTTTTATCTGGAAAGCACCTTATTACACCGCGGATTCAGCTTTATGAGGAACTATCTCAAGGGAGATAAGACGAACAGATACGTCAAAAAAATAATTAATAACCTCATAGCATATTATCAAGAAACCACCAACAATATACCTTATGCCTTCTTTTCGATTTATAACCTTCAATCAAGGATAAATTATGAGATAAATTCCCTAAAGGATGCAGTGAATGAAGGTTCTATCAAAATAAGTCAAAAACAATGGGATCAGGTTATCTCCTATTTCAATGATTTGTTATTGAGGTTAGTCGTCATTGCGATCACGGTGCGGTATCAAATTTTGATGTCAAACACGAAATTAATACCCATTTACAACGACTTCTTTTTATCAGGAAATACCGCACGAAGGGTATTTCTTACCACCGGAGGGTTCTTTAAAGTCACAAAGAAAGATGATGGAACGTATGAAAGGGATTTATATCCATTCTCCATTGACAAAACGCATAAGGAAGATTCTGTTGAAGGAATACAAACAAACATTAAGAATTGGTTGACCAATGAAATCAATAGTTTTAAAGACAACCGTGATCCCAATGCATCCGAAGATGCGGTCTTCTTTTGGCCCGGTGTAGGAATGAATTTCCCAACGAACACCCAGTTTATCCTGACCTTTAACGGACTTTTTCCTACCCTCCACATCAAATCTCGTCGAAAGCTAAAAGGGTACGCTGTGCAAACCGTAGTTACAAGCACAAAAAAGGCAAAAGACGCCGAGGCAAATGCTAGTAACCATGAGCCTGATACCAGTAGTCATTCCAGATTGCCTTTATCAGAGAGTGCCGACTTTCATCAACAAGTATATTTAGAGGAGTATCCCTGGGCCGTGAATATGATCTTTCATGAAGATTTAGTGGTGGATTTACAAGATCACAATGAAGACCGACCCGATCTGAATGTAGATAACGCCCCTAGGATTGGGGCTAATGAAAGAAATTTAACGATTAATAAGCAATCAATTTCTAATCGACACAATCCTGACTTTCAACAGTTAAGCATGAAAGTAAATGCCAAAGCTGAGGATTGCGAGATCATTGTGAAGATTCCCTACATCCCCCCTTCGTTTGATGCCTTGTTAAATATAAAATTTGAAGGAGGCAGCGATGAGATCATACTCACGACGGGATGATGTATTACAGTTGGATATTAAATAAACAGAATGCCATGAAACAAATAGGCTGCTATTACATACTGAAGTATAAGGCCCACCCAAAGCTTTGAAAGGGCATTGCTTTACATTTTTTGAGTAGAGAACAGATAGGAAGTAAATTAAATTTTATAACCCTAAAAAATAATACTATGTCAAATGATAAAAATACGGAAAACACTAAAATTGAACCCATTGAATTATTTGAAAAGGGCATGTCTCAATTGATAAAAGAGGCATGTTCTGAATGGTTTTTGAATCAATTGATATGTAGCATTGATGGTTTTTTAGAATATATCTATGTTAATCAGCCCTATGTTAATCAAAGTTATCTAAATGTACTAGATAAATTAAAGTCCATCGTAAAAGGAAGTCATTCTAGTGATTGCCCAAACTACATTGGCAAATTGAAAGAGGATGATCAAGCAGTTGCCAAAAAATGCTTGTTTCAGCTAATACTATTTAATTCAAATAAACCATGTTATTTCACGGAAAACTCCTTGGTTGAGATCGCTATAGAAAGGATGCAAAAGTTTGATTCAAAATACCCAGACCTTACAGAATATGAACGGAAAGTGATACACCACTTCAATTCCTTGATAGCTGAAAAATTTCAAATCCGTCAGGATAGGAATAAAGAACTTCATACGCTCTACGAGTTGCAGGAGCATATTAATAGGCTGATTTTTAAGGGAGTGACTGATAAACCAGATTTAAGCATTGGAGGAGACCAAAATGTAGGGTTGAAAAATAGCCCGGTTGTTTTTAAAGCTGTTAGGACATTTTATTACGGTATCCTTTCCCCTATTAGAATTATAGCCATAAAAACGAATTTCCAACAATTGATGTCAAATGTTAATTTATTTCCCAAATACAACGAGGTCTTTTTATTGGGTAATAAAGCCAGGCGAATGTTACTAACTGATGGAGGAGTATTTGGTAAACCCGCTCAAAGCAGTCTTCACACAATAGGAAGTTCAGAAGATGGTGAAAAATTCTGGTTGAACCTTGAGCAAATTCACCAAAATAAGAAGGGCAAGGATGGTATGGAAGGTTTTTCTGTGATGCAGTGGCTTTTATTTTTTTTTCTAGGTACAGTCCGCCAGCATGTAAAGAGCGAGAAAGCCTCTACTATTCCGAATTCAAAAGAAATCATAGGTATAATCGACCCTCAAATTTATTTTTGGCCAGGGGTAGGCATGAACTTTCCTAACAAAACCAAGTTTACGCTTTGTTTTGACAAATTATATCCTGTACTATATGTTCGCACCCCCCAAAAAATTAAAGATTTTGAAAATGGTTATATTAATTCTGTGGCAGGAAAAATAATAAAAGTAGATGATAAAAAATTTGATCAACAAATTTACTTAGAAGAGGAGCCCTGGTGTGTGAATATTCTATTTTATGAGGATACAATTAAAAAAATATCAAACGACGGAGGAAAAAACTTGTTAAAAGAATTTTCATTTCCCACGAAGGGGGACATTGCATCCAAGATGTCCATTTCTAAGTTGTTGGGGTTGGGTGATAAAAAAAACAAAGAGCCTGCAAACCCCAATTTTCAAGACTTGAGCATGATTATCAATGACGAATTAGAACACTGCGAAGTAATTGTCGAGATCCCCTATATCCCCCCTTCTTTTGATAGTTTACTAACCATAAAGTTTCAAGGGAGGGAAAAGGAAAAGCCCGGTAAAGAAGAAATAATCCTCACAACAGGTTGATCCATTCTCGCAGTTATGGATTGGCTTCCTGAATATTTAAAAAACAATCTGCAAGGGGGAGATTCCTTGCTGGTGATTCCCCCGTTTTTCAATTCGGAATTTATCGGGATTGGGCCGTACCTGCTCCAGGCACTGGCCCGGCAGCAGGGTAAGCGAGTGGATATCCTTCAGTTTGACTTGCTGCTCGCCAGAACCTTGGGGGTGGAGACGTACCGTGAGATTCAGAATAGTGCGCCTTACCAAATGATCGGAGAGCGGCTTTTTGCACACTACGCGTACGCAATGCCTCCCCTGGGGCATACCGTAGCGGCGATGGCAAATCAAGAGCAGGCGATCACGCCCGGTACGCGGGGCTTGGTGTACACCAAAGAGCCCTGTGGTTTTACTACACAAGACTATTATGCGCTAGAAGCGCAATGCTATGCCTTGATGCAGGAGCTGGAGAAGGCAATGGATGGCTTGGTGCAGCAGTACCCGGTGGTGGGGGTATCGCTTAGTTTTGCGAACCAGATTAACCCTAGTGTTGCTTTCCTCAACTTGGTAGAGAAGGTGCATCCGGAAGGCATCCGGATACTGGGGGGAAGCTACCTCACGGAAGAGAAAGCCCCCGGGCTCCTCAGCTTGCTACCTACGCTGCATCACCTATTCGTGGGGGAAAGCGAGCGGTCCTTTCTCAATTTCCTCCGGGCATCGGATAGGTCCGGGTTTGAGACCCTGATTCCGCCCGCAGGCACCCTGCCGCTAGAGGCCATGCCC
>DMST01000455.1:0-3608 GCA_003454975.1 Cytophagales bacterium | reverse complement strand
GATTATGAGGCTTATGCGCAGCAGGTGATGGCGATTTTGGGGGAAGATTTTTTCCGGGAGCAGGTTCGGGCCCTGTGGTATGAGTCTAACCGGGGCTGCTGGTGGGCCGATAAGTCTAAATGCACCTTTTGCGGCATTGCCGAAGGTGGGTTTCGGCATAAGCCCATGGACCGCGTGCTGGAGGATTTGCGTTGGTTACAAGGCCGCTTCCCAGATAAGTACGTCTTTTTTACTGATTTGATCATCAACGAAGGGTTTGCGGGCAAGCTGCTAGCCGCCTTGCCCGATACGGAGGCTCTGCCCCCATTGGGCATGCAGCTCAAGGTATTTCGGGAGCTGCACGAGGTAGCAGAATTGCGGGCAATTCAAGCACGGGTGATCTTACCCGGTATTGAATCTTTCTCTACGCGGCTACTCAAGCGCATGCGCAAGGGCACCACCGGAAAGCAAAATCTATATTTTCTGCGCAATGCGCAGAGCATGGGTATCCAAACCCAATACGCGCTGATCTGGGGATTTCCGGGCGATACGCGGGAAGAATACGATTACCTGCGCTGGCTGATTCCCAAGATTAGCCACATCCGGCCTCCGCGTGAGTTTGAAGCGGCTCAGCTGTTACGCGATGCGCCTATGTACCAGGAAGCCGGTGCCCTGGGGATTACCAACCTGGCGTACTGGAAAGTATACGATATGGTATATCCAGAATGGGCCGATAAGGCCAGCTTAGCCAATTATTTTGTGGGTGATTTTCCTTCAGAAATATATCAGGCTCCAGAGCTGCTTCAGGAATTGGAGGCCTTGGTGGTACAGTGGAGGAATCATCATCGGCAATCATGCTTACACATGCAGAGCATTGGTAATGGCCAATACCTGATTGAGGATCGTCGGATGGTACACGGTTATGAGATGCGCCATCATTTGGTACAAGAGCCAAGGGCTCAGCATATCATGACCCCTACCCGTATGGCAGCGTGCACCGAAGACCATGCCTGGGCCCTGGAACAGGCGCTGGGGGTGGTGTTAGATGATTGGTATGTACCCCTCGTCTTGGCCCAGTCTGACTTATTACTGATGTTGGACCAGAGTGCTACCGAGGTGCCCATACAGCAGGAAACTGCTTTTGATACAATGAATTCATAGGATGAGGTATCACATCCATCCGCGGTATGCCTTTAGTCCTATGCGTGATTCGCACGAGATGTTGTTTGGAGACCAAGACCATTGTTTGATGCCGACTCCGATAGCGGTGGGTATTTTGTCCTTGCTGCCAGAAGCAGGGCTAGTGCAAGAGATCATGAAGATGGTACATGATGAGCCATCTTCTGCGCTTTTCAATGGTGTACCCTCCTTGGATGAGACTACTGGGGAGCGTCCATCGCACCCGGCCACACCACGGCCCCCGTGTGACCATTGCGGTGCCCAGGAGCGTTATACACCGATGCCTAACTCCATTCAACTACCCCGGCAGCCTGTCACGCTTAAGCCTAGCTCAGGCTACAGAACGCAGTCAAGTATTTGTATTTAGTCTTGAACATCATGAAGTATATTCCTTATTCCGCAGAAAGATTCCGAGGTTCAGCCTACTACCGAGAACTACCCCATGAGGAGAAGCAAACCTTTGATGTACTCACTTATTTATTTCCCTTCAAAACCAATCAATATGTGCTGGAGAATTTGATTCATTGGGATGCTGTGCCAGAGGATCCTATTTATAGGATTGTTTTCCCCAGGAGAGAGGCCATTTCTGATGAAGATTTTGGCATGTTACTGCAATACCTACGTTCGGGAGCGGACAAGGAGGCTATGCGGCAAATGGTTCAGTTTGTGAGAAAGAAATACCGCCCACAAGTAAAACATGCGAAAACAAGCTTGGTGACCCAAAATGATCAGCGTTTGACCGGTCTTTACCATCAGTTCCAAACTAAGATTCATCTTTTCCCCAGCCCCATGGGACGCACCTGCCATGCGTATTGCAACTACTGTTTCCGCTGGAACTTATTTGGAGAAAAGGAACCTCAGGAAAACATGGTATACCACGACCCTGAGGCTCCTGTGGGTTACCTGACATCACATCCAGAGATATCTGATGTGCTATTCACGGGGGCTGATCCTATGGTGCTATCCGCTCCCGTATTGAAGAAATACATCGCCCCTATCCTCACTGTTCCCAGTGTCAAATCCATCAGCATTAGTACCAAATCACTAGCGTGGTGGCCCTACCGGTTCACCCATAGTGAAGATTTGGCGCAGCTATTAGCCCTGTTTTCCTACGTCCGAAGCAAAGGGGTACACCTAAGCGTGTGTGCTCATTTCACTCATCCAAAGGAATTGGAAATGGATATAGTAAGACAAGCGGCCGAAAATATCACCTCCACGGGTGCATCCATTTACACACAAGGCCCTTTGGTGAATGGAGTCAATGATCATCCAGATGTTTGGGCCGAAATGTGGGACCAGCAGGTGGCCTGTGGTATGGTTCCTAATTATATGTTTATGGAAGCCGACATTTGGTCGGAAAAGCACTATAGGGTTCCTTTGGCGCAATCCCTTTCCATTTTTCAGGAAGCAAAACGAAAGGCAACGAGCCTAGCACACACGGTGCGTGGCCCGGTGTTTATGAACGATTTGGTTCAGGTGCAAATAAATGGAGTGATAGAAACGAAGGGACAAAAGTCCTTTGCACTCCAATGTTTACAAGCTCCCCCTACTATGGAGGTTGAAGGCCAAATGCGTTGGATTCCTTTTGATCCTGACACTAAATCGGCCGGAGATCTGGTGACCTTATTCTCACCACAAGAGGAGGAGCTTCAGGAACCCTTGAACTAGAACAAGAAAGCCTCTGGAAAAATCCATTTCCTCTACAGTAGTACACCTCCCCTGGCACCAAAGTAACGAAGAACCCCCTGGCCCGGCCACTGGCGCTACCCTACTCCCCTCGTCTGCTGGCAGCAGCACACCTCCACCATGCAATTTCAGACCGTGCCAAATTATCAATTAACCTTAAACCGCTATACACCGTCAAATTTTAACTACATTACATAAGTATATTATACCCTTCTAGCATTTTCACCCGCTCCTCCTGTGACCTTTATCGGCTTTTCGCAACTAGTACGTAGAACTGCGTGATTTTGGGTGCAGAAGAAATCGGGAAAATACTGATCTGACAAATCAGACAATCCTGTATATTTCTCTGAGACAGAGGAGGTAATTCCCTTGTCTGGATGTACTAGAATCTATAATTCCGTCTCTCTGGACTCTATTGTCTATCGAAAATGAACGAAATTTAACACAGGCAAAATTTTCTTTGGTAAGAAGAAAATTCTACCTTATCAGCAGTTCCATACTTTTTATTTGGAAATACAGTTCATTTTTTGCCTTGGCAAATGGTAGAAAGCGTTCTTCCATTCTGCAAATCAAAGACACCATGGAACCCAAGACATTACCTAAAACACACGATTCTGATCTCGTAAATTACCGAATTACTGCGCCTATTGGCGAAGGAGGTTATGATATAGTATATAAGGCAAAACAGTTAAGCACGGACCGGACCGTGGCCTTGAAAAAACTGAAGGCGCGCGAGGACATTGACGAGGCCACCAAGGCCAAAC
>DMST01000258.1:3870-4006 GCA_003454975.1 Cytophagales bacterium | reverse complement strand
GCCACCAGGTCACTGGCGGCCAGTACAATGTGCTCCTCGCGGTGGTCCGGCTGCACCGCTTTGCCATTGATTTCCATCTCACCCAAATAGGCGGTAGGCTGGGTAAAATCCAGGTAGATCGGCAGCCCAGTTTCCG
>DMST01000258.1:0-3813 GCA_003454975.1 Cytophagales bacterium | reverse complement strand
AGTTTCCGCCAGGCGGAAGGTAATTTCCACCTCCGCATCGATGGGCGCATCTTTTTCCTCAGGAATAGCAAAGTGCAGCTGATATCGCACCCCGGTTAGCCGGGCTTTGCGGTCCTCGGCTATTTCCAACGAAACACCCGGCACTAATGCGGGGGGCTCCACCGGAGCCGAACACTGCATAACAAGTATCAAAAGCGGGAGTGAAAAGAGGTGGCTAGGCTTCATGGGGGTAAGATACCAAAAGCCTCAGTTCTGCTAGAAGAGGTTTTTACCAAAGGGAGGGGATCTTTGAAAGACTTGAGTGGGAGCCCCCGCCTGGAACTAACAACTTAGCCCACCAAAGCCTTATGAAAGGTGAGAACCTTGTGCTGATCTGCACCAAAAGCATTCCGCTCTCTGTTGTCCGGAGTAAATTCTGAGCACAAAGCGTCACCTGGCCGAACCTTTGATAATATTCTTACCCTCGCAAGCAACTCTTTTGCCCAAAACACAGTTTTGATTAATGAAAGCCCCCAAAGGTTAAACAAAACTATCATGGCAAACATTGTCGAGAACCTGGAAGAACGCGTTTTTTTGGAGCTAGCCCCTACTCTGGAAGCAGCCGGATTCCGGGAATTCCGTGCCATGAAGCAGTTTCGCCGCCCTACCCAAACCGGCTTTCAGAACATCTTGCTAAGCATTTCGGGACAAGGCCCTTACGTACTAGAGGTTCACCTGGGCATTCGTTCACATATGGTTGAGGAGCTGTTGCAACAGTTTGTGAGCATTCCCCTCCACTTTGCTCCGCACGCCACCACCCTGCACGCCCCTTTGTACCAGATAGACCATGCCATCCCTCGTCGGTTCCGGTTCGATTCTGAAAAGGAAGTAGCTGCTATGTGTGAGTTTGTGCTAGAGGTAATGCAAGACACGGGCTTTGATTACTTTGAAGAGCACAGCGCCATTGATGCCATCGACCGGGTGCTCAACGAAGCACCTGACCGCGATTCTCCGTTCCTGTACAACCAGCTACACCGGTGCTTCCGGGGGCTCATAGTAGCCAAGATGGCCCAAAACCTGGAGCTGCCCCAGCTCATCGATACCTACCACAAGCACCTGGAGCGTAAAGCCGCTCCACAAAGCCTCATCAACCGCTACGAGCGACTGGCCGTGCTTTTGCACAATTTCTCGCTAAATTAATGGGATCGGCATTTACCTGCCTATTCCCATGCCCAAGTCAGAACTAGAAACGTTTTACACCCATATCTGGGAACTAAGACTTGCTGATAGCCACGACAAGGCGCTAAAGTTGCTGACAGAAAAGTTCGAAACTTGGCCCGAGAAGGACTATCTAGCCCAAGCCCATTTCCATCGACTACAAGCTCAGTTAGTTCGCGATCTGGGAGATCAATCTGAAGCTTGGGAGCAATACACCCATTCCCTAAGTTACTTCGAGCAAAGCCAACAGCCAGCCTGGACGGCCTACTGCCACCGACACCTGGGAGACCTTGCTTTTGAATTGAGCAAACCCGAAGCCTCTCTTTCGCATTGGAGGAAAGCTTTATACTACTACCAAGCGACCCATAAGGGCCATGCTCTCGCCAATTGCCATCGCGGACTAGGGCTAGCCCTGGAGGCTTTAGGTAAACCACAAGAGGCGCGGGCACATTGGAAGAGCGCCAAGACGATATATTCCAGGCAGGGCATCACCGAAGGTGTAGCTGAATGCGAACAGCATCTCAGACAATAGAATAGTGATAAAAGGGTCTTTGGGGAAATTGGATTTCAGACCATCGATGGCACTGGAGGATTGAGAAAGAGTATGAAAGGCATACTAGAGAATGGTTAAGCCAAAAAGAGGCAGAGGGAAGCCGGGCTTCCCTCCTATCAATCTTACCAACTTACCGTTTGGTCGCAGCTGCTAGGCGAAATCCCAGAACCTAAAAAACGAGCGATAACATTGAGCGTACCGTGTTGTGAGGAAGGATTAGGGAAATCCCTGATCAAATGGATACGACCATGATCCGCAATGGTGACATCATCCCGAACATAGCCTCTCCATTCTATAACTCGTTCCCCATCTTCGATAATATCTTCGGTACAAATACCAAGAATACATTTCCATCTATAGGTTTTGTTCTCCGTAAACAAGTGAGTGTTAACCAGAGTGTATCCCACAATCACATTACGGGTAACCCAATATCCGCCACCCGTTCCTACACAATCGTCGCCATAGCAATTGTTGTTCTCTATCCAGACCTGCTCTGTTCCCCAAATAGGATCGAACGTATTGTTTACGATGGTATAAGACCTTCCCCGATTATGTATCCCTTTCTCTAAACAATCGTCTCCGTACGTATCCACCCGGCGAGCCATGAAGTCACCCGGTAAGTCAGCAGCAAACTCCCGATAAGCGATCTGGTACTCGCCTCCTTTATCTTCCAGGCACTCCCCAAGCAGGTAGTCCTTAGGTTGGTCTACAGTGAGCATATCCACGTGCCTGATTTCATTGTTGGAGTAGCGGAGCAAGGTTTCTCCCACGGCTACCAGGCCATTGGCATCTACCAATTGGCTGATGAACGGATCATGATACTTCAGCCGGTTAGGCATGTGTTCTTCAAACACTACCCATTCCTCATAGCTACTTTTCAGATCAACTAGCTTTGCCATAGCCGCGTCTACCCGGGATTTGCTTTCCAGAACTACCGCTTCGGGCTGTCCGTACAGATCCTCTATGCTCGCCATAATCTGCTCATACTGTAGCTGAGCCTCATGGAATAGCTGCGCTTGCGATTTAAAACCAGGCTTGGCGTATGCCAAAAACGCATCATCACCATCCCGGGCCTGTTCTATGGCTCGGCTGAAAGCAGGACCATCTGGGAATACCAAAATACCATCTGGCATGAGGATTTCTTGATTAGGGGTGAGAGAGATTTCCTCTGTGGGTTGGCAACCAATGGCCAACATCAGGCAGCCAGCAAACAGCAGCCCGACCGGTTGTAACTTCTTGTACATTTTGTGTGGGTTTAAAAAATTAATAATGGTTGTGATTACCAGGAAAACCCAACCGGGCTCCCTGGCTTATTGTATTCCAATTTGTGCCATTCAAAACCCTGGTTCAAGTCCCCTAGTTTGGCATTTCCAATCACTACAATGCAATAACATAGCAAACAGAGCCCCCTTCCAGCGCGGGAGCATTTTTGATCTCCGGGGTATAAAATAGTAGAGAAACAACGCTCCATACTTATCCTACTAATCTGTATCTTCAACCTTATGCATCGCCGTCATCTTGTGTTGGCCTGTTTGGCCCTACTTGCCGCCTGTAACCTTTCGGAACGGGTAGATCCCTTGCCTGATTCGGTTCCTGGACCGCATCAGATTCTGAGCTATGCGGTGGAGCCAGAAGATACTGAACCCGACCTAACCACAGGCCTGGAAACACAGTACGCCTATCTGCCGGCCGAAGCGAGCGCCCGGGTAGGCAGGCTGGTCATTTTTATCCCCGGCACTTTCGGACAGCCCCAGGGTTATTTGCGCATCGTGCAAGCCGCAGCACAGTACGGCTACCATGCCTTTGGTATTGCCTACCAAAACGATCGCCCCATTGGCAACTACTGTGGCACCACCACCGATAGTACCTGTACAGAGAGGGTACTGCGGGAGTTCTTCGAGGGAGTAGACCATTCCCCTGAGGTAGAGGTAACGGAAGCCGAAAGTTTCACCAACCGAATCCGCCAAATGCTACGGCACCTGGATGCCGCACAACCCACCGAGGGCTGGGGTAACTTCCTCACCACCAACGGTACACCCCGCTGGGAGCTCATCAGCCTGGGC
>DMST01000395.1:13090-13288 GCA_003454975.1 Cytophagales bacterium | reverse complement strand
GCAAATGGAACGGCCCTCAAGGGGAAACCAAATACTTCAATACGCTACAGGCATGGCGGCTGGCGGCTCCCCAGGCCCAGGGTGGTGGCGGAGGTAGTACCCCTCCTCCGGCCAACGAGGCATTCCCTCCCGGACCTGGCCCTGAGGAAGACGATCTACCCTTCTAATTCTTCCTGACGAAAGCATTGGGCCGAAGCG
>DMST01000395.1:9656-13022 GCA_003454975.1 Cytophagales bacterium | reverse complement strand
GATCGCTTCGGCTTTTTTGTTTTGGTTCCATCTTTTGAGACAGGCTAAGTGGTTGGGCTATCATCAAAGGCTCTACAGGCACGAAAGTAGGCCCCTTAGTATTTTTAGTATTGGCCTGGAATTCGTAAAATAACCTTCGTCCTGAAGGGGTATGATAGAATTTGCCAGCTAATATTGTCTAGTTTTGTAGATTGAATTTAGCTTAGGAGGCCTCCTACCCCCGGTATTAAAACCAAAGCCACAACGTAACAGCGTTACATGAACACGGTGAGCTCATTGCAAACAAAAAACGGTGGAATATCCAGGCCACTCCCCCGTTTATTCGTACGCGCTACCGTTTTAAGATTATGCAGGAATGGAATAGGTTTGGCTGGCTCCCTCAGTCACTATTCATTTTTCCTTGGCTTGCTTTTGGCCTCCGTGGGGTGGAGTTTGACTCCTTCCTATTCCCAAGCCAATCTGTTGGCGCATGTCACTCAAACTGTTCAGCCGGATACCTCCCAGATTCTCACAAAAGCCCAGATTGCCTATGACATTCGGATCGCTCATCCTGATTCTAGTCGGCAACTGGCAGAAGAGGCTCTGGACCAAGCGGAAGCACTGGATTTTGGTAAAGGAAAGGGGCGGGCCTTATTGGCGGTAGGGGCTTACTATTGGAGAGTCGGTGATTTGGACAAGGGCCAAACCTTGCTTACGGAGGCCTTGAAATACGCCGAGGACAGCCATGACCGGGCTATCATTGGTAGAATCTACAATAACCTGGGAATTATTTCGCGCCGTAGGGGGGATGATGACCAAGCGCTAGCCTACTATTTCCAATCCTACGAAATTGCAGAAGTTCTGCAGGATTCACTGGAGCTACGTTCTATCAATAACAACATCGGGGTCGTATATATGGGGCAGGGGAACAATGATGGAGCCTTGACTCAATTCCAAAAAGCGTTAGCTCTTGCCCAAGCCGCCCACATTCCCATTGATGAAGGGCACTACTTACTCAATATTGGAGAGATTCATCAGGCCCAAGGAAAATATTCGCTTGCTATAAATGATTACCAACAAGCCATTCATATTGGCGAAACTATCAATTCCGAATACCTATTGGGTAGAGGGCGGATAAACGAAGGAATGGTTCGTTGTATCCTTAACGAGTCCCAAGCGGCTTTGGAACTACTACAAGAGGGGCTCGTTTTCGCCGAAAAGTTACAGAACCGTCGCCTGATCGCTCAGTCGCATACCTACCTGGGTAGGACGTACCGGCAGCTAAGCCAATTCCAAAGTGCCATCGAATCAGGAGAAAGGGCATTGACGGTATCTCAGGATAGTGATATTGATCAATACAACGGAGCCTTGCGGGAGTTGCACCTCAGCTACGCGGCAGCAGGACAGCACGCTAACGCCTACCGGATTCATGTAGAATTTAAGGCCGTTAGCGATAGTCTGGCAAGAATGGCACAGACCAGGACGCTGGCTTCTTTCGAGGCCGAACGGGCACTAGAGACCGAACGACTCCAAAACGCAGAGGAAACCCTGAAGCAAGAAAAACGGATCAAAAGCATGCTTTTTATGAGCATCACCGGTCTGGTCTTTTTTGTCGTGCTGATCGTCTTCTTCTACCGTGCGAAGCAAGGTGACAACCGTAAACTGCATATCCTCAACCAGGAGATTCAACTACAGAACGAGGAGGTTGAATCTCAGAACGAGGAAATCACCCAACAAAGAGATCAACTGCAGTTGGCCTACAACAATGTAGAACAACTGAGTCAGATTGGAGCAGCGCTTACCTCGGTGTTGACAATGGAAGATTTGATCAAAATCTTTATTAAAGAGGTTGGACAACTGGTGGATGCTTCCAGGGTGGGTATTGCTCTTTTTCGGGAGCAAGAGCAGGATTTATATTTTCCATTTACGTTGGAGGACGGAGAGTGGTTTAAGGACGGGAGTATTCCCATCACTGAGACCCACCGGTGGGCGGTACGTTGTTTTTTAGAACAGGAGGGACTTCGCACGGGGGATTTTATTGGGGAAATACAGGACAATCTGGAAGACCACCCCCTCATTATGGGCAGAATGCATTCTCGGTCCATCATTTATTTGCCTATCACTCACCACCACAAACGCTTGGGGGTACTTTCGGTACAGAGCGTTGATAAACATGTTTACCGAGACTACCACATGTCTCTGCTGCAAAACCTGGCGGTTTATATCGCGGTGGCTTTGGAAAACATAGAGGCCATTCAGCAATTAGAAAATCTTTCGGTGGTGGCTCAGGAGACCAACAATATGGTGGTGATGACGGAGCCCGAAGGGAATTTGCTTTGGGCCAATCAGGCCTTTATGACCAGGTATGAGTTTGATTCGCTGGAAGATTTTTGGGACCGGCAGGGGAGAAACATCCTTCACTTTGCTTCCTCTACCCAAGCTGATGCGGCCTTTGAAAAACTTCGAATCACTAAAAAGCCCCAGAATTTTACTTTGAGAGATACCCTTTCTCAGGAGGGTGCGATGCGATGGTGGCAAGTGGTGATTAGTCCCCTCATCAACGATCAGGAAGAGGTGGAAAGGGTGGTAGTGGTGGCCACCGACATCTCTGAACTAAGAAAAGCCCAAGATCAGCTAAAGAACCTAACTGACCGACTTTCAACGGTAAACCAAATAGATAGGGCTCTATTACAGTCAGAGTCCTTAGAGCAAATCTTAGAAACATCCACCCTCTCCCTAACACAGGCACTGGATGCCACGCGGGTGGACATAGCCCTGTTTAATGATGCTGAGGAGACCTTTGTATTGGAAGGGGTTCTACACCAGGAAGGAAAAGAAAGCTCCCTATCGGGAGGAAAACGGTTGCCATTATCAGATTACCGTGGTCTCCCATTTCTGAAACAAAACGTACCTCATCAGGTAGATGATTTGTGCCAGGAAGAAAGTCTTTCTCCGACTGACAAGTTGTTGCTGGAGGAAGGCCACCAAGCCTACATCAGCTATCCCTTAATGGCCAAAAAACAGCTGATCGGTGCGCTCACGGTGTGCTTTAATAGAGCTTTTCCCTTTACCGAAGAGATGATGGAAATCATCGAGGAAGTAGCTTCAGGAATCGGATTATCCATCGCGCATTTCCGTTTGCAGGAAGAACTCCAGCGAAACCATAAGCTATTGACCGAAAAAAACCAGGATGTAGAGGCGAGTATGGCTTATGCAGAGAAGATTCAGAAATCAGTACTTCAGTCTCCCGAATCTCTTCAAATACTGTTGCCCCAGCACTTCCTGATTAATAAGCCAAAGGAGGTAGTAAGTGGAGACTTTTACTGGGTGGAGGAGTACCAAGGCAAGTTGTATGTTGCCGTGGCCGACTGCACAGGCCATGGAGTG
>DMST01000395.1:4199-9593 GCA_003454975.1 Cytophagales bacterium | reverse complement strand
GAGAGCGTGATTTGCAGCAATGCGCTTACCGAGGCTTTGCATAGTGGAGTGAAATCTACTGGTGACCTACTAGATAAAACCCGTGAACGAGTGGTAGCACGTCTTTCCAAGAGCGGTCAAGAATTCACGGATGGTATGGATATTTCCTTGTGCTCCTTTGATCTTGAAAGCCCTGTAGTGCAATGGAGCGGAGCCTATAACCCGTTGTTGCTCATCAATACCCGCCGTCAGGCCCCCCCTGTTGGGGCACAGGCTATTAGCGATACACCGGGTGTTTTTGAATTCAAGGCCGAACGGCAATCCATTAGTTTTTCCGATGATATGTACCCCTTTCAATCGCATACCCTGCAGGTGAAAGAAGGTGATATCCTTTACCTTTTTACGGACGGTTTTCAGGACCAGTTTGGCGGCCCCTTGAATAAAAAATACCTACCTAAACGCCTGAAACGTAAGCTCTGGGAAATTCATTACCATACTGTAGAAGTGCAAAAAGAAATCCTGGAAAGGGAATTTGATACCTGGCGAGGAGCTTACGGCCAGATTGATGATATATGCATGATGGGAATTCGGATAGGATAATTTGGAGTGATAAATTATTCTCTCCTCTCATTGTTGATAGGATTTTTTGTCTCGTTCTCCATTCATCTTTCACAACTTGGATATCGTTGGTGACGGGTCCATCCCACTCCAGCCTGTTGCTCAACGGCTAGCTTCGTCCTGGGCATATAAACAATCCTGAAATAAATTGCACCCACCTCACAATCTCTGTTAACCCTCTAACAATCAACCCCTTTTTTAGTAGTTTGCTTAAAAAAAACTGTCTGGTATCCCTACCCAAAACATGACTAATAGACGCTTACTTGCCTTCGTCTTTTTTACGGTCGGGATCCATTGTCTATATGGTCAGGACCCCCGAGCCCTGGACAGCCTGAGTAAGGTTATTGATACTGAGGGGCTTGAAGACAGTACGCGTATTCTGGCGTTGGCAGATTTGGCGTACGAGCTACAACTCATGGATCTGGATTCGAGCCAACGGCTGGCCGAGGAAGCCCTGCGGCAAGCCCAAGAACTTGGCTATACAAAAGGAACGGTAAGAGCCCTGGCCACCTTAGGATTTGTTTACCAACTAGGTGGAGAACTGGAAGGATCAATAGAGTACTTGCGGCAGGCTCAGGCCATCGGTATTCATGATCCCTTGGGTATGGAACGTGCCGTGCTGGGGTTTGGCTACTATTATTTATACAATGGCTTGTATGATAGTGCCCTCATAGAATTCAGGCAGTTGGTAACGATGCAGGAGGCCCGAAATACGACGCGGTACCTGGATTATTCCTACAATAGCATAGGGGAGGTGTTCCGCTACCTGGGCGATTATGAAGCGGCACTACCCTATTATGATCAAGCCATTACCTTGGCCAAGGCTGTGCAGAGCACCTATTGGGAAGCTTTTTACATGAACAACATCGGGGAAGTATACACCCAGATGTGGCGCTACCAAGAGGCAATTGAGGAGCACCAGTGGGCACTCCGAATTGGTGAAGAATTAGATAACGGATTCATTATCAGTTGGTCTTTGGTAGCCAAAGGGGTGGCACTCACCCATTTGAATCGGTCTCAGGAGGCCATAGATGCTATACACAGAGGCCTACCCTATGCGGAGAAGGCACAAGATGCCTATTCGCTGGCCTACGCATATACCTATTTGGGCCGTGCCCATCGGCAGTTGGGGAATATGGAGCAGGCCATTGCCTATGGCATACAGGGGGCAGACCATGCCGAAACCTTCAGCATTAGCCAATACAGCGATGCGCTGATGGAGCTACAGCAGAGCTACGTTGCCGCCGAGTTGTATCCGCAGGCTTACGAGGCCCTGTGGTTGTACAAGAAAGTAAGTGACAGTCTGTCTTTTGAAGAGACCAGCAAAACCATTGCGGCCCTGGAAGCGCAAAAAACTCTGGAGCAGGAGCGGGCTAGCTTTGCTGAGGAATCCTTACGGCAGGGCAAACAGATCAGCTATTTGCTGTATGCCGGAATGGTCAGCATGGTGTTATTTTTCAGCTTTGTGTGGCGGTCTTACCGCACCAAGCGTCGGGATAACCAAACGCTCAAACAACTCAATCAGGAGATTCAGATTCAAAGCCAAGAGGTGGCTGCCCAAAACGAGGAAATTGTACAGCAGCGAGACCAACTGCAATTGGCCTATGAGAATGTAGAACAACTAGGCCAGATGGGTAAAGCACTGGCTGCCGCCCAGTCTATGGAAGGGCTGCTGACCACCTTTATCCGGGAGGTGGGGCAGCTGGTGGATGCTGGCAAGGTAGGCATAGCCTTGTATAGGGAGGAGGAACAGGACCTCTTTTTCCCGTACACTCTGGAAGATGGGGAGTGGTTCCGAGACGGTAGGGTCTCTTTGCAAGATACCGACCGGATGGCGGTAAAGTGCTTTTTGGAACAGAAGGGTATTCGTACCGGGGATTACATCGGAGAATATCAGCTGGATCTGAACACGCACCGGCCTATTATGGGCAAACAGTACTCCCGCTCCATTATCTACCTGCCCGTCACCCACCAGCACAAGCGGTTAGGCGTACTCACCGTGCAGAGCAACGACAAATATGTGTACCAGGACTACCACATGTCGTTGTTGCAGAACCTGGCCGTTTACGTGGCCATTGCGGTGGAGAATATTCGTACGCTACAGCAAATGGAGAATCTTTCGTTGGTAGCCCGGGAGACTACGAACCTGGTCGTGATTACCGAACCCAACGGCAAAATACTCTGGTACAACCGTTCCTTTCAGGAGACCTACGCACACCTGCGCATAGAGGAGTATTTGCAAAAGCATGGTAGAAACATGCTGCCCTTTGTAGGCTCTGACCGGGCTATGGAGGCCTACCAGCGACTACTGCAGACGAAAGATACCCAAACTACGATCATGAAAGACCGCCTAAAGGTTCCTGGAAAAACCTCTTGGTGGTACCTAACTGCCTCGCCAGTATTGGATGATCAGGGGGAGATCAAAAAAATAATTGGGGTAGGTTCGGAGATTACCGAGTTGCGTGAGACCCAGGAACAGATGCAGCTACTGACCGATCGGTTGGCTACTATTAACCAGATTGACAAGGCCCTGCTACAGTCGGAGTCCCTCGATCAGATTTTGGAAACCTCTACTGGAGCCCTCATGAAAGGTCTTAAGGCCTCCCGGGTAGACATTGCTTTGTTCGATTGGCCTCAGCGGGAATTTATGCTGCAAGGGGTGATTGATCTTACCGAGGGTACTAGTGCGCTGCACAACGGTAAGCGGCTACCTCTGCATGAATTCAACGGATTGACCCTGCTGCAGGACAATAATCATTACCAGATCGATGATCTCTACAGCGTGGTATCTCCTACGTATACCGAAAAATTGCTGCTGGCCGAGGAACACCAATCGTACCTAAGCTACCCGCTAATGGCCAAGGATGTACTTATTGGCGCTCTCACCGTGTGCTTCCAGGCTCCCTCACCCTTCACCCACGAGGTGCTGGATATTATTCAGGAAGTGGCCTCTGGAGTAGGCCTATCCATCGCTCACTTTAGACTGCAAGACGATCTGAAGCGCAACCACCAACTACTGGCAGAGAAAAACCAGGATGTGGTAGATAGCATTGCCTATGCTGAGAAGATCCAAAAGTCGGTATTGCAATCAGAATCTTCTCTAACCACCATTTTGCCCAAACATTTCCTGCTCAGCAAAGCGCGGGATATGGTGAGCGGAGATTTTTATTGGGTGGAAGAACATCAGAACCGCATATACGTGGCGGTGGCCGACTGTACGGGGCACGGGGTGCCTGGAGCGCTGATGAGCGTGATTTGTAGTAACTCCCTTTCGGAATCTTTGCACAGCGGGGTGGAGAGTACGGGTGAGCTCTTGGAAAAGGCGCGTGATCGGGTGATCCAACGTCTTTCGAATAGTGGTGGGGAGCTTACCGATGGTATGGACATCTCCTTGTGCGCATTCGATTTTCAGCAGCAGACTTTGCAGTGGAGCGGTGCTTACAATCCGTTATTGATCATCAATGCTCAACGGAAGGAAACCCCTGAAGGAGCCCTTGCCTTGGAGGGGAGCCCCGGGGCCTTCGAGTTTAAAGGTGATCGCCAGCCTATTGGCCTTTCTGAGCAGATGCAGCCCTTTACCACCCATGATGTGCCCCTCTTGACCGGTGACAGCGTGTACCTCTTCACGGATGGTTTTCAAGATCAGTTTGGTGGGCCTGACAATAAAAAGTACCTCGCCAAACACCTAAAGCAAAAGCTCTGGGAAATTCATGAACTCGAACCCGAAGCCCAAAGGGACATTCTGGAAAAGGAATTTGACGGTTGGCGGGGACCGCACAACCAAGTGGACGATGTATGTCTGATGGGTCTTCAACTTCAGTTTGGAGTCGAAGAGGCGTGATTTGGGGGTAGGGAGAGATTCCGAGTAGGCACAGATACTTGGGGCTGTATACTACGCAGCCCTGAATATGGCTGGAGCCAATGCTGATAGGCGGCTTTGTGGGGGTTCGCTGATTCTCCTCCTAAATCTCAGTGTAAAGCCAGAAAACCTTCACTGGTTCACCATGGTATCACCGACCGGTCACGGAAAAACCTACCCGTATCCCTTTCGGCCTCCGTGGCTAGCCATACGGCCGTATCGGCGCCCTGTTCTACGGTACGGGGAGCATTGGTGCCGCCCATTTCGGTAGCTACCCAGCCAGGGCACATGGAGTTTACCACAATTCCCTTGGGTGCTAGCTCATTGGCGAGCATCATGGTTTGCAGATTCAGGCCGGCCTTGCTCAGGTTGTAGGCCGCAAAGCCACCGCTGGCTACGGAAGCCAGTGACCCCATGCCGCTACTCATTTGCACAATACGGGCATCGTCACTCTTTTCCAGTAGGGGTACAAAGGCCTGAACCATACGAATAGGGCCGTAGAAATTGATCTCGTACATCTGCCGAAACTCTCCCAGGTCCATGGTGTGCAGCGTGCCTGGACCATAAATGCCGGCATTGTTGATGAGTACGTCCAGGTGGCCATGGGTTTGGCTGATGTGTTTCGCTGCTTGGCGTACGGACTCGTCTTGGGTGACATCCAGCGGTACTACTTCCACGCTGCCGGGCATTTCTTGAGCTACCTGCAACCCGGCACCTTCGTTGCGGCTACCCAACAAAACCAACCAATGTTTGGCGGCTAGCTGCCGCGCTATTTCCTTTCCTATGCCGCGGTTGGCTCCGGTAATGAGTGCAATCTTTTGCATGAGCTTAGGGGATTTGCTGTCGGCTAACTCTTTAGCCGACAGTTAATGTAGTTATTTACCAAGGCAATACATCGCCCAAGTGCGCATACTCCCCACGAGGACCATCTGGCCCGC
>DMST01000395.1:3020-4165 GCA_003454975.1 Cytophagales bacterium | reverse complement strand
CCCATCTGGCCCGGCCAGGGCGTAGTCTACCGCCGTTTTAGCACCCAGTTCTACGTCAATCATGGCGCCTTCGCCGCCCATGTCGGTTTTTACCCAACCAGGATGCGCGCTGTTCACCTGTATGGGGGTGTCCTTCAGCTCAGCAGCCAAGTGGATGGTGAACATATTCAAAGCGGCTTTGCTACTGTTATAGGCCAAGAGCTTGGTGCCTGCCACTGGCGATTCTGGGTTGGCATGCAGGGTGAGTGAGCCCAGGATGCTTGATAGGTTCACAATGCGCCCGGCCTCGCTCTTGCGGATGAAGGGGAGCAGCAGTTGAGTCAGCTCTACCAGGCCAAAAAAGTTGACGTCGAAGGTCTTACGCAGGTTGGCTGGGGTAACGCTGCTGGAGGTATTACCCGCCATGTCCTCGCTGTCAATCATCACGCCCGCATTGTTGATCAGGATGTCCAGGTGACCGTATTCTTTCTCCACTAAGGCCACGGCATTGCCGAAGGTGCTAGGGTCAGCCATATCTACCTGTACGCCATGGGCCGTGATGCCCTCTGCTTTCAGCGTTTCCAGAGCACCGCTCAACCGGTCTGCGTTGCGCGCTGCCGCTATGATGTGGATGCCTGCTTTGCCCAGCTGGCGAGCTGTTTCGAGTCCCAGACCCTTATTGGCTCCGGTAATGAGTGCTACTTTCGTCATTGGTCTATTTCTTCAAGAGTTTAAAAGCGTGATTCCATTGGTTGCGTTGCATGCCGGGTATACACCACAAAATACACAGAGGCTCGATAGCGCGTGCCCCTTTGGCGTCGCCCATGTCCTCCGTTTCCCAACCCATCTCAGCTAAGATAGTAGTAGCTGTGGTTTTGGCCTCAGCATCGTTGCCTGCAATGAACATGGTGGGAGTTATACCACCAAAATCCGGGTCTACCATGAAGGCACTGCCCACACTACTCCAAGCCTTTACAAACTTGGCCTCGGGTGCTTTGTTTTGCAACTGCTCCATCAAGCTATCCTCCAGGGTGGTAAAAAAACGAAGTACCCCACCGTCCGGGCCTCGGCTGTCATCGATGGGGTTGGTGGCGTCCAATACCAGCTTGCCGCTGAGGTTAGAGAGTCCTGCCAGGTCCAGGACGGCTTCGGCGATGTGTCCTTTC
>DMST01000395.1:1688-2976 GCA_003454975.1 Cytophagales bacterium | reverse complement strand
ACTCCTTTCACTGCCAGTACCAATATCTCGCCGAACGAGGCCGTCTCAGCAAAGGTTCCTACTTGCCCATCTGGGTTCTTTCCCTTCCATTCGGCCAGCTTTTCTGCGGACCGCGTCCCGACCATCACCTCATAGCCTTTGGCTAAAAATCCGGTGGCGAGCACCTTGCCTACCATACCGCTACCTAGTACTCCAATTTTCTTTTTCATGATTTTTGTTGCTTGTACATGCAAGTATTTTAATGCAAATTTTTTTAAACGCTAGTTCCCTCTTCTTCCAAGGTTTGAGCGGCTTGGAATAGCTCACCCGTCATATTCTTGCTCCATTCTTCGCCCAACAATTCCGTATAGCGCTGGTATAGATTGGACCACGCTTTTTGCACTACGGGCAAATGTGCTTCTCCCTTTTCGGTAAGAAAAACCTGAGTGTTCCGGCCTGCCGATTCCCGGCGAACGAAGCCCTTGTTTTCCAGCTTTTCAACTAGCCTGGTTACCGTAGAGGGGGTTAGCTGCATGGTGTGGGCAATGCTACTAGGGTTTTGGCCCTCCTGTTTTCCAAGAGTTAGCAGCAGAAACCCGTAGGAAGTTGCCAAGCCCGTAATGGCAAACTCTTCATCGCCCATCTTGGTCAATAGCCTACTGAAGGCATTGGCCGAATAATAAAGGCAAGAGCAAAAGGACTGACGTAAATCTTCCATATTTGATTGTACATACAAATGAGTTTTTTTGTTTCAAAATGAAGTGAATTTTTTTAAAAAGAATACGGAAATCAGGAGTCAGAAAACAGAAGATGTGTAGATCCCTATATACGTTGACCGTTTTGTTCAACATTCTATATCACTGGGGTACTAAAAGGACCATTTTCTTTTAGGGTTTATGGGCGAATTGCGTGACGCCAAGGCATAAAAAAACGAACGGGGAATTACCCGTTCGTTCTTAAGGTAGGTATAAGCGGTACGATTATTTGGAGGCGGCAAAGGCTTGCTCCAGATCCTCGATGATATCGTCGATGTGCTCGATGCCGATGCAAAGGCGCAACAAATCTTGGGTTACCCCGGCGGCTGCTTGTTCCTCTTCGGTGAGCTGCCGGTGGGTGGTAGAGGCCGGGTGACAAGCGAGAGATTTGGCGTCTCCGATGTTCACCAGGCGCTTAAAGAGCTTTAGCGCATCGTAGAATTTCTCCGCCTGATCGTACCCTCCCTTGATCCCAAAGGTGAGCAACGAAGCGGGCTTGCCGTCGGTATACTTTTTCGCCAGGTCGTGGTACTCACTGGACTCCAGGCCGCCGG
>DMST01000395.1:1279-1638 GCA_003454975.1 Cytophagales bacterium | reverse complement strand
ATTCCACCTGATCGTGTCCTTCCAGGTACTTGGCTACTGCTACCGCATTGTCGCAGTGGCGTTCCATACGCAGACTTAGCGTTTCCAGCCCTTGTAGCAACTGGAAGGCACTCATGGCGGGCAAGGCAGACCCGGTATTGCGGAGGGCTACGGTACGCATGCGTGCAATGTAGGCGGCCGCTCCGAAGGCTTCAGTATACACCACGCCGTGGTAGGAAGGTTCGGGTGTGCTGAATTGCGGAAAACGGTCCGCGTGCTCGGCCCAGGGGAAGGTGCCGCCGTCTACCACAATGCCCCCAAGGGTAGTGCCGTGACCCCCTACGTACTTGGTGAGGGAGTGGATGACCACATCCGCGCCG
>DMST01000395.1:0-1229 GCA_003454975.1 Cytophagales bacterium | reverse complement strand
ATGCCACATCCGCGCCGTAGGCGATGGGATTGATCAGGATAGGAGTGGCGACGGTGTTGTCTACGATCACCGGTACTCCTTTGGCGTGCGCTGCTTTGGCAATGGCTTCAATGTCGGTGATGTTGCCTGCGGGATTGCCGATGGATTCACAATACACCGCTTTGGTTTTGTCATCGATGAGGGCGGCCAGATCTTCGGGTTTTGAAGACGCCGCAAAGCGTACGTCGATCCCCTGTGCGGGCAACATGTGCGCTAGCAGGGTGTAGGTGCCTCCGTATAGCTGTGGGGTAGAGACAATGTTGTCGCCGGCTACCGCCAGATTGAGAATGGCGTAGTTGACCGCAGCCGATCCGGCACTGACGCCCAACGCCGCTACGCCGCCTTCGAGGGCCGCCATCCGCTGCTCTAGTACATCTACCGTTGGGTTCATGATCCGGCTGTAGATGTTACCCGGTACCGCCAGGTTGAACAGGTCTGCTCCGTGCTGGGCATTGTCAAACTCATATGCTACCGTCTGGTAGATGGGTACGGCTACGGATTTGGTGGTGGCCTCCGATTCGTATCCGGCGTGAATCGAGATTGTTTCCTTTTTCATGGGGTGCTATGCTTTTCAGGTTTGAAAATAAAATTAGGACCTATGGCGGGGATTGAAAGCCCTTGGGGGGGAGTTTTTTACGTCCCTGCACACAACTGTGTAGGATATATCGCTTCGCAGATTAAAATAGCCAAGGCAGTAGGACGCTCCCAAGAAGAAGTTGGCAGAGGGGTTTGGTTAATTCTTATAGCCGATGTGGATAGGTGGGGCAGTTTGGCCGATTCCTATTGAACCTACTATGCAGATTTGGTCCCCCTACTTAGCCTTGCCCAGCAGGTTTTCTGCTTGCTTTTTCATGGCTTCCATGTCCTGCTGCAATTGCTCGGTGGGCTTGCCTGAAAAGCGGAAAAGTAAAGGCTTTACATTCTGATTGTCCAACTTAATGAACAGGTTGGAGGCATTATCGTCCGAGAGGAGGATAAACTCTTGGATGGATTCTGGTTGGAAATGCAGGCTCTGCTTGCGATCCGTGAGGGTGAAGCCGTCCTTGCCGAGCTGCAGTACGGCCTGGAAGGGCCGCGTGTACATGCGGTTGTTGTTCCAGGCCAGCAGGATGGAAATAACAGTAGCGGCCACTGCAATGAGAAGGTCCTGATTATTGCTCACGGTGAGCGCGCGCACCAGCATGCCTACG
>DMST01000394.1 GCA_003454975.1 Cytophagales bacterium | reverse complement strand
CCCGCCGCCACTGGCCGTGGTATTGCCACTTCCGCTATTGTCATAGTCGCCGCCTACACGAATGGAACCGTTATTAGTCACCGTGAGTACCTCGGCACCCACATTGTCAAAGCCGCCGGTGATGACCACATCGGAAGCGTCGATGTGCAATTCATTGTTGACCACAGAGTCAATGACGTCCATCTGCGAACCGTTGCTAAGGTATAGGGACCCGCCTCCGTTCATGTTCAGACCAATGAAGCTACTGCCTGCCGTGTGAGCGGTACCCAAATCAAAGGTGGAGTTGTCTGCTGTGGTAGTACCGGAGCTAATGAACAATTGCCCTCCAGATTCGAAAGCCGAATTGGTGATGGTCACTTGGTCCAGGTCCAAATCGCCCGTGGTGGTGATGTCGACCGCATCCATTACCGAGCTGCTCACGTTCATAGCCAGCGAGGCGGTATTGAGGGTCATGTTTTCTAACCGAACCGTGGATCCGTTTAGGCTAGTGGCTCCCGTTACATTGGCCGTGCCACCGTCCCAGGTGAATGCACTACCTCCGCCTACAGTCAGTGTACCGGATATAGTGTAGGTTCCTCCTTCTATGGTATTTAAAGTACCGTACCCTTCTGAGATGGAGCCCACGTTGAAGATAGCCCCGGTGCCAGATATCGTAGCACTGTTGTTTAGGGTAAGCGTACCCGTTACCGTCACCGTAACCCCAGGGTTGACGGTCAAGGTGTTGCCCGATATAGTCAGGTTGGCACTGGTACAGTTAGATGATACGGTGCCACTAGTTGGGCATTGTGCATATCCGGCTACGGAAAATGCAAAAATCAACGTGAGAAGGCAAAAAAGACAGCGGGACATAATTGTAAATTTCAGTAGTAGAAAGGGAAGATAAAACCTGATCCAGACTAAATCCGCTGAGTGCCTCATGGGCCTCGTTGGATGCATTTAGACGTTCGATGAATGTTCTAAATGCTTCATTTTCAGATTAATCAACCGGGTGTTAATAAAAAGTATAAATTACTACGACCCAATTGGTCGCACTCCTATTTGTTTAGTAATGCCAAAGACGAATTGTACTTCTGTAAGTATGCTAGCAAAGATACTCGCGAAGAGTAGATGAAAAAATTACAAGCTATTTCAAAAGGTACCCGGAAGGTAAAAACTATATTATTTATTTGTTGCGCGACTCTTTTAGTCGGTTGAGGTTGCGCAGGGCGGACTCATTGCCGAGTTCGGCAGATTGCGAGAAATAGTTGCGGGCCTGGTCGAAGTCACCCATACGATAGTAGCAGTAGCCCACATTGTTGAGCATCACGTCATCTTCACCGTAGGAGGTTAGGTATTGATTGCCGACTACGATGGCTTCCTCATACCGTTCAGCGGTTTGCAGTGCCTCCACCAAATCTATCAGCACGTACTGGTCTTCTCCTCCCCAGGCCAGATATTTTTCCAGGAAGAAGATATTTGCTGTGGGGTTGAGTAGGGCCAAATCGTACGAAACGGTGGTCCAATCGTCGTAGGCGACAATGAATACCAGTTCTTCCATCATGAAGTCCAGGGTCTGGTCTGCCTCTGGCGAAGGCAAATACCCAGGTGCAGTTTGGAATACCATAGCTTGGTCTTCCTTGCTTTCCATCGTAAGAACATCAGCTGCCGTGGCTAGAATGCCCTCCCAGTCCTCCAAACCAGCTTGGGCCTGTAGTTTCAAATCATACGCCTCGGGAGATTTCTCCTCTGCTAAGGCAGAATCAGCATACAGGACAGCTTCTTGAGGATCAAAGTACAGGAATTCTTGTCCAAGCTCCAGATAGTCAGGGGTTCCTTCAAAGGACAGATCGAAGGACCAATCGGACTCCTGATTATGAAAGAACTGAAAATAAATAAACGTGGGCAGGCCTAAGAAAAAAGCCACTACCAGCAGTAACCCAAAGCAACCCAGGAAAACACCACGTCGATTCTCGTTCATAATTCAGGAGGTTTGGAGGCAATATAAAAAGAAGTGAGAAGATAGGGACTAGAATTGAGATTACAGACAAGGTCCGAGACGCGTAGTCCGGGACGCGCAGTCCGGGACGCGTAGCCTTCCGTACCAGAAAAAGGCCTTTTACTAAATTCGGTGTTCTGAAATCTAAACCTGCTCATCCCTTGAGGCTGTCCTCCACCATACTCGTGCCCATACTCAGGCGGTAAACCTCGAACCATTCGGCAAGCTTGCGGTTTAGAGTGGAGGCTAATTGGGCAATCTTTCTATTTTTGCCGCGCAAATGGCTATTGTACTATGCTAATCTACTTACTACCGTTTATCGCTGCGCTTACCGGATACATCACCAACTTCATTGCGGTGAAGATGCTGTTTCATCCCCGAAATCCGGTCAACTTGGGCTTTATGACTATCCAGGGCATCTTTCCCAAACGCCAAGGAGTGTTGGCCGAACGCCTGGGGGCCATTGTGAGCCAGGAATTGTTCTCGGTAGAGGACGTAAAACAAGAGATAGGGAAGCCTGAAGTAACGGCCAAGCTGAATGGTGTGATTGAGAATCGCATTGACCTGTTTTTGCAAGAAAAACTGCCTGCGAGTATGCCCATGTTGGCCATGTTCCTCAATGACGAAACCAAGGGTAAGATAAAGGGTACGCTGATGGAGGAGTTTGAGCTGATGCTGCCCGGGCTGGTAGATACACTGGGCAATGAGCTGGAAGCCCGGATAGATGTGGCCGAGGTGGTGAAAGAGAAGGTGACCAACTTTAGCTCTGACAAGCTGGAAGAGATTCTCTATTCTATCATGAAGAAGGAATTCCGCTTTATTGAGATTTTGGGAGGTATACTCGGTTTCCTAATCGGACTCATCCAGTTATTGCTTGTGCAATTGGCGTAAGTTCAGGAGGTTGAATTTTGCCAAACAAAAGAAAAAGCCCGCCGGGGAATCCTGGACGGGCAAAGTGTAGCTGGTTTTCTGCTTTATCGGTTTTGCCCACCGCGGCCTAGTCGTTGCTCCCGGTCCTCTTCTGTTTCTACTTTCAAGTGCATAGAAGCGCATCCTGCTTCACCTTGGTTGTTATGAAAGTTTAAATACACCACCCCCGAGGACGGGCTTAGGTAGTGGTACGTAGCTCCTGTTTCGGTTTCTACCTTGCGCAAAGGGATGGGTTCGTTGTTGTCGTCACTGAGTGTAAATTCATACTCTGTACCCAGTACGGGATCATCTTCCATTTGAAACTCGTAGTAGTCCCCCTTTTTCAAAATATAAGAGAACTGAGTGAAGTGGGGCCGCCCCTGAGGGTCCTCGTTACTGCGTACCTGAAACGTTTTCAGGAAGTCTAGCTCTTCCCCCCGGCGGCGCTCCTCCAGTTCTTCGGCATAGTTGCGGCTGCAATGTACCAGTCCTGGTACGTCCTGCTTGAACCGTAGCTGCAGGTTGGCACAGCCCACCTCGGCCGAAGCCGCCGTTAGGTCCATGTAGAATATAGCCGTTTGGCGGCAATCAAATTCAAACCGCTGGCCGTGGTTGGTGGCCACTGGCTGTAGCTTGATGGGCATGCCCCCCTCGCTGGGGTACACGGCCAGAATCCAGTCGCTGGCGTTGCCAGACTCGGTGTCTAGCTGCAGTTGGTAGCGGGTACCGGCCGACATCACGTAGGAATAGGTGATGGTGGTGGG
>DMST01000246.1:5151-21300 GCA_003454975.1 Cytophagales bacterium | reverse complement strand
CACGGCCCACAATCTCCCGAGCTCGTTCCGTTTTATTTACCAAATCTCCAATGGCCCGCATCATATCCAGCGCATCGGGAAGGGTGATGATATCACTAAGCCACACGGGAAAGCGAGCCGCCAACCGGTCAACGCCTTGCTGATAGTTCTCCTCCTTGTTACCTAAAATCAGATCGGGCTGTAGCCGCTCTATTTTATCGAACTGGAATCGCTTGGTGCCACCGATCTTTTCGGTCACCTTAAATTTTTCTTTCGGGTGAACACAGAATTTGGTGATACCCACCACCTCCTGATTGAGTCCCAGGTCAAAGAGGTACTCTGTCTGGCTGGGAACTAGTGATACTACCCGCTTAGGCGCAGGCACAAACGAGACCGTACGTTTCACCTGATCGGTAACCGTACGGAGCTCCTGGTTCGTCGGCGTAACCATATATCTAAATGTACGGGATTCGAGCAGATGGTTTAGTGCAAGTACTTGAAATCGATTTCGGAAGGCATCTGAAGCAGCGTCTCGTAGATGAGGCTAATTACCTGTTCCACATCCTGTTTGTGGCACATTTCTACGGTAGTGTGCATGTATTTCAGGGGCAAAGAAATCAGAGCCGAAGGCACACCATCATTCGAATATGCGAAGGCGTCCGTATCGGTACCAGTAGCCCGGGAAGCCGAGGCCCGCTGCACGGGCAATTCGTTTTCGTTAGCTATCTGGCGAATAAACTGAAGCACGTTGTTGTGAACCGCGGGGCCGTAGGTTAGCACCGGTCCTTTGCCTGCCTTTTGGTCGCCACTCACAATCTTGTTGTACAGTGGTGCAGAGGTGTCGTGGCAGACGTCCGTCACAATAGCAAGGTTAGGCTTGAGCCTTTCGGCAATCATTTGTGCTCCGCGCAGCCCAATCTCCTCCTGCACTGCATTGACCACATATAATGTAAAAGGCAATTTTTGGCCTTCTTCTTTTAGTTTGCGGGCAACTTGGGCAATCATATACCCCCCCATTCGGTTGTCTAGTGCGCGGCCCACATAGAAGTCACCCATCTCCATGAGTTCGTCCTGGAAGGTCATCACCGCACCCACGTGTATACCCAACTCCTCCACTTCAGCCTTGCTGCGGGCACCCACATCTACAAAAATATTCTTAAGGGTTGGGCTTAGATCTTTCTCGTCGTGACGCACGTGAATGGCCGGCCACCCAAAAACGCCAGGTACTACTTTACCTTCTTCGGTAAAGATGTTTACCCGCATACTTGGGGCAATCATATGATCAGACCCACCATTGCGGCGTACGTAGATATATCCATCGTCAGAGATGTAGTTGACAAACCAACTAATCTCGTCTGCATGAGCCTCAATCACCACAGATTTCTCCTGGCCAGGATTGATTACCCCTACTGCGGTTCCGTAATTATCTGTAAAAAACTCATCCACGAAGGGCTTTAAATAGTCTAACCAAATTTGCTGCCCTGCACTTTCAAAGCCGGTGGGACTAGGATTATTTAAATATTGATAAAGAAATTCGTTAGGATTCATATCTTAATGACGTATACTGGATTACCCTACCTGTACCTGGGTTTTACAATCCCTAGTTGCAAACCTAGTACAGGGTATTGGCAATACCTATGTTCCTCACAATTTGTTTCAATATTCGGCCAGACCGCAGTACTATTGTCTCTTATAATCCTCACCCCCTATGAAGCGCCATCCTTCCTTGATTCCCACATCGCGTGAGCATCACCAGATGCTAATGGTGGCTCAACTGCTGAAACGAGATGCCCCCGCCTACAAGGGACTTCCCACTGATCCTGAAGGGAAAGTGGCTTATGCTAAACGGTTGTGGCGCGATCTGATCGAAGATCATTTAACCTTAGAAGAGAACGTGTTGTTCCCGTTCGCTGAAGAATTTGAGGAGCTACAAGTCCTGGTACAGGAATTAAAGACAGAACATCAGGCTTTGCGTAAGCAATGGCAAGGTGTAGAGCGATACCCTCAAAACCTGGAGGTATCGGATACTTTTGGCCGAATGCTAGAAACCCATATTCGTAAGGAAGAGCGGGTATTCTTTGAGCAATTGCAGGCGGTTAGTTCTGAGGAGGCGCTAGCCCAGTTGGCAAAAAAAATGGGGAGCAATGCTCCCCAATCCTGATTATCCCACTTGGGAGTTGGTATTGTAAAACCGGTAGTGTACGTACATTTTGTTGGTCTTCAGCATATCCAGGACAGTCAACCACAGGTGCTCGTAGGGGATCACCTCCATATCCATGAGCCGGTCTACCGGAATCTTTGTTCGGCGTAGTTTCTTCAGGTAGTTTTGCCCCTTTTCGAATACCGATTGATAATCGAAGTTTTTCTGTTCGATGATGGACAACAGCCTGATGAAAATACTGTTCCGGTAATTATGCCTTTTATCCAAATGTACTGAGTTGTACTGGCCTATATCTTCTATTTTCTGACGGATAGCATCCACATCGCCCTCGCGGAATAGGTATAGAAATTGTACCACCAGGGTAGCGATGTTGTATCCCGTAAGCTCGCGTGGGTAATTAGGCGAATTGGCAATGAATTCGTCGGTATCGAAGCCCCAACGCAGTAGTTTGGTATCATTGAAGAATAGCAAATATGCCCGATAAATCTGCCAACGCTCCTGGTCATCTTCGGACAGGTTGCCGTAATTTTTGTTGGTGCGCACCTTGCGGTATATCTCAGTGGCATCATCAAAATTTTCGCCCTTCATCAGGAGCAAGAAATAGAGTTCGCCAAAGAGAAACCAGTCTAACTGGCCGTTTTTATATAGCTCCCAGGCCTCTTCTGCGTATATACTGCCTTCTTTTACTTGTTCTAGGTACAAGTAGGCAGACATCTTTTCAAAGGCAACTTCGCCTTTCTGTATGGGAACGTTAATCTCATGATTATGCCCCTGCAGGTATTTCTGCTCCAGGGTACCGCACAGCGATATGTTGTCTTCGAAGTTCCACACCAATTTGTTGTAGATCAGCGATAGTCGACTAGCAATAACATCCAGATAGGGGCTCTGGTGTTCTTTTGCAAAATTGAAGATTCGCTGGATGTCCAACGGAATGGAATCAATCACCTCTTGTTGGGCGCTGAGCGACTTGTTTATATACACCAGCGATTGGTGATACAGTTCTTCGCACTCTTCTACTACTTTTTGGAATTCGCGGTAGGTAGCCAGTTCTTGATTTACTTCTGAGAAGAGGGTGGTTTTACCCTGCTCAGCATATTCGTTACGCAGCAGGGTCATGGCGCGAATGACCACATCTACCAATTCAAACTCCTGGGCGATTTTGATGAGCGTCGGTAGCATGCGGTAGGCGATATCTCTGGCTCCTTCATGGAGTAGAATTTCGCAGTGGTGCAACATGTGCATGCATTCGTACCGCTGCTTCTCATACAGGGTATAGCTTTCCTTGTCATAATCAAGGAAATACATGTGATTCAATAACTTCTGGCGGAGTTTACCTTTGGCGTTTCGGAAGTTCCGGTTTCCAGGATCGGCACCAAACATTTTATGCGCAGCTTCATCATCGGTAGTGAATTCACCGTTGACCAAACCTTCGTACAATTGATTGTCCTTGGAAATCTCCTTTTTACGAAAATTTTGATTCACCAATTGAATACTCCGTTGCCCTTTTTTGCGAGCAATCTCAATCAACTCTAATATGTCCTGCATAACACAATAAGGAAGGTAATAGAATAAAAACGACTCAGTAGGAAATAGGATTGTGTATACAAATCTTACAAAAAAGAATTGAATTTGCCTGCTTCTTTGAAAAGAAATTCCCGCCTTATCAGCTAATAATCAGTGTTTTAACGTCTTTTTTATGCATTTCTTCCCAGACAATGCACCCGTTACCAATTAATAATTCAACAATATTTGGGCATAAGGCGAATCTTTCTTTGAAAAGTCATATTTCATCTTCCCATCATATGATTAGGCCTTCATACATAGACAAAATGGGGCATATTTCCCTTCATATGGAAGGTGGAAAACTTTTCGGCAGGAAGCACGATTTGGAGGGAACATCCACTGCAATTAGACGTTTATTTTCGCGCCCCCTTCTTACATGGGAGTGACTAGACCGGAGGAAACTGTATGGATCGATTTAAGATAAAATTCCGATGCTTTGCTGAGCCTTCATCGCAATCAGGAATACGGGGTTTCAAGAAAGACCAGATCTACGAAGGCCGTAGTTTTAATGGGCTCTATGAGGTACACCCAGCCTGGGGAAAAGGCGGTGGCGCGTCAAAAATGATTGACCAGCGCACCTTTGAGAAGTACTTCAAAATAGAAAAGGAAAAAGTGGCCGCCCACTAAGGGAGAATCGCGTAACTGAACAAATGAAAAGCCCCCATCGAACAACGGTTCGGTGGGGGCTTTTGCTTGCTTGGGCGTAGTTGAATTACTCTACCCGTGATTGGGGTACATCGGGGATGTCAAAATTACCGATGGTAATGGAGCTATTACCATATACCCGGTGTACGGCCTTGATAAAGTCTTCTTCGTCCGCGTAAAAGATATTGTCCACGTATTTCTGTGGATTACGATCAATCAGTGGAAACCAAGTACTCTGCACCTGAATCATGATTCGGTGGCCCTTTTTGAAGGTATGTAGGATGTCTTGCAACTGGATATCTACCTCGGTGACCTGCCCGGGAACGAAGGGCTCAGGATTCTCAAAGCTATTCCGGAAGCGGCCGCGCATCACTTCAGAGCGGACCATTTGCTGGTACCCTCCCATTTTAATGTGTGGAGGGTTCTGCTCATAATTTTCATGATCCGCAGGATACACATCAATCAGTTTCACTGCCCAATCCGCATCGGTACCGGTGGTAGACACAAATAGCTTGGCCAGGATTTCACCAGACAGCGTAAGGTCTTCTTCCAAAGGCTCAGTCTGGAACACCAACACATCTGGACGACGTGCCGCGAAACGCTGATCATCGGCCATGTATTTGCGGGGGGTAAATACCACCTTCACCTCGTCTGTGTAGGGCACAGGTTTGTTTGGGTCGCTCACATATTCAAAAGCAACCTCCTCGGCCTCTTCCTCAGGCTCGGTGAGTAATTGTTCGTCTTCGCCAAAATAGAAGGTAACCAAGGGGGCATCCACTGGAGGCCAGGTATCGTACCGCTTCCACTCCTTCAACCCGGTATCAAACATATAGGCCTCAGGCAATGGTGCGTTCTCTTTTCCTTTCAAGTGGGTGGTGAAGAAGTTATACTCCACGTCGCGCTGGTACCATGTGCTAATGCTATCACCGAATACCACATTGGATACTGCCTGGTAACCCCGCTCACGGGCCCAGTCTCCATGGCTCCAGGGCCCCATCACAATGGTATTGTAGGTATTGGGGTTTCGGCGCTCTACTGTCTTGTAGATAGTAAGTGGCCCGTAAAGGTCTTCGGCGTCAAACCAGCCGCCTACGGTCATGACTGCAGGGGTGATATCTTGCAAATGAGGTATTACACTACGCGATTGCCAGAACTCATCGTAATTCGGATGATCCTTCAGCTGCTGCCAGAACTCGTTGTCTTCGCCATAGTATTCATCCCCATTTTTTAGTGGTCCCATGTCCATGTAAAACTGGTAACCGTCTGGAGTGCCCGGATTTACGAAAGGGTACCAAGGTTGCTGCACCAGGGAGTCCTTTTGGTAGCCAAATACAGCGGTAGCCAACCAGTAGCTTTGTAAGTATGCACCGTTGTGGTGAAAATCATCAAAGAAGAAGTCAGCGATGGGTGCTTGTGGCGATACTGCCTTCAGAGCCGGGTGGGCGTCTATGGCTCCGGCAATGGTGTAGTGGCCCGGGTAGGAAATACCCCACATACCTACCTTACCATTGTGTCCTTCTACATTTTTCAGAAGCCATTCAATGGTATCAAAGGTGTCAGACTGCTCGTCAAATTCTCTCCGCTTTTTCTTCGGGATATGACCACGCATATTGTCGTAGGTCCCTTCGCTCATGTACCTACCGCGCACATCTTGATATACGAAGATGAATTTTTCCTCCATCAAGAAATTACTGGGTCCTAACCGGCGTGGATAATTCTCTGTTCCATAGGGCCGGCAGCTGTACGGGGTACGCTGCATCATAATGGGATACTCTTCTCCCTTAGCCTTAGGCACATACACTGCGGTATAAAGCTTGAGTCCGTCCCGCATAGGGATGAAATACTCATACTTATCGTAATTCTCAGCAACATAGTTGGCCTGCGCCCATGCAGAAGAAAGGGTGGTGGACAACAGTGCCATAATGCACACCCCCAAACGAGCAATCGTTCTTATCATGGTAGAATACTGTCTAAATGGTGATATTTACGAAAGCTGAAAAAATTACCCACGCAACACCATGAAGCTTTTACAGACGGCATTTACACCCCACCGATATTCGATTTGGCCTTGGATTTTTCTAATAATGGCTAGCATTGTCATTGCCACGCCAGCCAAAGCCCAAAGAGAAACCCCCTCAGGGCTTACAAATGGCCATTGGCAATCGATACAGGATTTTTGGCAGTATCAGGCTCGTTCGGTTAAGGTGACAAAGATGGACGATACTCTGGTGGAGGGCCTGCTGTTAGTAGCTGGAATGGACGAACTATGGGTACTACCAAATACCTATTGGGTACTGGAGGATGGAGATGTATTGAAGATTCCCATAGAGGACATTAAGACGATCCAGCTACGGAAAAATCCCAGAATTTTGAGAGCTGCCACCCTAGGATATCTCCGCACCGCCATCTGGGCTACTCCCCCAGCACTAGCGGTTACTACCAACGATGTGAATGGCCTGGCCTTGCTCATCACCCTCGGTATAGCTGCTCCTATGGGGATTGTTTTCAATAGCGTATACCACGGACTAGTTACAGTCCCTTACAAAAATTACCGCATCTATGGGCAGCAGGATCTCTACATGACGGAGGCCTACCCTTGGATGTCCCGCTACACTTTATTGGCCCAACCAGAAGAGTACCTGCAATTGGATCGGGAAATCTGGCGTCAGAATCCCAATACCTGGAACGGTCTTTATGACATTATTCCTTCTTTCAAAACCTTGTTTGCCCCTAACCTTGTCTCGGTTTCATTCGGGTATCATTTCCCCTTTTGGTCACTGAACCAGCAAGAAACGCTTAATAACTACCTAAGTGCGGCCGGGCAAGGAATCTACGAATACTCCGATTTCAGCTCCAACGGTGGGTTTTCTCTCGGTATTGGGACGGACGTAGCCCCCAGATGGTCGGTGGGGGTACGCTCCATTCTAGGTTTTGTGTACGATGGGGCCTACTGGATTCCTGGCTCGGACACCTATCTCTCGCATGAGTTGCGGCTCAACGATGTGGCCGTCATGGCGGGGTATTACATCCTGCCTCCGGACCCCTACCTTAAGCGACTGTCTTCTTTGGAAGCACAAGTGGGATTGGGTGCGATTCACTCCCATTTCATTTTGCTGGATTATGACCCCATTACCCAACAATTTTTGGAATTGGGTGATCCACAATGGGGCGGTGGTGTTTGGGGTGGCCTGCAATACGCCATTCGCGCGCACCGCTGGCTCTATTTCAAAGTGGGGGCACACTCACGGCTTACTACCCCGTTGGAATTGCCGGCCTTAGACCTACCGATGTTGCCTCCCGGCCAGGGGTTAATGGCCACCGACTTACCCACCCACCAGTTCCAGTTTACTTTTCAGGCGGCCATTATGCTGCACCGCCCGGCTAAATGGGCTCAGTCCAAGAACTGACTGAGTAGCCGGTGAAAATGGTGCACGCCCTGCTCACGGGTAGGGCTATACCGGCCACGGGTGTAGTGCCGGGAACGAAGTCCGCGTTGCACAGCTTCTACCACGGCTTCGTCTTCCCTCTCCACTTTGTCCAAATCAGCCCCTGCACTTTCGGCCAGCTTACTCTCGTCCCAAACATAGCTGAGGAAGGACACCTTGGTACGGGCCGGGCCCAAGGGCTGCAATACATTTACCGAAAGGCCCCAGGGGTACACGTTCCACATCTGGTTGGGAAAAATCCAGAAATAATAGGCGGCCACCTGCTTGCCGTAGTCTTCATGGTCTCTGGGCAGCTCAAATACTTCAGTGGCTCCATCAGCCAGACCAACCTGAAGGTTGAGATAGGGATAAAGCTCGGTGTAGTAGCTACCAAAGTCTAGCAAAGCATTGAGGTCTGGATGCACAAAGGGAATATGGAAGCCTTCCAGGTAGTTGTCACAATATAAGGCCCAGTGGGCTTTCACCAGATAATCACGAGAGCGGGTGGCATCGAACCGAAACTCCTCCCAGGGCAGAAAGCCCACCTTGTGGTCCAGCACTTCGGCAATTTCGGAGAAGGGGAAAGCCGGTTGGGGAGAGGTAAAATAAAAGCCGTTCCAGTTTTCGAGCGGGTACTGAGCCAGGTGGTCGCAGGCTGCCGGAAAGTCCTCTACCTCACCAAACTCGGGCATATGGGTCATTTGGCCTTCCAAGCTGAACCTACGGCCGTGGTAGCCGCATACAATTTGGCGGTGCTTGCCTGCATCGGCCATCAGCAGGTTGCCCCGGTGGGTACATACATTGCTCAGGCAGCGCATACCCTCTGGGGTACGGGTAAGTAGTATGGGCTCTTCCAAAAAGCCCGGATACAGAGTATGTGGAAAGGCATTCAGCGTAGCCGGATATTCCGCACTTTGCCCAATAAAATGCCAGGATCTGGCAAATATGGACTCTGCACTGCGGGTAAACACTTCAGAATCCAGATAAAAGTCAGCGGGCATCGTGCTCGCCTGTTTTATGTTTTCATGGATGGAATAGGCCATCTCGCAAGCTAATGTTTTTCAGCCAATGCGTTACCCGAAATGGGCTAATGCCCAGGAGCTACGATCAACCTCCTAACCCCTTTGCTCTACCAAAAATACCCGTGGGTAAACGCCGTTTTTTGGCCCTTTTTCCAACACACATCAGAACATAAGTTTGGGAAATAGATTAACAACTGATCAACCGTGGTTCAGACTATTCATCCTCGCTCACTTATCTCAATTCTTGCCTGGTTGCTATGGGGGCTTTCCCTTACGGCTTGCGAACCTAAAATTGTTGAGGTGATCCCCATCGTAGTAATAGAAGAAGATCTATCCATTCCTGGTGCAGGAGACATCCATCACTTCACTTTCATCGAACCGCAAATTGGTTTTGCCGCTGGTAAGGGGCCATGGGTGTACCGTACTACCGACGGTGGGGCCACCTGGCAATCAATCCAGGTAGCTGAACATGGAAATGTGCAGCAATTGGGTTTCTTTAATGCTACTCAGGGCATCTGCCAGGTCAATGGGTTTATTTACCGGACACAAGATGGAGGACTTACCTGGAGTGACCGGAGTCTCTGGCAGGTAGATTATGTAGGGGTAACTCCACAAGGATTGGGAGTAGAGGTAGACTGCTTCAACTTCGATTGTGAAGTATCAATTTCGACCAATCAGGGAGAGTGGTTTCTCCCGATTGGGTCGGTCTCGCTGCATTGGGAGTCTCTACACCGCATCTTCCTTTATGATTCCCTCATAGTCATCAACAATGAAGATGGATATGTACCCGACTTTGCTTTTGGGCTAAACTTATATAGCCGTGAGTCGGTACAGTTTCCGGGATCATTTGGCACTCCCAATGACCTGTACCTTAGCGACTCCTATATGGTAACAGTAGAGAAAGATGGCTTTATCTCAGGCCTGGAGGGCAATCCGCGAAGGGAATATTTCCGTCACAATCTAGAATATCACGCGGTAGATGGCATGGGAGGTCGGGTGATATGTGTGGGAGATCA
Organism: Cytophagales bacterium; assembly: GCA_003454975.1. GTDB lineage: Bacteria > Bacteroidota > Bacteroidia > Cytophagales > Cyclobacteriaceae > DMST01. Next base: position 11,489 of record DMST01000246.1, on the reverse strand, counting down.
CACTATAGCCGCCAATGTAGACATTGGCGAGGAGGGTATTTGGCATGAATTATTCCTAGCCGAGACTAATGGTTTCAATAACATTTTTTATAACGTCCAGATGCTGACTGATTCTACCTTTTTGGTGAGTGGTGATCAAGGACTACTCTGGAAAATGAGACTATGAAAAAAAGAATACTACTCTGGTCTTTGGTGCTACTTTCCATTAGTGGAAGCCTATTGGCACAACGAAAGTCACAGGACCGCTTTGGGGTCATGATAGACGGGCAGTACAAATGGGTCGACTTGAACTACCAATTTGTTGGTGATCCTTTAGGCAATAGCACTTTAGTTGATAACAGATGGCTAGACGCTGATCCTCGTTACCAGCAGACTACCGACACGGGCAGGGTGTCAAGTTTGCTGGCGATGGTAGGGGTAAACCTACCCTTGTACCGCAAGGGGCCTTGGAGTACTGGGCTTAAGCTACACGTGGGTTTATCAGAGAATACTAGTTTGTACCAAGCAATAGGCTTTGAAGGGCTCTCCTTGCACTTCCCCGAATACGTGTACGTGCGGTACTCAGGTACCGAATGGCTGGATTTCACTTTGGTAGGTGGCGTTCATTACATGTACTGGTTTCTGCCATACACCATGCCGGTAGTTGGATTAGAATATACCTTCTTGGAAAACTATAGCATTCGAGGGTTTATGAGTGTTCGGCCTGACACGTACTATTTGGCTTATTCTGATGGCACGCTCGTGCCGGCAGTACAATTTGCAGAGCGAGGCCTTTCGCTCATTTATACCTATTCTTACTCCAAAAGACGAAAGAAAAGGCGTAGGTAAACCATCCTGTTCTTTTATCTAATAACGGGGTGAAGTGTTTTTTTGTCTTACTCCATTGCCCACCAGGGAGGGCCGCCCACTCAGAAAAATTCTAATCAGAATAACCAGGGGCAGAATTGAGTTCCGGCACTTTGGTAGTAGTACCCTCCCAGAATTTCCGTATTCTAGCTCTTCTATGAGCAGCCCCCCTTCCACCCGTCCCCTTGGTTTCTGGTTCTTATTGGCCCTGGTGATGGGCAACATGCTTGGTAGCGGCATATTTCTACTGCCTGCCTCGCTGGCTCCGTATGGGTTACACAGCCTTTGGGGCTGGGGCTTGAGCACCTTGGGCGCCCTTGCTTTGGCTTTTACCTTTTCGCAGCTGAGCCGATCCATCCCGTTAGCCGGAGGCCCTTTTGCTTACACACGCTCCACATTTGGCGATTTTGCGGGTTTTTTCATTACCTGGGGCTACTGGATCAGCCTGTGGGTGGGATCTGCTGCCACTGCTGTGGCCTTCACCAGCTACAGTAGTTACTTTTTCCCTGCCCTTAGTGCAGTACCCTGGCAAGGTGCTGTGTATACCGTTGGGGCCATTTGGTTAGTCACGGTGTTCAATCTACAAGGGCTAGCCAGTGCCGGGCGGTTCCAGATGGTATCCATGGTCATAAAGCTATTGCCACTGGTGCTCATGGCAGGCGTTGGCATTTTTTTCTTTGACACGCCGAATATTCAACCTACTCTTGGGCCTTCCATACAGCCGGGCACAGGATGGTCAGCCTCATCGGCGGTAGCAGCGCTCACCCTGTGGAGTTTTCTAGGCCTGGAATCAGCCACCGTGCCTGAACGCAGGATCAAAAACGCCCGCCGGAATATTCCCCGCGCTACGCTGATAGGGACACTAGTGGCTTCTGCCTTATTTATCCTGAGTAGCACCGCCGTGATGGGCCTCGTACCTACCGAGACGCTGGCCACTTCGGAGGCCCCTTTTGCGGAGGCCACCCGGATACTGCTAGGCGAACGGGCAGGCAGTTTTGTCGCCTTTTGCGCGGCCATCTCTTGCTTAGGAGCACTCAACGGGTGGGTTCTGATAATCGGCCAACTGCCCTTGGCCACCGCAAAACAAAAGCTATTCCCTGCTGTGTTTGCCCATACCAACGGCAAAGGGGCACCCGATCGTGGTTTAATTCTAAGTAGCGCTTTGATTACGGCCCTTATCGCCATGAATTACACCCAATCTCTGGTAAAGCAGTTCGAGTTTATTGTGCTACTTTCCACCCTTGCCAATCTTCTCCCCTACCTATTTTCTGCCTCAGGTTTGCTTTGGTTGTCTTTCCGTTCAGAAGAAAAAAGCCTGGGCTCACACCGTGTTCGCTGGGCAGCCATCGCGGCACTGGCCTTTATTTATTCTCTTTGGGCGGTGTATGGCACCGGACAGGAGAGTGTATTCCTGGGGTTTATCCTGCTGATGTGCGGCCTACCAGTTTATGCCTGGATTACAAGGGATCGTTCGTGGTCTCCGTGACCAGTTCTATCGGCATACCGGACTTTTGTACGGTCTTACTAACCCGCTTTAGCTTTAGGTCATAAATGTCCGTACGGCGGTCCTTCAGGTTGCGTACACTGCCGTAGTGGTGCAGATCTTTGAGCAAGCCCAGATCCACATCCACAATCAGCGTCATTTCTGTATTGGGAGTGGCTTCAGCCTTAATTCCGTTTGTGGGGAATGAAAAGTCAGAGGGCGTGAAAACGGCCGACTGGGCAAACTGAATGTCCATGTTGTTCACCCGCGGCAGGTTGCCCACCGCACCGGCAATGGCCACGTAGCATTCATTCTCGATGGCCCGGGCCATGGCACAATTACGCACCCGGGTATAGCCGTTTTGAGTATCGGTAAGGAAGGGCACAAAGAGCAATTGCATACCATCTTGCGCCAGCAGTCGGGGTAGCTCTGGAAACTCCACGTCATAGCAAACGAGAATGCCAATCTGGCCGCAATCAGTATCGAAGGTTTTGAGCTTGTGGCCACCCACCATGCCCCAGGCCTGGGCTTCTGAGGGCGTAATGTGTAGCTTCTCGTATCGCTCGTAGCTACCGTCGCGGCGGCAGAGGTAGCCAACGTTCAGCAGACGCCCGTCGTCCTCTACAAAGGGCATACTGCCGGTAATGATATTCACGTTGTAGGCCACTGCATACTCCCTAAATTTATTCAGTAGCGGCTCGGTGTAGACCGCCAGGTTTCGGATGGCGTCTGCCTCGGACTGACCATTGAATTCCGCCATCAAAGGAGCTTCCACAAACTCCGGGAACAGGGCGAAATCTGCTTGGTAACCGCTTACCGCATCCACAAAAAACTCCAGCTGTTCACATAAAGCATTCATGCTCTCAAACGGACGCATTTGCCACTGGATCAGCCCCAACCGCACCACCGATTTGGTTATGGAAACGGGCATTTCCTCCTTTTCGTAGTACACGTTGTTCCACTCTATCAACACCGCAAATTCCAGACTATCTTCATCGCCGGGCAGGTAGCCTTTGATGACTTTGATGATATGGAAATCATTTGCCAGCTGGAAACTTAGGACCGGATCATGAATTTCCTTGTGCCGCACCTTGGCAATGTACTGGCGCACGGTCATCTCTTTAGCGTGTTCCTTGTAATGAGGGATCCGTCCCCCGGCCACGATGGCCTTTAGGTTATCCAACTCGCACAGCTCCTTGCGGGCATCATACAGCCTGCGGCCCAGCCGTAAGCTTCGGAATTCCGGGTGAATAAACAGATCGATCCCATAGAGCACGTCGCCATTCTCGGTATGGGTAGAAAAAGTCTCGTTCCCCGTGATTTGTGCATAGGTATGGTTGTCACCAAAACGGTCGTAGTCTACCATCAGCGATAGCGCCGCGCCGGCTACTTTTCCGTTCACCAGCACACACAGCTGCCCTTCAGGAAAAATTTCGAGTAGCTTCTTAACCTGCGCTTCCCGCCAGAAGGAGTCCTCCCAGTTGGGGTACGCTTTCTTCATGGTACGTACCAAACCCCGATAATCTTCTATCTGAAGGTTGCGTAGCTCTACTTGCATCAAATCGCTCATATAACGAGTATCGTTTTGAAACTGAATCCACTCCTGAATTTGAAAAACGCCGGATCAAATGGCACCTGATCGAAAAATAGGCCACCTATCTTACTTTAACACCAGCCTTTCTAAATTTAGGATCTTCTGATCGGATCCCCATGGATAATCCTCCCAACAAATTAGCCTCGAAGATTACCTACCTACGCCAGTGCTACCAGGCAGACAACCGCGCGCTGGTAATTGCCGATTTCATGGGCAAAAAGGTGGAGGACCCGGAATGGCTGGAGGGAGAAGAGCAGGTTCTGACGGGGTTCTATCCGCATTTTCCACTCCCTCAAGCCTATTCAGAAGAATTTGTTAAATCCTTGTTGGTCAATCAACAGGAATATACCCTTATCCAAGGCGCCTTGTTTCTCACGGGCAGGCTGGAAGAGGAGGTGGCGCGATCCAAAATCTTGATGGCACCACTTATCATCTATCCTACAGAACTATTCACTGAGGGAGATGAAGTACACTACCGAATTCTTTTTCAGCGGAGGCAACTCAACCAATACGTGCTTCGGTCTATACTGCCAGACGACAAGGATTTAACTGCTAGACTCGATGCCTTTGAACGGCTAGTTCCTCGTGGTCCACTAGATTTTGGAGCGGTGGGTGAGGTAGTCCGTTGGTTTCAAGAACATTTACCGGCCATCGAGACGGAAGAAGCGCTCTTTTACCCCAGCCGCTTAGGGGAAGCTGCTATGAAAAAATTGCGGCGGAGCAAGGCACAAACTATCAAATTGGTATCCGCTGGCGGTCTGGGCGTCATCACTCAGTCTCGCGATACGCTGGGCATAATCTCGGAAACAGAAACTCTGAGCAAACTATCCGAGGAGGAAATTTCTGCTCCACTTCGGCAGCTATTAGCGGATGAAACCCCTTCCCTGACCGAGGCACCACAAAAGCCGCTCGAAATCCCCGCCTCACTTAACGAATCTCAGAAGAAGGCTCTGCACAACGCTCGCCATTATCCCTTATCCGTCATCCAAGGGCCTCCAGGTACCGGTAAGTCTTACACGATAGCCAACATAGCCCTAGAGCATTTGGGCAGAGGGGAAAACGTACTGATAGCTACCCGCAATCAGGAAGCCTTGGAAGTGATTGCGGAAAAGGTGGAACTGCTTACTGAAGACCGGGACCTGATTGTACATACAGGCGGCGGCGGGTATCTACGCCAGCTTCAGCAGCGGGTCCTTCGCCTCACTACTAGTCAAACGCCGGTTTCGTACCGCGGAAAAAAGCTGCCCGAGCTAGAGCAAGATGCCAACCGAGTATATAAGGCCCTGGCACAGGCAGAGGAGGTCTATAAAAAAAAGGTACAGCAAGAATTGAAACATGCTCCTTGGCAACAAGCACCTTTTCCAGAGGGAGTTTCGGGTATAGGGGCCTGGTGGAAAAAATGGAGTGCCCAACGCCATGCGCGCCGCCTAGGTAGCGGGCCTAACTTGTGGAAAATCACCCAGATTCTGGAAGGCCAACAGGCCAACACTAGCCGGGTGAAGGGGCTGATGCTACGCGCACGCCAAGGCTTCAAAATGGAGCAGCTAAAATCGGAGTTCCCCAAACTACAGCCCTTTCTTAAAGCGCTCAAATCCCGAAATCTAGCCGATTCGCAAGCGGCCTATGCACAAACAGATTTTGGGCTTGTTACCCAGGTATTTCCCATCTGGCTCGTCAACCTGAACGATATCTACCAGAACCTACCCATAATCAAGGAGTTGTTCGATGTGGTGATTATGGATGAGGCCACCCAATGTGATATCACCAGCGCCCTGCCTGTGCTACAGCGGGCCAAGCGGGCCGTGATCGTGGGGGATGTAAATCAGCTACTGCACGTGAGTTTCCTAGCTGGGGTACGGCAACGCACCCTGGCCGAGCAGCTCAAGCTAAGCTTTATGGAGGCGCCAGACTACCGGAACGAGAGCATTCTGGACCTTGGGTTGTCACGCCTGGCCTCGGGTCACCACGGAGTGATGCTGCAAGAGCACTACCGCAGCCACCCAAGCATTATTGGGTTTAGCAACGAGCATATCTATCATAAAGCCTTGCAAATCATGACCCAGCGACCTTTCCCCCAGCCTACCGAAGTGCATTTAGTAGAAACGGAAGGTACCCGAAAGTCTACGGGACAAAATGTAGCGGAGGCCGAGTTGATCTTGGAGAGGATCAAAACGCTGATAGAGGAGCAACGGGAATTGCCTGATGAAGAAGCCCATTCTTTAGGCATCCTATCCCCGTTTGCAGCCCAAGCTGATTTTCTGCGAATGGAGGTGGGTAAGCAAATTGCTATAGGCCACATTCGGCGACACCAGATACAAGTGGGGACACCCTATGCCTTCCAGGGGGCCGAACGTGACGAGATGTTTCTCTCTTTCGCGGTGGACCCGGATACGCACCCATCGGTGTACCCCTACC
>DMST01000246.1:0-5085 GCA_003454975.1 Cytophagales bacterium | reverse complement strand
CCCTACCTCAACCGAAGGGATGTATTCAATGTGGCCATTACCCGTGCCCGAGATAAGCAATGGGTGTTCTTTTCGGGGGATCAATCCAAACTGGGCAAGGAAAGTTTGCTGAATCAGTACCTGGAGTACATCCAGTTTCATGAGGCCAAAAGCCTGGAGGCTACTTATGAAGAAGATCCTTTTTTGGAGGCCGTGCTAGCCGAAGTCGAACGGCGTAAGTGGAAATCTTGGCCCCACTTTATGCTAGCGGGCATTGTGGTAGACGCGGTCATTCAAACACCCATTGCTACTTTTGGTGTGAACCTGGTGGGCTATCCCGGGCCCTATCAGGATGCGCTTACGGTAGCGCAAATTGGCGTCCTCAAACGGAGTGGCTTGGCCCTCTTCTCCCTCCCCTACACGTTATGGGTTCATCGAAAAAAACGCTGCCTGGAAGCCATGGCAAATTTTAAGGCCTAACTATTCGTATCGGCTAATTTGCACAACTCCTTTGCAAAATTCTTCCGACGGAAGGGTCACCATAAGATAATATACCCCATCCGGAAGGTCCGTTGCTTCCCAGTCATTTTGGTAATTTTCAGCCGAGTAGAGCAGTTTGCCCCACCGGTCAAATACGGCCAGATCTATTGGCTCGGTGGTTTTTATTTCCAACGATTGATTGTAAGCATCCCCATTGGGTGTGAAAATGGTAGGAATCCGTAATTGCTCTACCTCTAGTTGCTCTACAAATACTGCTTCGCAGCCATCTGTTTCTGCAGAGAGCGTCACCGTATATATGCTATCCTTTTGATAGGTATGAATGGGGTTTTCCTCTGCGCTGGTAGTGCCGTCACCAAAATCCCAAAGGAAGTCCATTCCGTTAATAGTCAGGTTTTCGAACGTCACGACGTTGTCATCGAAACAGGATACCGTTTGTACGCTAGTGAATTCTGCGCGAATTTCACTAACCACTTCCACCGTAACACTGTCAGTATACTCACATCCCACCTCATCGCGCACATACACTTGGTACTGAGTAGTTTCGGTAGGACTCGCTACTGGGGTTGCCGAATTGGGATTTGACAGTCCGAATGCAGGTGACCAAGTATAGCTTACCCCACCGGACGCTGATAGTTGCGTTTGTTCTCCTGAGCAAATCATCTGGTCACCGATGGCCGCAAACATCCCTTCACCCGCTTCTATGATAGCCACAGCGGTGTCCCTTACCAAACAGGTATTCTCATCGATTACGGTAAGCGAAACTTCGTAAACACCCGGTTCAAACACATGGGTAACCCCTTCTTTTTCGTTTTGCACAATTTGGGTTCCGTCGTCAAAATCCCATATGTATTGAATGCCCCCTACGCTCAGGTTGTCAAAGTCTACTTCAAAAGGGGCGCATCCTACCACCCTGCCGGCCCCACCGGGACCGGGAGTCGTGGTTAGGGCCGCTTCTATACCTGCGAAATCAAACTTGAAAGCCGCGTTGTTGCATCGCTGCGCTCTGTTTTGGCGAGACCACGCATTGGCGGTAGTAGGAAAGCCATTGGAGCCCCCGCAAGAGGCACAAACACTTTGGTACACGATACCCCGCTTGTCAAAGCGGCTAGTGCCACCGTCCACATGATCCCAGCCCAATCCTCGAGTAGTGTTCATTTCTCCAAAGAAAGAACCGTACAATAGGCCAGTGGCCTGCCGATGAAGAACCATCAAATAGAAATCATTGAAGTCAGTAGACCTTCGGTAAGCATCACTGCTAAGAGGTAAATTGACGCTACTGGCCCCAAAATCATCATTCAGGCTACCGAACCAACCAGCCACGTAGATATTGCCACACTCGTTGACTAAAAAGGCAGTAGGGCTAAAATCGGGAGCCCCGGTGCCCGCCCCTATGGCGGTTGACCAACCTGTATTTGATAGCATGGGGGAAAGCTGGTGCAAAAACTGCCCACTGTTTGGTGACGAAATCACACTACCTTCCACCGGATACTGCCCGTAGGTAGCACCCAGTGCATATACCTGCCCAGTGGTATCCACATCAATAAAAAACACCTGATCATCTGCAGCGGTGCCTAAAAATGTACCGGCTAGTAACTGCCCTCTTTCATCAAATAAGGAAACATATCCATCTACTCCTCCTGCTAAGGTTTCTCTGACACCCCCCATTACACCGGTGAAATCAGCACTGGTAGTTCCTCCACCCAGAAGTACATCCCCAGATTCTGACAGCTTAATGGAAGTAGCAGCATCATCTTCGGTCCCACCCAGATAGGTAGAAAAACGAAGCGCCGTTAGGTCGGGGAGCAAGCTCACCAGAACAGCATCCGTTTGCCCACCTAAACTTTCTTGATAGGCACCAGCAGTCGTAGGAAAATCGTTCGATTGGGTTACTGAGGCCAGGTACAGGTTGCCCTCCTGGTCAGCAATGATGTCACCCCGAAAATCATCCCCGTAGAAAAAGTGTAGGTCGCTAGAATCTACTTTATGTCCATCGTTGCCTGTGCCTCCTAAATAGGTGGCACCTATCAGGGCATCTCCGCCTTGTGATAAACGAGATACCACCAGGTCAATTCCATTAGGGAAATCGATAGCTACTCCGGCTTCGGTGTAGGGTCCTCCGTGGAAAATAGGATCGTAAGCCCCCACAGTAATAGGGAAATCGTTGCTACTAGTAATGCCCAATATCAGCAGAGAGTTGTCAGGAGCTACCAATAAGCTTTGCGGTAGTTCCGGACCTGCACCGCCCAAATAGGTGGCGTACAACAACCCGGTTCCCAAACTATCATAGCAATGTATACCAATATCAATGGCTCCAGACCAGCTTTCCTGAAAGGCCCCGGGGGTGGTAGGGAAACCCGAGGTGAATACAATTCCTCCAGAATACAAATTACCACTATCATCAAAACAAGCCGTATAGCCCCAGTTGTCTGCAGTAGATCCAGAATAGGTGGAGAAGACCAAAACAGGATCGATGGTTAAGGGAAGTGTAGGATCATAGCCATAGGGAAAACTGAAGGTGACTATGTCTCCATCAAGCACAAAATGGCAAGGCACTTCTTTTTGTACGCCGTTTACTTTTTGATAGGCCCAAGGGGTTTCCTCCACCCATTGCTGGTACTGGGTTTGCACAACTAGCCGGTTTTCTACCACCTCAAGAGATCGTGCTCCTGTGAATTTCATTCGTATAGCGTGGGGATCTGCTCCCGGTGCCAACACCCAATCATATTTGGGAAGTACATCATCTGAGGAAAAAATGAAATCAATACCAGGATAGACCTCGCTCATTCGCACCCTTTGGCTTAGTGGTACATCCGTGGCCCATTGGTCCTGGTCATTACCTAAAAAGTAATGGTGAGGATAGTTCAGCAGTTCTTCCTGCTCCCAGCCTATTGCACTTCCTCCCAGGAAGTGAACATCAATGGCCTCATATCGTATCTGCCGATCGGTCGGTCCTATACTGCGGTGGCGAGGGTGGTGGTTACCCTCCTTTTCTCCCTGAAGGTGCTGATCTCTGATCCATTGAGAATCCTCAGGATGGCGAAGGGCCAACTTGTATCCGTTGGATTGTACCCACAGGGAACCTCCATCAGGTAAGTGTGACCGGAATAGGGCCGCAGCAGGCCATTGGCCTTTATTGGAAATAAATTCTAGAGCTCCCTTTGCAGGATAAGCATCAGCAAATACACGCACTGACCCTATCATCCCCAAAAGGAGGAGAATGATGAAAAAACATCGCTGGTTCATAAGGATGGCAATTCCAAGGTAACGTGGACTAGGTAAGCCCCTGTAGTAAAGATAATTACTTTACTTTCTTGAAATCATAAATCTAACCAGCAATAATCGCCTTCTATCGATTTTAATCAATCTCTGCTTATATGGATGACTCCTTTGCAAATTTCCTCGGTAGGCAGGGTTACGGTGAGGTAATAAACACCATCAGGTAAATTCTGAGCCTCCCAGGTATTCTGATAGTCTTCCGCCGAATACTTCATTTTACCCCAACGATCAAACACGGCCAGATCTACCGGCTCGGTGGTCTTGATCTCAAGAGTTTGGTTGTAGGCATCGCCATTCGGCGTGAATATGGTAGGCACCAGTAGCTGTTCTACTTCTACCCTTTCAGAATACACCGCTTCGCACCCTTCGTTTTCTACCGTGAGTGTGACGGTGTATACACTGTCCTGCTCATATTCATGGATGGGATTTTCTTCGGTACTAGAGGTCCCATCCCCAAAGTCCCAGGTGAAGTCCAGTCCGTTGGTAGTCAGGTTAGCAAAGGTCACCACGTTATCATCGGCACAGAACACCGTCTGTGCACTGGTAAAGGCCGCACCTATCTCCCCTATCACTTCCACCGTGACACTGTCCGTATACCGGCAACCGGCAGCATCCGTAATAGTAAGCTGGTATGTAGTGGTCTGTGTAGGACTCACCGTAGGCGTAGGGGAAGTATTGTCTGACAACCCAAAGGGTGGCACCCAAACATACTGCACCCCACCCGAGGCACTCAGTTGAGCTTGCTCACCAATACAGATAGTAGGGTCATCGCCCACTTCAAAGTTGCCCTCGGTAGCATTGATGAACGCCACTGCAGAATCTTGTACCGAACAGGTATTGGCATCAATCACCGTGAGAACCACCCGGTAGGTACCTATGGAGTCAAACACGTGGGTAACATCTTGCTTCTCGGTTTGCACAATCTGAGTACCGTCGCCAAAATCCCACACGAACTCCAAGCCTCCTTGGCTAAAGTTTTCAAAGAACACTTCGAAGGGAGCACAACCGGTGGAGATTCCGGGCACATTCAATTCTGGGGTATTGGTCCGGAAAGCGGCACGAATATCGGCCAAATCGTATTTGAAGGTGGCGTTGTTGCAATTGCCCGCCAGATTGTTTCTAGACCAGGAGTCTTCCGTGGTAGGAAAACCATTGGTACCCTGGCACGATGCGCACACGCTTTGATACACAATGCCCCGCTTGTCAAAGCGGCTAGTGCCACCGTCTACGTGGTCTCCGCTGGAGCCCCCTCCCGGATCGTTTTCACCGAAATAGGTACCGAATAGCAACTCCGATGCCTGCCGGTTGAGCACCGTCAGGTAAAAGTCC
>DMST01000314.1:20361-20661 GCA_003454975.1 Cytophagales bacterium | reverse complement strand
TATGGGCCGCTTCTTCGATGGGGGCTACGCGGAATATGCCCTCGTGCCCCAAGAGATTGTCTTTCCCTTCCAAAGCGAACTGCCGTGGGAAACGCTGGGGGCCATCCCGGAGATGTTTCAAACGGTGAGCGGCTCCCTACACCAAGCCTTGGACATAGCCGCCGGAGAGACCTTGCTGATTCGTGGAGGTACCTCCTCTATTGGTATGCTGAGCTGCCAGCTAGCCAAGTCTATGGGCCTATCGGTGATCTCTACCACCCGCAACCCGGACAAGACGCAGGCACTGCTAGACAACGGTGC
>DMST01000314.1:9093-20324 GCA_003454975.1 Cytophagales bacterium | reverse complement strand
GTGCGGACCACGTGGTGATTGACCGCGGGTCGGTGGCCGAGCAGGTGCGAAACCTATATCCCGAAGGAGTGAATAAGGTGCTGGAGTTAATTGGTACCCGTACGCTAAAGGACTCGCTGAAGTGCATTGCTATCAAGGGTACGGTATGCATGACCGGCATACTGGGCAACGAATGGACCATGAAGGACTTTACGCCCATGGGGGACATACCCTCCATGGGCAGGCTTACCGTGTACATGGGTGATATTGAGAACCTGAGTAAGGAGCTACTGCAGGGCTTCATTGATGAAGTAGCCACCGGCAAGATCACGCTAAACATAGACCGAGTGTGGTCGCTAGACCAAGTGCCCGAAGCGCACCAATACATGGAGGATAATAAAGGGAAGGGGAAGCTAGTGGTGGTGCTATAATCCTTAGTGACAAAAAGTAGGGATTAAGCCACGATAGGCCGAGAATGGCTTTGGTTTTTTTGGCCTCGTGGGCCAAATTGCAAGCACAATTCGCTTCATTCTTAACCATATCCAATTCTCTTGCCATGCAAACCTCCACGGAGACTCCTGCCTTGCTCGCAGTAGATTACCTAATCATTGGGGCCGGGGCTATGGGCCTTGCCTTTGCCGATGAAATGATTCGCCAAAACGACCGCGTAACCCTCGCCTTGGTGGATCGGCGCCCCCAAGTAGGAGGCCACTGGGTCAACGCCTATCCCTTTGTGAGACTCCACCAGCCCGCGGCTTACTACGGCGTCAATTCTATGGAGCTAAGTACCGGCACGGGGGACCTATCCTCGAAGGACGAAATTCTGGCCTATTATGAGCAACTGAAAGCACGGTTGGAAGGTACCGGTAGGGTTCAATTTTTCATGCAGCACCAATACGTGGGTGATCATACCATACACAGCATGCGTGAAGAAGGGCGTAGTATCCGTTTCACCGTGCAAAAAAAGCTAGTGGATGCTACCTACATGAACGTAGAGGTGCCCTCCGTAAATCCACCCAAGTATCAGGTAGAAGCTTCGGTACCTCTGGTACCCATCAACGAGATAGTAAGGGAGTACCCCAATTGGAACACCTTTTTCATCCTGGGCGCGGGTAAAACGGCTTTCGATGCCATACTTTATTTGCTGGATAAAGGAATCGACCGGGATCAAATTCACTGGGTGGTGCCCAACGAAGCCTGGCTGTTTGACCGGGCCCATATCCAAACCCGACTGCTGACCAAACAGATTCTGGATCACGGCGAGATGGTCACCAAGGCTAAGACACCAAGTGAGGTGTTTCGCCGCATGGAAAAGAAAGGCGGAATTTTCCGCATCAACCACGATGTGCCTGCGGTACGCTGGAAGTGTGCTACGGTGAGTCCAGGCGAGTTAGAAAAGCTGAGAAGCCTACAAAACGTGTATCGGTACGGTAGAGTGGTCAGCATTGATGCTTCGAAAATTGAATTCAAGAACGGAACTACGGTTCCTTATCCTGAGAAAACTCTATTTGTAGACTGTACCTCCAATGCCGCTGCCCGCATTGCGGCTAACCCCCTTTATTCAGAGGGTAGGCTCACCCTGCAGCCCATCGTCTTGTGTCAGCAAGTATTTAGCGCGGCATTTTTTGCACGGTTAGAGCATACCAAGCTTTCGGACTTGCAGAAGAATAAATTCGTTCCCGTACCGCACCCTGAGTTTGAGAAGGACTGGCCCATGACCATCGCGAATACCCTGCAAAACGTATTGCGAGCACATACACTCTTTCCCCTTTGGATGTACCGCTCCCGATTGTTTTTTATGAGCCACGAGCGATTGGGTATGTACCTCCTATTGGCCATTAGGGCGGCTTTTCTATTTCCCAGAGTGAAGAGAGCAGCGCGCCGGTTAGCACTACGAAATCAGTAGTTTCCTTTTGGAGGCAGGTTGAATTTCTTAGAACCAAAGGGCCCTTTATCCAGGTCTTTTGGTTTCTAAATCGATATTACGAAGGTCTTGCCTAAATTGGGCCTAATACCATCCGTGTGCTTGATGAACCCCAAAGTAGACCAATACATAGCCCTGGGTTGCGGTCGCTGCCCGCTGTATGAAACGCCTGAGTGCAAGGTGCATGCCTGGACCGAGGTGCTGGAGCAGGTACGGGGTGTTTTGTTGGAAACCGATTTGACAGAGGAGCTCAAGTGGGGAGCCCCTTGCTATACTTACCAAGGTGCAAATGTCCTGATGATGGCTGCCTTGAAAAACCGGGTAACGGTAGGTTTCTTCAAAGGGGTACTACTGAAAGACCCAGGAAAAGCTTTGGTAGCGGCGGGAGCAAATAGCCACCACGAACGGCAGCTACGTTATACGGAGGTAGACCAGGTGGCTGCCCAGGCAGACCTGCTGAGGGCCTACGTAGCGGAGGCGATCGAGATTGAACAAAAAGGCTTGAAGGTAGAAAAACCTACCCAAGCTCGGGAGCCCATTCCCGAAGAACTCCAGGCTAAGTTTGTGGAAGATCCGGCCCTAAAATCAGCCTTTGAGGCCCTCACGCCCGGTCGACAGCGAGGCTACATTCTACACTTTTCACAGCCCAAACAGGCCAAAACCCGCACCAGCCGCATCGAGAAGCTGATCCCTAAGATCATGGCAGGGAAAGGCTTTCATGATCGGTGATGATTTGCCAACCCATGCAATACCTTCATAGCCATTTCGGCATCCTTTTTGGCTACGAAAATATGATCGTGGTAGAATCCGGCCACTACGTTGCAACTGATGTTCTGCCGGGCCAGGGCTTGTGAGAACGCGGCGGTAAGGCCTACGGCCTCCAAGGAAGAATGCACCTTCAGGGTGATCCAGGCAGCAACAAAATCATAGCCGAGTCCGAAGGCATCCGCTTGAGACCTTTCCAAAATAAGCGTGGTCCCCTCCTCTTCTCGAAACTCCCCAATCGCCACGCCAGCGGGTATAGAATCCCGGTGCTCTACGGAAACAAAGACATAGTCTCCCGTATGTAGCTGAGGGGTTAGTTCGGCCAATAGTTTTGATAAATTCGATTCTCCAGTCATCATTGGTAAAGTAAAGATGAAAGCCCACTATTCCGGATTTGGTCAGGACGGCCCGCTAGCATCCACGATCTTGATTATTTGATTTTGCTCAAAATAAAATACTGAACTCCCAGACAATGCTATTCTTTCTCCTTTTTTCAATCCCATAAAATCCTTGGCACAAATGGCTTCGTATTGAAGCATAATTTTTATCCGGTTTTGTTCTACATGCCACTGGGTAGGATGAATATGCCTTTTCTCAAATAAGGAAACCGCCTCCTCTGCCTGATCTGTAAAGGCTTGTTTACCCTCTAGTTTCAACGTGAGCTCCTCGTGAGCGTAATTTTCAAAAACCACTTCCGGGTGCAGGTGCTGTATCATCCCATCTACGCTAAGGGCGTTGTACGAGCTCAGATAGTGCTCTACCATCTCTTTCGGATCTTTATGTATCATGATTTTTTAGGGGGTGAAGGATTGAAGAATGACTAAAACCAATTTATCAAAAGGCTTGAGAGCACTCACCGATGAAACCGATAGGTGAGTTTGATCAAAAAGGTGTTTTCTAAGGTTTGGGAGAACACCTGATTTCTGAGTGATGCGACCAAACCCCGGTCAGGCGTAGCCGTATCCGTTACGCCTTGAGACCAGACCAGAAACAGCTCTGAACCCGGAGTGTATTCCCAGCGGTACACCAGGTTGGAACGAAACTGGGCAAAGGAAAAATCTGGGTTTGGAAGCGAACTATCAGGCAGGCCATCACCCGAAATGTCTACGGGATAATGGCCGGATTCGGGTGCCTCCTCCCACATGCGCAAAGCCTCCAGCTGCTCGGCTCCATGCGCGGCCAGCGGGTTCACTACCCAACCAAAACGAGTATACCTTCCAGTAGAAACAAAAGGCTCGCCATAGTATTGTAGGGCCATATTAGGGCTCAGCACCCAATCGGCTCGGAATACAAAGCTGAGCGTGTTTTGGTCCAATAATGAAACCACATGCCGGGGCTTGCCTTCATGCAGGATCGTTTGGTTGTACTGTAGCCGATGACCCACTTGGGTATACTTGGCTATGGCGGAGACGCGCAAACGGTCCAGGGGTTGGTACCGAAGTCCCAGCCGGTTTTCCAGTAAATAGTAAGCGCCTTCCGGGCCTGTTTTTGTCCAGCCCGAATAGGTCATGTAGAATTGTTTTCGGGCATCCGAATTGAGTCCCCACCATGCCCCGTACTGGTTGGCGAGCCGGATTCTGGGCCCACCCTGCAACAAAGATTTGGAGTAGATATGTGGCTGGGAGAAATAGCCTGCCACCACCGACCAGTTGTTCTGAAAGGTGGCTTCCGCAGAAATATCCCAATCGATGTAGTTCAGCTTACCGCCGAAATCCCAATTCAACCAATGCTTGTAGCCCACTACGGCCCTCCTGAAAATGCCAAAGGAGTTAATGGACCGATACGAAATGCCGGTGTATTGCTGGATTATATCTGTCTCCAACAGAAAACCGACATCATTGAGTTCTAGCCCGGGCGACCGCCAGGTGAGACCTGCTTCGGCTTGTAGATGCCCTTTTCCGGCCTTGCCTAGCTTGAGATCGCCCCCTGTACCGGTTAAGGTAGTCAGGGTAGAATCTAACCGTAGGTGGGGTGCATCCCTTTGAAATAGGTGCGGGATGGACTGTTGGGTTCTGATGATGGCCTCCGGAGTGCCGGCTACCTGACTCACCACCACATTGCCCCCCACGTACCAATTGCGGTCCTGCCACTGGTGCAAAAAATCTACTCCACCGGTATGGGCCGTTTGGTGTAAAAAGTTCGTGGCCAAAACATCCTGCCGAACCACGGAAGTAAATACTCCGCCCACGAAGGTTTTGCGGTCATTCAAGTCTTGTAGGGCCCTGGTTACCAAATAGTTTGTCAGGGGCTCTATCAATGCCGATTCTCCGTTGCTAAGGTCAGCAAACTCAGGTGCGGTTACCGTTTCCAGCACCCCAAACGAGAGCCCCTTTTGGGTCTTCCCGCTCAGCTTTACGGCTCCCAAAATGGTAGTGCTCTGTTCCGCATCCACAAATTGCCCTTCTGCGGGCACCACCGTGCGTTGTGGTTTGCGGCCAATGCGCCGCGAATAGAATAGGTTGTCCTGTCCGAATGGGCTCCCGATGGTGGGGGCGCTAATACGATAATCAAAGACATTCTTGTTCTCGATAAAGAAGGGCCGCTGCTCCTGAAAGAACAACTGAAAACCATCCAGGGCAATGGCCGCAGGGTCCGCCTCTACCTGCCCAAAATCCGGGTTTAGAGTAAAGTCCAGCGTTATGTCATTCGTAATACCCACCTTGCCATCCAGGCCTAGGGTAGCAGAGGGTAGGTATTGATCTCGAAAGGGATTGGCCAGCTCTTTTTCAAAGGTGCGGAAGGCGCCCACCACAAAAGGCTGAATCTCTAATTGTCGCTGCGGTTGTATGCCTGTTAGGCCTTTCAACTCGCCAAACTCGCTCACCCAGCCCGGAGCATCTTGCGGTACTCGCTGCCAAACCACCAACTCCTCCTTGCGCAATATTCGGCGTTGCACTTGCAGCCCCCACTCCTGGGTAGCAGCTGCACCAAACCGCAATTGGCTTAGTGGAATCTTCATCTCAGCCGTCCAGCCACTATCCAGTACCTGGCTAGCGGTGTACCAGATAGGGTTCCAGGCTATGTCTTCCTCAGCTCCGTTTAGCGTAATGTACTTGTCACTTTTAACCCCGGCTGCACTCACCGAGAAGGAGAAGGCCGTGCGGAGGTCATGGTAAGAATCTAGGATAATCTCCACCCAGTCCCCGTTATTCCCATCGCGCCGAGACATTCGCCGGTTGATATCTGTGGCCATCCTTTCCTCGCATCGTACGCCGACGTACAAAAATTTCTCATCGTACAGCACCTTGAAATAGGTGGGAGAAGAAGGAGCTGCACCCTCGTGGGGTAGCCGCTGTACAAAGCCCGAGCTCCATGATGCCGCTTGATTTTGCCAACACTCTTCGGTTAGGTAGCCGTCAATTTCAGGGGCTTCCTGCCCTTGAATCGGCACCGCGATGTAGCTTCGTGGCGAGGACTCCTGGCCAAACAAGGGCTGCGCTATGAGTAGAAGTAAGACCAGCCCCATTGAAAAATTAGCGTTCATAATCCATCCGTTTTCCTGTCAAAAGACGTGGGCCGGGGGGAGGAATGCCGGGTTTTTAGCTGAGATGTCTTGAGGCGCTTACTTGAAATTTTTTCAACTACAGGGAAGGACTATTTTGGGTAGGTTTGAGATATGGAACTCAAATACTTCAGGCTCATCAAATCCATAGCAGAAGAAGGGAATATGGCCAACTCTGCAGACCATCTTTTCCTTACCCAGTCTGCGCTCAGTCATCAGCTACGCGAAATGGAGGACCGGTTGGGCTTCAAGGTGTTCCATAGAGGGCGCAACAAATGGCAACTCACCCAGGAAGGGGAGGAGCTTTACAAGGTAGCCAACCAATTGTTTGCTACCCTAGACGAAGGATTTAGTAATATCAAACGGATCAAAGAAGGGGCAAGAGGTGCGCTGAAAGTAAGCGCCGAGTGTCAATCCTTCTTCCACGGATTGCCAGCATTCGTACAAAAAATGGGCATTCTGTATCCCGAGATTAACATTGATTTAAGCATGGGTGCCACGCACCAAACCATAAGCCAGTTGCTGTCCAATGAGCTGGATATGGCCTTGGTTACTACCGAGCCTGCTTCCGAACGGCTGTATGCTACCGAAGTATTTCGGGATGAAATCAAGGTGGTGATGCACCAAGAGCATCCGCTGGCGGAGGAGTCCTATTTGGATGCCAGCCATTTCGCCGATTTGCACCTACTCATCAATTCTTTTCCTCTGGAAAACGTTTCGGTGTACGAGCATTTTCTCAAGCCCAACCGGATAGTACCGGCCAAAGTATCGGCCATTCCCTTTACGGAAGTCACCCTGCAGTTGATAGCCGCCAATATGGGCGTTACCTGTGTTCCAGCATGGACGCTAAAACCCTTCAATCTATCGGAAGAATTGGTGTTCAAACGGATCGGTAGAAACGGGCTTAAACGAACCCACTATCTGGTCATGCGGAAGGCAGACCGTGGACAAGCCTATTTTGCCAACTTCGAAGCTAATTTTCTGGAGGATTTCAGCGAGGGGTAAACCGAATACGCCAATGCCGGTCTCTCTTCAGGTTGAAAAGGGCTTCTGTATGATGTTTATCCTTCATAGCCCCGGTTTTGTCTACTTTTCTTGCAAAGGTTAAACCTTCCCGGTTGCCCCACGTCCATACCAATACATCTATTTTTGGACTGATTTGATGAACCGAACGAACCTAATCCGCGCGTATTCAGTAGCCTTATTGGTTCTCCTAGGAGGACTCATTGCTTGCCAAACCGGACCTGAATTTACAGGTGCGGTATCTTTGGTAGCCCTCAATACAGAAATTCAGGAAGCCAATGCTTCTCTCCGGATCACCTTCACCTTGGATGGGGTCAATACCTCCGATGTTCCCTTAAACATCGCTTACAGCCTGGGAAGTACTGCTACTGCAGATGAAGACTACACGGTGACCAATTCGGTGGTGCAAGTAAATTCGGGATTTTCTACGGCAGATCTGGTACTATCGGTCATCCAGGACGAGGACGTAGAAGAAGATGAAACCATCATTGTGACTTCGGATGGTACCCAGGAATTCTACGACCTTTCTTCGGATCCCTACGAGGCCAATAACCTACTGAACGGTAATCTTACCCCCTTAGATGAGGAGATGTTAGAAGAGTTGAGGAGTGCTGCTGCGGAAATTCGGTCAGAGTAGGATCATCAATATCAAAATAAACCAGATCATGAAGACCTGGTTTTCCATTGAGTGTCCCGGTGATGTTTCCAGCTACGTCTATTTTTGATTACCGTAGCGTTTACGGTTTCCCATCCGTGTGGGAAACAAAAGGAACATCCCATCCTATTGCCGTAAAGCAATCGTGAATGCTGTACATTCGACATTTTCACCGGTAAGTCCGGGAAGTCATACTCATTTAAGCCAAAAGCCTTCCTTAGCCGTCGGTGATGTATTGTAGTTCGCATGCAAACTGTGATTAGGTGAAAACCTAATACAGTGTGCCCTTACAGAAAGAGGAGAGACGTATCATAGTTACAAAGGTAGGAGTATAGGATAGAACCTATCTTTATAAGAATAGATGGGACCACCTTCTTGTCTTTTTATGTGGCTCTCGATGCCTGCCTTCCCCATTCGTTTTCGTAGGAAAGCCGGACCAGAAGGGTAATTTATACCAATGGTTTCGCGGTGATGGCATTTACCGCGTTCTTTGATTAACCATTTACAGAGTTAGGACAACACATATTACTTTTCATATGAAGAAGCAGCGCACAAGCCTTCACAAAGCGATCCTCCTGGGCGCTATGGCCCTTGGGGTTACCTTTGGGGCTGACGCCCAGCGGCAGCGTACTGGTCTCCACACGGACAAGTTTGAGCCTCTTGATCCCATTTTTGCGTCTCCCAACAACTACCGGACTGCCTCAGGTGCACCCGGACATGAGTACTGGCAACAACAGGTGGACTATGACATCGACATCACCCTGGATGACGAGAAGCAGACCATCACCGGCTCAGAAACCATCCATTACGTAAACAATTCACCCGATCCGTTGGAGTACATCTGGATTCAGCTGGACCAAAATGTTCGGTCCAAAGAATCGGATAGCTACAAGATTGGTACCTCCCGGATGCGTGAGAACATCAACTCATATTCCATCAATCAGTACTTGGGTCCTGACTTTGACGGCGGATTTAAAGTATCGAAGGTGGCTGACGGTCAGGGCAAAGCCCTCCCCAATGTGGTTAATAACACCATGATGCGGATTGACCTGCCCAAGACGCTGAATCCGGGTGAGTCTACTGACATCCAGATCGATTGGTTCTATAACATCAACGACCGGATGAAAATTGGTGGACGTTCAGGATATGAGTACTTCGAGGACGACGATAACTACCTCTATACCATTGCCCAATTCTTCCCCCGTGCCGCCGTGTACAACGACTATGACGGCTGGCAGAACAAGCAGTTTTACGGTGCAGGTGAGTTTACCTTGCCCTTCGGTGATTACAAGGTAGATATTACCGTACCTGCCGACCACGTAGTAGGTGCTACGGGTGTGTTGCAGAACCCGAAAGATGTGCTGACCGCAGACCAAATGGCTGCCTACGAGAAAGCCAAAACTGCTGATGAGCCTGTGATCATCGTGTCACAGAAAGAGGCCGAGCGCAAAGAAAAGCGTCGGGCTGACGGAACTGTTACTTGGACGTTTGAGGCCGAGAATGTTCGTGACTTTGCCTTTGCCAGTTCACGGAAGTTTATCTGGGATGCCCAGGGTGTAGAAATTGGCGGCAATGTGATCATGGCCGAGTCCCTGTACCCCAAAGAGGGTAACCCCCTATGGGAGGAGTATTCTACTCGCGCAGTAGTACATACTCTGGAAATCTACTCTCAGTTCACCATCGATTATCCTTACCCTAAGGCCATTTCTGTAAATGCGGCACGCATTGGTATGGAGTACCCCATGATCTGCTTCAACTTCGGTCGTACCAACGAAGACGGTAGCTACTCTGACCAGACCAAATACGGCATGATTGGCGTAATCATCCACGAAGTAGGCCATAACTTCTTCCCCATGATCATCAATTCGGATGAGCGCCAGTGGACCTGGATGGACGAAGGCCTGAACTCCTTTGTGGAATACTTGGCGGAAGTTCGTTTCGAAGATCACATGACCGACAATCCCTTTCCTGTACGCGGTGGGGTACCCAAGTATATCACTCCTTACATGAGCGCTGATCCTGAACTGATTAGCCCCATCATGACCACCTCGGACAACGTGCAGCGCTTAGGCCCCAATGCCTACACCAAGCCTGCCACGGCACTCAACATCTTGCGTGAGACCGTAATGGGTCCTGAGCTGTTCGATGCTGCTTTCAAGACCTACTCTGAGCGTTGGGCGTTTAAGCACCCTACTCCTGAGGATTTCTTCCGGTCTATGGAGGATGCTTCGGCGGTTGATCTGGACTGGTTCTGGCGCGGATGGTTCTACACTACCGACCATGTAGACATTGCCATGAAGGAGGTAAACCACTACCAGTTGACCGATAACTCGGAAATGGCTACCATGGAAGGCGAAGATCGTTTTGCTTTCGCGTTGTTAGATGATGCTGCCGAGGCCCGCCTGGGTGATGACCCTCACTTCTACGAGATCAAACTGGAGAACGTAGGCGGTTTGGTTATGCCCCTTATTTTCGAGTTCACGTACGAGGACGGCACTACCGAGGAATTCCGGATTCCTGCCGAGATCTGGCGTAAGAATGCCGAAGAGATCAGCAAGGTGTTCTATACTACCCAGAAGGTGGTAAAAATCCAGTTCGACCCGAATGAGGAGCTTGCCGATACGGACGTAGACAACAACGTATGGCCTGCCTCTGAGCAGCCACCCAGCCGTGTAGATGCCTTCCGCGAAGGCCGCGGTGAGTAAGTACTGCGGATAAGAGATCTGAGAAGCCTGCTCTCCATCATGGAAGCAGGCTTTTTTTATTGGCCTAGGTTTGTAGAAGAGAGTTTGGGGCTGCTCCTCATACGGTAGGTTACCACTCAAACGGCGCGGTAACGGTTGCACAAACCAAGCGCGAACGACACCTCATTTTTGCTTAGTTTGTGAGACAAAATGAGATCAATTTTCATATGTTTCGCACACGCTACACTTCTATTTTTGGCTTGGCCCTACTGATGGCCTGCCAGTCTACTTCTACTACTGAGTCTACTGATACTCCATCCGAAACCGATGCCGCCCAAGATACCTTTATGTGGGAAGGAGCAACGGTCTATTTTGCCCTTACTGACCGTTTCAACAACGGTGATCCTACCAACGATGAATCGTTGGGCAGGCAGATGAACGGAGCCCCGCTGCGCAGCTATTTGGGCGGCGATTTACGGGGTGTTATCCAAAAGCTGGAGGAGGGGTACTTTTCCGATTTGGGGGTAAATGCCCTGTGGCTCACGCCTCCCTATGAGAATATTCACGGCTACACCAATGAAGGCACCGGCAAAACCTATGGTTTCCATGGCTACTGGCCACGTGACTGGACGGCCATCGACGCTAACCTGGGTACCATGGATGACTACCGGGAGCTGGTCCAAAAGGCCCATGCCCGGT
>DMST01000314.1:2720-9033 GCA_003454975.1 Cytophagales bacterium | reverse complement strand
TGCCCGGGGCATTCGGGTGATTTTGGACGTGATCATCAACCATACCGGCCCGGTAACCGAAGCCGATTCTCAATGGCCCGATAGCTGGGTGCGCACCGGGCCTGCCTGCACCTGGGAAGACCCCAAGCGGGTGATTGAATGTACTTTGGTAGAGAACCTTCCTGACATCCGTACGGAGTCAGAAGAGGAGGTAGCGCTCCCTGCATTTTTGGTGGAAAAGTGGAAGGCTGAAGGCCGATATGAGCAAGAAGTGGCCGAGCTGGATGAGTTTTTTGCTGCTACGGGGTATCCTCGAGCGCCTAAGTACTACATCATCAAGTGGATGATTGATTATGTGAAGGAGCTGGGTATTGACGGTTTTCGGATAGACACGGCCAAGCATACTGAGGCCAGCGTATGGGGCTCGCTGTACCGGGAAGCCGTGAAAGCGTTGGAAGCCTGGCGTAAGGCCAATCCGGAATCGCCTGCAGCGACCTGGGACGAGGAGTTCTACATGGTAGGAGAGGTGTACGGCTACTCGCTGGGGCACGGCCTCAACTACCCCTACAACGACACGGCTTCGGTTAACTTCTATCAGGAAGGATTCCAGGCGATGATCAACTTTGATGCGAAGTGGGCCGCCAAGCAGCCCTACGAGACTGCCTTTTCTGCCTACAATCAGATGCTGCACCAAGGGGAGCTTACCGGCCTTAGTACACTCAACTACTTGGCCTCGCACGATGATGGTGGGCCGTTCGACAAGCTGCGCGAGCAACCCTATCTGGCCGCCAATATGCTGATGCTCTTGCCGGGTGCGGCCCAGATCTACTATGGCGATGAAAGCAGCCGGGTCCTGGATGCGTCTGACCTGGGAGCCGACGGTGATGCCCATTTGCGCACCCCCATGAACTGGGAAATGATCGCTAATAACGATTCTGTGGCCGGAGAACCTGTGCAGGAAGTACTGGCTTACTACCAAAAACTGGGGCAGTTCCGGGCCGCTCACCCTGCCGTAGGGGCAGGTGTACATCAGAAGATGACCGATGCACCTTATACCTTTAGCCGCACCCTGGCTGACAAGGATCAGGTGGTGGTAGCCATTGGAGAGGAAATAGATGAGGTGTCCGTAGCGGGGGTATTTGCGGATGGAGTCCAAGTACGGGACTACTTTACCGGGCAGGCGGTAACCGTAGCCGATGGCAAAGTCGTACTACCCAACTACGGACCTGTGGTGTTGCTAGGGGAAGACTAAAGCAAACCATCCGGTAAACCGTAGCCCAGAGGCCAGATATTCCGTTGGCTGTTTAGGCGCTGGTTAGTATGTATGGATTTCATGGAAAAAGAGGCTGGTCAGTAGAGATCAGCCTCTTTTTGATGAGTTCTTGTACTGCAAAATCAGAACCCGGTATTGTTACCTTCTATGATAATCTGGAAAGGCCGAGTTCCGGTATAGGTACCTGCTTTTTTGGTTAAAATGAGTTCGGTTTGGGAACCATTAGGGGTTGTTATATCAGGATCATGGGTGTCTGGATTATTTGATTCGTCCACGATCCACCTTCCTATAAAACCGTTACCTTCATCTACCAGAGGAGTAGTATATACAAACTTATTGGTATTATTTCTGGTCACGTACTTTTCAAGCAGGGCATGAGACTCCGAACCCCCAGTAGAAGCATAGGTGAATACTGCTCTAATCTTAGTGGTAGAGTTAATAAAGGTGATGGGTAGCTTGAAATCGGTGTCCACTCCACCCGGTATATTCCCTTCAATGACGATTCTTTGGAAAGTATAGTAGTCGCTATTTCCTTCAATGGAAGAGATGAAGTATTTGTCATTATCATTGAATTTCAATCGAATACCCTGGTTGTTTTTCCATTCGATAAATCTAATGTTGAGCGGACCGGCGGTGGTGTAAGCCCATCCTGAATTCAGTAATCGGTTATTAGAAAATACGCCTTTGATGGTGTACTCTGGTTCATCGCCGTATCTCCAAAAGTGAATAAAGGCATTGTTTACTTCCTCCACATAATTGTTGGTCATTATGCAATAATTGTCAGGATAGTTGCCCATCCTCAGACTGGCAAATGAGGTTACTTTGCCCTTGACCACATTGCCATGAATGACACAATTATCCAGGGGATAGGTAACTGCATTGTTTAATGCGAATTCAACGGGGTAGGTGTCTTTAGTCCCATCAATTGATTTATACGTAAAGGTATTGTTAGAAATATTGATGCCCTGATTGTCTTCTCTGGGTTGAGTCACCCCAATGGCTACTGTAGGGGCATGACCTTCATAAATAAATAGGTTATTAGTTATACTTCCACCGCCGTATTGTGGGCTTACATCTACAGAATTAGATGAAATATCATTTCGAATAATGGTGTTGCTTTCAATAGAATTATTTCTGATTTGCGATTTAATTGCTCGTTTCTGGCAATTTCTAAAAGTACACCCCTTTATAATCAAGGATGTATTATCTACATCTCCCGATGCAAATGCTTTGATCCCGTCGCTATCAGAAACCGTACCGTTGTCTTTAACATCCTCAATTTTGCAATCTGTAATGATTACATGCTTGGCTTGTAAACTTCCCGATACAGTTATGCTAAATCCAGAAGCATTATTGTTTGTAATGGTAACATTTTCTTCAGGCTCATCTATTGAAGAGAATATGTTATAAGCTTTGCACCGAGTAATATTTACTTGGTCAAATGCCCCCTTGACTAATAAGCCTGTTGCTTCTCGTGATACCCCGGTAAATCCCCAGGCATTTCGAAATTCGCAATCTACTACGGTCACGTCTGGTGTGGCGGTGGAGTTTATGCTTAGGTTCAATATTCCTAGTATAATGTTGGTCTTGTTATTTCCATCAAATACCAAGTTTTTAAATGTGATATCTGCTTGAGGGACTGTTCGGAAGAATACATTAATTCTATTGGTAACCGTGTCAGCAACTTTCAGGATGGTTCCTGTTTCACCAACTATCTCAATGGGATTATTTAACTGACCTCCAGGGACATTTACCTGCTCGGTAAATTCATAGGCCCTTATTTGTCCAAGAGGATATGGCTTGGGCTTGGTAGGAATAAAAAGTGTACCACCTCCTTGATCGCTCAAGGCAGAAAAGGCTGCTGAGAAGGCTTCGTTGTCTGTGGTAGTGGGACTTGGGTAGAAGTCAAGAATGTTTAAGCTCATGAGATTTTGTGTTAATGAGTTTAGTAATGTTGAGAAAGACTATTCGCCTGCCTGTGTTATACAGACCTCATGCTTCGGCACAGTTTAGCATAAGAATTTGGGGTAAAAGGTAACCGTAAATGAAGACTGACCATAATACGTTCGTCACAAAGTAACGCCCTAATTCTTGAATGGAGATAATAAGGGGAGTAATAAAACCTACTGTTTATCAGTGATTTATGTGAATGGGCTAGCTGAAATGTGCTGGTCACAATTTTAGGGTTTCCGTCCCAAAATTTCTGATTTCTCAATACTTTTGCCAACACAACAATTCAACAAGCAGAACAACCAAGTTTAAATTTCTCATGATAAAATTTTTCCAACCATTCATTTTGGTAGGCGCTTTATTGCTTACCTCGCTCTCTTTCGGCCAGGTGTATCAAAACGCTTGGCAAATCGGCTATGACTCGGATACCGAGGTAGAAATCAAAGCGATGGACTCTGATACGGCCGGTAACTTGTATGTAGCTGGTACCTGGCTGGGTACAGTAGATTTTGATCCCAGTAGTGACTCTGCACTTGCGAGCACAGAATATCTGGAAAACAGCTTTGTAGTAAAGTACGATGCCAACGGTGACTACGTTTGGCATATCGAACTACGGGGGTTCTACACCGCTACTTTGGGTACACGTTCTCCCTATGTAAGAATGGAGGACATGGACGTAGCACCCAACGGTGACGTTTACATTTCCGGGATGTTTGCCACCTTTATGAAGTGGGTAGACGGTGCTGGTTCTGCTGGCGGCAGCATATATTCAGGCGGTGGTCGCGACATCTACGTGATGAAGTTCAACAACTCGGGCATTCGCCAATGGCACTTCAATATCTTCAGCAATAATAACCTGAACGGTGCACGCATTGCCCTCCATCCTGATCTGGACGATGTGTATGTGGTAGCGCAAGCAAGCAAAAACAGCAACAACACGGGTATCAACGTAGGTTCAAATACTGAGTTATTGTATTCACCCAGCTTGAACACCTTTTTGGCGAAGTACGCTACCAGCAACGGTGCCTACCAGTGGGCGAAAAACTTTGATACACCAGACAGTACGTACCTGGGGGTAAGCCGGGGTATGGACGTTGCGGTGGCTTCTACCGGTGATGTGTACATTGTAGGTAGCGCCAAGCGCGAGGTAGATTTTGACATGGGATCGGGGCAGGCTACTCAAGACCTGGGCGACTACGAGGATGTGTACCTGGCCAAGTATGACGAAGACGGTAACTACCTATGGGCTTTTGGTGTAGGCAATGAGACCGCCAACAACTACGGTTACCGGGTAGATGTAGATGCTTCTGACCGCCCCTACGTAGCCGGATACTGGAGTGGTAACATCAAATTGGACTCTGCTCAAACCAGTACCACTTTGCATTCGGGTGCGGGCAGAGACGTATTCTTAGCGGCTTACGATACGGATGGCAGCTTGCGCTGGACTGGCCAGTGGGGTACCAACAACGATGTTGAACGCCCTGATGTATTAGTAGACGGCAACAATGCCATATACCTGACCGGCTACTTCAATGGCCAGAATTACTTTGACGCCAACCCTAACGGAGGAACGGATTTTCTTTCTGCTGGAGGGACTAGCCAGGATTGGTTCCTCATCAAGTTGGGTACGGACAAGTCTTACCAGTGGAGTGCCGATGGGCAGGACGACACCAACACGGGCGTTGGGCGTGCACTGGCCTTAGTAAATGGCAACATTGCCATGGGAGGTGCGTTCCGAGATTCGGTAGATATTGACCAGACCAGCGCCCGCCAGTGGCTGGTGGCCGAGGGTAAAGATGGATTTATTGCCGTATTCGCCACGGGTGCGCACGCGCGCGGTGGTATTGCCCAGACTGCTAGCGGTACCGAAACCTTCGCTACTGTAAGCAACGACCTGAGCGTGTACCCGAACCCCTTCACCGAGGGATTCAGCGTAACCTGGACGGGCAACGACCAATCGGCCAAGGTACGTTTGTTGGACAACCTGGGACGTGAGGTACGCGGGCAAATGACGGTAAACAAAAACCAGAACTACCGTGTGGATGCTGCCATCCAGCCCGGGGTTTACTTCCTGGAAATCACGGTGGAAGGAACTACCCAGGTACAGCGGATCATCCGTAAGTGATTCCAAAGGGTAGTTCATTAATTTCTAAGGTGCGGCTCGTGTGGGTCGCCCTTCCTTTATTCAGGTTTTTGGGTTGAAAACTTTGTGAGGCTTGCAGGGATCCCAACTCTTCAGAAATGGGTGTAATTGAAAGTGTTGTTACGATGAAAATAGGACCAATGAATTTCTATGATGCACATGATAAAAGGCTGCCCCATTCATCATAAGACAGCCTCTTCCTAACAGTTCTTCTAGATTAGGAATCAAATTCAATCGACAGCAAAGTTGACAAATTGATCTTGAAGCGGATCACTATTAGTTGCGTACAGACTTGTTACTCCGTCTCCACCCTTAATAGCGGATAAATTGCTGATTTGAACTTTCTGAAATTTTTTCATTTTTAAAAGAATTTAATGGTTGAATTGCAATTGTGTGCAAGCTAATTACACCTAGCGATTAAATCTAAATTTTGTGACCAGTGATAAGAATTATGTCTCTTTAGCTAACCAAAAAACTAACGAAAACAATTCGTATCATGGTAGGCAAGCCTTACCGATACTCAGCTTCAAAAGCAGTGGCCTCCAGCCTGATCATGGGCGCTGCCAGGTAAACTTGGGAATACTCTCCGTCTTGCCAGGCGCGGATCTCGTAGCGGTATTCATCACGATTTACCCATATCCAGGCATCACGAAATTTGCCCCCTTGGTAAGGGTAGTCGAAGTAGATGTCTTTTCCCTCTATGGTCACGGTACCTTCCGTCACTCCCCCAAACACATCGGCTTCCATAAAGACGATGGTGTCATCGGCCGCCCGGTATACGATCATCCCCTCGTTGCGCAGGCCAAACTCTTGGGTTTCCATGTCTACCGTGCCTTTTGTTTGGGTAGTGAGGGCATGGCCATTCAGGGCTGAAATGAAGTTTTTCCGCTGGTGAAAACGCTCGCCGTTGGCGAAGGTGGTATCTACCTCCCAGGTACCCTCCGTTAGGTTAGCCAGCGACTGTAGGG
>DMST01000314.1:0-2653 GCA_003454975.1 Cytophagales bacterium | reverse complement strand
TGGTGGGGGAGGCCCTTGGGCCCATAGGCGTGCGCAAACTAAAGTGCCTGCCAGTAGTAGTAGTAGGGGGACAATTCGCTTGTTCATGGGGATAGCGTTAGTGCACGGGCTCGGTCTCCAACGGGATTCGGAAGAAGAACCGACTGCCTTTGCCCACCTCGGATTCTACTCCAATCTCGCCGCCGTGTTCTTCGATCACCTCCTTGCTGATGGCAAGCCCTAAGCCGAGGCCTTCTTTGTTTTTCTTGCCGTTCTTTTTCCGCAACTGTACAAACCGCTGGAACACCTTGTGCTGTTGTTCCTGGTCGATGCCCTCACCGTAGTCTCGCACGGCAAACTCCAGGTGGCGTTCGTTTTGGTACACCTGTAGGTCAATCTCGCCGCCTTTCGGCGTATAGCGGAGTGCGTTGCTAATGAAATTATTGAGCACCCAAGCCAGCTTCTCGGGATCTACAAATAGCTGCAGCGCCTGATTGAATTCAAAGGATTTTAACAGCCGGATGTCCTTCTGGTGAAATTCCGTATCGAACGTACGCAGCGAGGCTTCTACAATATCACCGGGGAGTACCTTTTCCAGCTCCAGGTTTACGTTGCCAGCCTCTACCTTGCTCAGATCCGTGAGCTCACTCACCATTTTGATGAGCCGCTGCACATCGGCTCGCATGTTGGTAGCAATCTTGGCCTGTTCCTCATTCAGCTGGCCCAGGCGCTTATCCTTCAGTAGCATCAGGCTCATGTTCATAGAGCTAAGGGGCGTCTTGAGCTCGTGCGATACTACGGCCAGGAAGTTGGTCTTGGCATCGTCAGAGGTTTTGAAGTCCGTTACGTCCTTCAGCATTACAATGTAGCCCAGGCTCTTATTGGGGTCTGGCTTGCCTTGTGTTTTGCCGTATACGTTGATAATCTCTTTGGAATAGAACTCCACCTGGCCGTTTTCATATTCCACCTTGATGAACTTGTCCTTGCCCCTACGGTCAGGTACCGCCTTGCCTTCCGAAGTGTTGAGGCTGCGTAGCAAGTTGCGAATCACCGGGTGGTCCGTAGCCAGGTCTTCCATCGTCTGGCCTATCAGCTCCGCTTCCGATATGTTGAGCAGAATGGAGGCCGAGCCGTTGGTAAGGATGATTCTGCGCTGTTCGTCCAGAATGATGAGGCCATCGCGCAAACTCTTGATGATCGTTTCTATCCGGCGCTTTTGTGCCTTTATTTCTGATACGTTGAGCTGCTCGAATTCCAGTAGGCGAGCCGACATACTGTTGAAAGCATTGGCCACCCGCCGCATTTCTCCCTGCTTGGGCACCGGCACCCGCTGGTCGTAGCGGCCTTTGGCTACTTGGTTTATCTTATCTGCCAGCTGCAAGATGGGGGTAGCCACCCTCCGGGGCACAAATACGATGGTGACCCCGGTGATGACCAAGGCCATGATCAAGAACACAAAAACCCAAATGCGCGCCTGAAAATACAACTCAGACTGGGCCGCCTCCTTTCGGTTGATGGCCGCGTGGTTTAGCTCAATGAGGGTGGTGAGGTAGTCCCGGATGATCTCATTCTGCCGTTGTAGTACCGAAAAGTAATAGTCGGCCCGTTCTGGCTGAAACTCAAACTCCAGAATACTGTTCTTGTAGTCTTCCCATTCCGTTTCTATCTGCTGCAAAATTTCCGATTCTCCGGGCTCAGAAATGTTGGCAAAGCAGGAGTTGATGTTGTGTTCAAAAACCCGTTTCTGGCCCTCCAGAATTTCGAATAGGATGACTTGGTTGTAATTCTTGCCTAGGCAAACCTTACTCATAATCTGGTCCGTTTTGGCCAGGGTAATGATGAGGTCTTCTGAGGCCTTTACCGACTGGTAGTTCTCCTTCAGGATTTGGCGTGCGCCTGTGCCCAGGCGTTCCATGTAATAGCTAGCCGCAATGGCCAGTGCCATACTCACCAAGAGGATGAAGAAAAACCCCAGCAATATTTGAGACTGTATTCTCACTATTTCTCCTTATCGATACCGTACTCCTTTAGCTTGCGGTAAAGAGTAGCCAACCCAATATCCAAACGCTTAGCCGCCTCTGCCTTATTGCCTCCGGTCATTTCTAATACCTTTAAAATGTGGATTTTCTCCACCGAATAAAGGTCTACTGACCCCATCTCGTCAGGCGTAGCCCCACTGGGAGCCCCTTCCAGAATCTCACCCGGTAAGGTAGTATGGTTGAGCTGGTGGTCGTCTGCCAGGATCACCGAGCGCTCTACCACGTTGCGCAGCTCCCGGATGTTGCCAGGCCAAGTATATGAGCGCAAGTAGCCCGTAAACTCCGACGACATGCCGTCCAGCTTTTTGCCAAACTTCTCCGCATTCTGCTTCATAAAATTGAGCGCCAGCAGCTCTATATCGTCCTTGCGCTCACGGAGTGGCGGCAGGTTGATGGTGAAGGTGCTCAACCGGTAGTAGAGGTCCTTACGAAACTCCTCGTTGTCCTCGCGGAATAAGTCGCGGTTGGTAGCCGCAATGATGCGTACGTCGATGGGAATGGTAGACGTTTCGCCTACCTTATTGATGGTCTTGTTCTCCAAAACCCGCAGCAGCTTGGCCTGCAACTCTGGTGACATTTCGCCCAGCTCGTCCAGAAAAATGGTACCCCGGTCGGCCCCTTCAAAATAGCCCTTC
>DMST01000063.1:11771-12030 GCA_003454975.1 Cytophagales bacterium | reverse complement strand
AGAGATATCGCAGAAGATCGGGCTCACTACGGCTACCCTCTCCTACTCGCGGCCCAGCCTACGGGGTCGGGAACTGTTTGGGGATGAGGGCGTGCTGCTGCAAGGCAACAAATGGCGCACGGGCGCCAACGCCACCACTCGCGTAGATTTCTCGCAAGACGTAACGGTCGGCGGCCAGCCCCTCGCCCCAGGGACGTACGCTTTACTCAGCACTCCCCATGAGCAGGATTGGACGCTCCACTACTATGCTTACGAGAAG
>DMST01000063.1:11213-11746 GCA_003454975.1 Cytophagales bacterium | reverse complement strand
CTTACGAGAAGGGCACGTGGACCCAGTTTCTGGACCGAGAGCCCGTGCTGGAGGTGACGGTACCCCATCAACAAACGAAATATGCTGTAGAGACGCTCACGCTGCATTTTGAGGCCATTGGGTTAGATGCCGCGCAGCTGGTGCTGCAGTGGGGGAATAGCAAGGTGGCGGTGCCCGTGCAGGTAAACGAGCACGAGGCCATCCTCACCAATATCGACCGAGTGCTGGCCGGGCCCAGCAACTTTGATTACTTCCAGGCGGCCCTGTATCTGCACGAAACCCAAACGAATTTGCCCCAGGCACTCACCTACATACAGCAAGTGACCCAAAGCGAGTCGGCCCTGTTCTTTCAGGTATACCGCGAAGCGGCCATCTTGAAGGACCTAAACCGGAATGCGGAAGCCATCGCCGCGGCCCAGCGAACCATGCAACTGGCAGAAGCAGCCGGCAACGATGACTTCGTCCGGCTAAGCCAGCAGATGATCGAGGCCCTTACGGAGTAGCACGCAATCAAAAACGGGCAGCGTCGGCCG
>DMST01000063.1:1948-11172 GCA_003454975.1 Cytophagales bacterium | reverse complement strand
TTTTTTTGTTATAATGAAATTGATTAATTCAACTGCTTCAATAATAAATCTGCAACCAGCTCTGCCGAGGCCGGGTTTTGCCCGGTGATCAGCAAACCGTCCTCTACGGCATAGGCACTCCAGTCCTCTCCCCTGGAGTAGATACCGCCGTTTTCCTTCAGCATATCTTCTACCGAGAAGGGCACAATCTCGGTAAAATCCACCGCTTCCTCTTCGGAGTTAGAATAGGCCGTCACCTTTTTGCCTTGTACCAGCGGATTGCCCTCGGCGTCCTGGGTATTTTGGAAAATGGCGGGCGCATGGCAAACGGAAGCCACGGGCTTGTTGCTGTTGTAGAAGGCTTCTATGAGCGCGATGGAGGTCTCATTTTCTGCCAGGTCCCACAAGGGGCCGTAGCCACCGCTGTAGAAGATGGCGTCATAATCCTCGGCGTTCACGGTCTCTAGTTTCACCGTTTGCGAGAGAATCTTTTGCGTTTCGCTGTCCGCCTCAAACCGCCGGGTAGACTCCGTCTGGAAGTCGGGCAACTCACTTTTGGGGTCTATCGGAGGCTCTCCTCCTTGGGGTGAGGCAAGCGTCACGTCCACCCCTTGGTCTATCAGGAAGTAGTAAGGCGCCGCAAATTCTTCTAACCAAAACCCGGTTTTCTTTCCGGTATCGCCCAGATCGCTGTGGCTCGTCAGCACTAATAAAATCTTTTTCATAGAGGTCTGTGTTTCTGCGTTTGACATGGATGTTTCTGCCGAAGCAGTACGGTCTTCGGCCGTGCTTGCACAGGAGAACAGTGCAAGGCTTAGGAGTACTATGAAGGTGTTTCTCATGGGAGTAGGTTTTGATGACGTTGCAAACCTAGGCTTGGCCTTTCTCGGAAAAATTGATGTATGGTAAGAAAGCGGGCAGGGCTAGGAAGGGCGTCCCCTTGAGGGTAATGGTTACCCGAAAGCCTGGGTTTGAAGGTGCCTTACCGTTGAAATAGCCACGCCGAAAACAGCTTGGTTACGTTGGGCATTACAACCCAGGTCATCAGCGGCACTAAGACCAGGGACACGGATAAGGTGCGCAAATAGGAGGGCGCAAAATCCAAAGCAAGCCCCGCCAGCGTACCCAAGGTGAGCACCAAAGGATAAATCACCATCCAGGTGAGCAGGGCCATTTTCCATTTCGCCGGCGGTTTAGCCGTAGCTAGCTGCGGCAGGGAGAACCAAAACTCGATTCCTTCCTGGTACCGCACCTCGCTTTGGCGAGTAACGTACTCCTTGAGTTCCTGCGCCCAGGCTTGGCGGGTGGCAGAGTTTTTCCAGGTGGTGTAGTTAGGCTCGGAATCAAACCGAATCAGCAGGATGTATTCATTCTCTGCCGGGCTGCTTTGCTGTAGCGTCTGGATGCCCTGGTATCCGGGATATATTTTGGCCTGCTCCAATACCCGTTTGAGGGCTTGCTCAAAGGCCTGTTCCTTTCCCTTCCTCACGAAGTGAGATACCACCACCGTTACGTTCTTCTCCATCTTGACTCCATTGTAGGTTTGCGAATAATTGTGAGGGCAAACCTAGGATGGGCACCATGGCGAAAAATTGATGTAGGATAAGAAAGGCTAATGCAATAGCTCTTTGCGGATACGGCTTAGGCTTTCGGTGGTGATGCCCAGGTAGGAGGCTATGTGGTAGTTCTTCACTTGCTGCTCTATGCTGGGGTAGGTTTTCACAAAGGCCTGGTAGCGCTCCTTGGCGGGCATGGCCAGGTTGCCCAGCGTTCTGCGGTGAAAAGCCGCCATCCGTTTCTCAAGCTTCTTCCGAAAGAAGGTTTCCAACTTGGGTATGTCCAGGTACAACTGCTCCATGTCTTTGCGAGACAGCCGGTACAGGGTAGTATTCTGGATGCACTCAATGCTCATCATGGCGGCATCCCCCGTAAAAAAGGCCGTGTAGTCACTGATCCACCAGTCTTTGATCGCAAACTGCAGGGTATGGTCCTTACCCGACTCGTCTACCACGAAGCTGCGCAAGCAGCCACGGTGTACGTAATGGGTGTACGCAACGGTATCCCCCTTTCTAAGCAGAACTTCGCCCTTCTTCAGGTCGATTTTCTTCAGGCATGCACCCACCGTGCTTAGCTCTGCCCGAGAGAAAGAAGCCTCTTGAAATACCTCGTTAAGCAGTCCAGTATCCATTCTTCACATCCTATGGCTAGTCAAATCTAAGGATCGTTTTTTATTTATAACCTCAGTCTGGTTGAAGATTGGGGGCAACCCTGCCAGTTGGCTTCGAATCCCGAACCTATGGTTCGCCCCAGCCAACTAGCAGAGGCAATGGCTTAATCGTTCACGCCCACGAATATCTCCACCTCAGCATCCTCGCGGTTTTGGGCCTTCTCTCCGTACACCTCAAAGTCCGCCGTAAAGGTCCGGTTCATGTCTTGGCCCCAGATGTCTACCCAGGCATCGTACACAATTCCTTTCGTCAGATCTCCCTTGGCCTCTACCTTAGTATAAGCTCCTCCTTGGAAGGCTCGCCCTTCCAGGCCTTCGGGCACCTCATCAAGCGAGCTCACCTTGCAGCCCAAAAAGGTATCATAAGGCAGGGTGTGATCTCCCTCATAGTTGGTGTAGATGCAAAGAATCTCAGGGCTCGTTTTGTTGGGCAACTTTTGGGCGATGCCTTCAGAGAGAAACCGCTGCCAAAGCGCACCAATATCCTGTGCAGATTGGCCGTTGGCGTTAGTGGTTCTTACGGAAATACCGATTACTTGAAAAGGTTCAATTGCTATTGTTTGCATTGCTTTTGGCTTTGATTTGAGCCAAAAGTAGGGTAGCCTTATGCCATAGGTGTGTCAGGGGTACTGGCGCTCTCCCAACTTTTTTTTCGCTCCTCAAAGAAGTCCTCCAGCGTAAGCTTGTGCGGTTCGAACGAAGTACTCTTGAGTACGAGTCGCTCCATACGGTCTAGCCGAAAGGACCTAAAGCCGCTCCGCAACCGGCAATAGGCAATCAGCAACCAGTTTTCCTGGGTTTGGATGAGCGCAAACGGCTCCACCGTTCGGGCGGTTTTCTCCTCTTTGGCGGAGACATAGGTCAGCTCCACCAGCAGGTACTGCGTAATGGCCTTTTGGAGAAAGATGAGGTGCTCACTGGTATCGTCCGTCTTGTTGTAGTTCCTTACCTGCAGCCTCTGGGCCAGCAGCTCGGTGGTTCCTTTCTGTGAGTACCGAAGCACCGCTTTTATCTTCTCCAGAGCGGCATTGAAAGAAAGCACCAGGGACTGATCCGGATTATTGGCAATGATTTGCTGGGCCGTCACCAGCGCATTGGTTTCTTCCTCACTGAAGAGTAGCGGGGGCAAAGAGTACCCCTCGGGAAGCTTATATCCTTTACCCTCATCGGTGGTGATGGGGATCCCCGATAGCTCCAAGGTGCGAATGTCCCGGTACACCGTCCGGATGCTCACCTGATGCTTGTCGGCAATTTCGCGGGCGGTCACCAGCTTCTTGGCCTGCAACTGCGTTAGAATGGCCGTTAATCGCGCTAACCGGGGTTTGTCTTCTGCCATATCCTGGAGGGTGTGAGTACAGCTTTTGGGTAAGGGCGGCGGTAGCCTACCCATTGCAGTATAGGCAAAATTATTAGCCGTCCATGTTTGCCGAAGGACTGAATAGGAATAGGATCGAAAATATTTAGTCAGCCCATGTATTGCACCAACTTACTATTTATTTACCATGTGATCTCTGGAAAGTACGCCTGGGAAATTATAGATATGGATAAGTTTCCCTTGTTCAAAGGTCAGCTGTGGTTTGTCATAAAAATCAACCAGAAAAGCACCCTCAGCATGCGGGACGATAGGCTTATAAAACGTTAAGAGCTCGAATTTTTTCCCGTCAGGATCTTGCCTGGAGCCTACCGTAAATTCTGGCCGCTCTCTCAATTCTGAGAACTCGGTAGCTTGGGAAAGCTCAAGGTCTTGGTAACTGATTGTGATATCGGAATCCCCAAAATCAATGTTCACAAAGAAAACAGAGTCTTGGGTAACTACAAATTCAAGCTTGCCACTGCCCTGCTCATAAGTGTATTGTTGGTAGCTAATGACAGGGCCCGCTTTTTGCCATGCGCTGTCTGAATGAGAAGCATTCTCCAACATTTCGGTCTGATTGACCGCAGTGGTTTCCATCACCGAAATGCTATCCGGCTCCCCCATCATCTGCAGCAGGTTTTCTTTGGTACCGTACAGAGTCATCCCGTTGCAGGTGAACATACCAGATTGTGAATGCTCTGCATCGTTGGGGACGGAGGTGCCACAAGAAAAACCCATAAAAACCAACAGGACCACCAGGCCAATGCTCTGGCTCATCTTTTTGAATTTGATGATGTGTTATGTCTTCAGATGCATCGTGAATAGAAGGCCCTATTTTACAAAAAAACGGGCAGCTCTCGCCGCCCGTTCACCAATAGATTCTTTAGGAAAGGAATCGTTTAAATAGACAATAAAGGCTAGTTTCCCAACTGCGAAATTGGCCTCGGTGATTCAATAAATAATTAATGACTTCTTTGCAAACAAGAAATAGTTTATCAACCCATAAAATCACAGACTAGTGGTTCATCCAATAATTGTATGAATTTTTATAAACCCAAAAAAATGGTTTTATAGACATTTTGTCCCTCAAATCGTTACATTGGAATATGTTAGTTCACATTCTAATCCCATGCAGTACTCTCAAACATTGAAGACATATTCTAAATTTCTATAGATAATTATTTATACTTACAAGCCACAAGAGAGTACTACGATCTTGTCTATGAAAAGAACTGTCAGAGATTCTGAGATAAAAGCCCGAGCCAAATCAGTCCTCCCTCCTATCTATAAGGGAGAATCTCAAGACAACCCCAAGCTCATAATTGGGGAAAATAAAGTGGGATTTTGGTTCTGGCTAAAAGAAAAGGCTCTACCATTAACTCAAACCATTGCAGGAATATCAACAGTCCTGGGTATTTTCATTGCTTTACGACAATACAAATTGGTAGATACTACCCAGCAACTAAGCAATGATAAGACTAAATATCAAAAAAGCATTGCCGCATTAAGGGACACAATAATTTGGTTAGAAAACGAAAAACTCACAAACCAATTAAAAATCAAGGAATTAAATAGGGAGTATAAAAACCTGGCAATCAGTTACTCAAGAGATATAAAGAATTTCGAACTAACAACCGAACAATTAGACTCTCTTCAGAAATTCAATCAAAGGATTAAAGAGTGGACTCAAGCAGTAAACCCCACCTTTTTGAATGGGTCATTTAGCCAACCTGACACAGGAATCTGGAGAGGATACACTGTATATCCCGCCATATTTTCTAAGAATGATTCTGTTTCTACCTATGCGTATCGGGTGGAAGTTTATGACTCTGTAAGGCAAGAATTTCTTCTTATGGAATCCCTAGAAAACATTTACGATCATTTAAAAACATATGGGCAAGATATATATCACAATGAGCAACTCCGACCAACCACAAAAGTAAGTTTACAATTAATAACACCTTCTTACACCCAAGAGAAATTAGCAAAGCGTTGGCTAGAGATCATTTCTCGCCGTTTAAAAGCATTCGGGATGTATCCTAGGGAAGGTCAAAAAATGATAGAGAGCCATCTTATCTCTCCCTTCGATAATCTTACCTTGACACTTCACATTTATTCCAATTCACAATATGACTAGACTTTTTTATTTGAATACAATTTGGATCATTGTTCTGGCATTGATATTTGTTACGCCATGCCATGGTCAGATTCGCTCTAGTCAGCCTAGGGGAGAACATCAATATGCACTAGAGGTGTATAATTTATTAAATAAATATGTTTCTTATGAAAAGCAAAACCTAAACAAATTTGAACGAAGGCTAAGAAATCGTTCCAACAGACTAATAGTACAATACTACAACGATCTAATAGAGGGCAAACTAATCCAGCCTACAGCAGGAGATAGTCTATGGATTTATTACGCTGCTAGTAGGGCAAAGCATCTGAACTGGAAAACATTTGCTACATTTTATTTAAAAAACACATACTTACCCAGATTAATTGTCCACGATCTCATCCCTATTTTGAGCGCTAATGAAGCAGTCTGTTTTCCTCTTTTGCACAGTTACTTTCAAATTTACACAGATAATTTGGCGCAAACATCCTTTCCTAATCTCACATATCAGGAGTATTTAATACGCCTAGGCTTAGATAATACTGGAGATACCCGGAATTGTAAAGACGATCCCAGGGTTATTTTCCTCACACAACTAATGCAATTTTCTCGAGAAGGATACATTGAAAATGTTGACAATTATTTAGATCTAGTTAAACAACAAAATAAGGCAGAATTACGGGAAGAGGAAGAGAGACTAGGGTACCATTTTTACGAAGCGTTGATTGAGGAAACGATGGCAACTTTAAAGTCATCAAACATTTCTTTAGGTGAAGCAATTACACGAGCAAAGGATTCACGGCTTCCATTTATGGAAAGTATCATCGAGCAAAATGAACGTTTCAGGTCACAAATGATTGTAGCACTTGATTCAATGAACCGTCTTAAAGACAGCTGTAACTTTGGAAAGCTTCAAATTAGGGGTGGATACGCTTACGTTTCCTTTTCTATTACAGGAGGTTGTCCTGGCCATCTAAATCAGCCTACAATTGTCACCAGCAAAAATTACCCTGCTGGGGGGCTGATTTATGATGATCTTCAGATAACATTAAATGATTACTATTCAATTATTAGAAACATTTATGATCAATCAGGATTGACTCAACCTTTTCAGTTATACATAACTGGCATTTCCGATCTTTACAGAGTAGATCGAGAAAATCCCAAAAAATTCCATTGGGACGATTTGGAGACAATTGAAAGTTCAAGATGGGGATGGACACCCACTATTACTACAGATGTGACCATACTCCCTAAATTAGGGTCAGACCATATAGTTGCTGACTATAATTTTGCCATTGATCAATATAGACACCCGCGCATACCTTACACACTAAAGGAAAATATAGAGCTGTATGAACCAGATTATGGAATAATACGATCCATTTTATTAAAACCTTTTACTGATAAACACTTTACTGATAGGCAAGATTCTTTCATCCCAGAGAAAATTCATTATGCTGTTTATAACTTCTCTTCAAATGACCGTGACGCTATTATTGGGTGTTATAACTACGGCATGAGGCTTATCGATCAAACTCAAGGAGGTCTTGATATATCTATTGAAGAATTTGAAAATTCAGAACCGCGGTCCAATGAATGGGATGCCTTCAGAAATCAAGTCAGTCAATATTGTAGAGGTATTAATATTGTATTTAAAATACCTGGATTTAGCTTGAATGCAGTAGAAGAGGAACTTGAATAATTTCTCGTATGAAGACTTTTCTTATAACAATAGCATCTCTTTGTTACGTAACGACCGCAGTTGCGCAATTAATTGATCCTACATTTCCTTTCATCCCCATCGAATTTGAAGGCCAACCACACAGGCGACCCATTACTGGCATAGAAAGCTATGAGAGGAATGGAGAGTACTTTCTCGTGACCACAGATCTATCAAGCAGGACTATTGTTTGGAAAAGAAAAGAAGTATCAAACGCAACAAAAACTGATGGCTCCTTTGATCGCCCTCCCACAATTGAATTCCATAAGATAAAATCATTTTTTGCTAATGAGGAGGTCTTAGCAACCACTCTCATCTCTACCGAGAATAGGGATTACCTTTTTATGATTGGCAATCACGGATATATGGCACAATTTGACCTGTCGGATCAAACACCGGATCTTACATATGAAAGATATGCTCCAAAGTATGATTTCCGTTCTGTTGCCTCAGAGGGCTATAAGATATATTTAGGATCTAAGGGTGGCACCCTATTGGAATTGGCCTTGGACGGAAGGGGGGTACCACAGAATAATATGTTACCCTTTCCGAAAAAATTAATCTGGAAATCAGAAACCAAAGAAGACGGCATTTTTTCTATCACAGAAATCTTACCTGTAACGGGAGGAGGATATGCCCCTTTTATCCTGGCAGCTGCTAATTCTTTGGTATTCATAAACCAGGGATCTGATCGATTTGTACAGTTTGATGAACAGGATTTATTCTTTACTAAGCAGGCCCCTGGCTTATTCAAGTTTGCTTATCAATATCAGTCAGATTCAAGCCTACTCTTAGTTGGCACATCACTTCACCAAGGAAAATTGGTAACCGGAGTATATAATTACCGATTTGACCCCGTCAAGGAAGAGTGGAGGTTACTGCTAGGAATTCCTGAATTTGATCAATTCTTTTTTGACACTACAGAATCAATCTGCAAGCCAATTATGCTTACATCTGGCTTTTTTGGCTATGCATATGGCCATGATGATGAAGGAATCTATTACTTGAAAACTGCTTACCTAAATAGCAACAATAATATCTTAGAACAATTCCAATTGCCGGTTGGAACATCAGAACTTCA
Organism: Cytophagales bacterium; assembly: GCA_003454975.1. GTDB lineage: Bacteria > Bacteroidota > Bacteroidia > Cytophagales > Cyclobacteriaceae > DMST01. Next base: position 2,695 of record DMST01000063.1, on the reverse strand, counting down.
TACCACTCACTTTGACACTAAATTAAAAGAATTATTTGTAGGTGAAGTGAATGGACGTCTTACTGGGTTTCTTGTTGGGTATCCCAAAACTGTACTTGACAAGAACAAATTAGAGACTAAACAAATAGCTAGGATTAAACCCAAACTTCTATATGAGCGGTATTTGCTTGAAGGGCTTGAATTTCAGGGAAGAGAAACCCAAGCTCTTAAGGCTGGTAGTTCTCGTGCATATGCTGCATCTCTGAGTAATTTTTTAGCTCAAAATGAAAATATCCATATTGTTCTGGATGCACATGCTGGGGGAAAAGGTGATGATTCAAATGAAGAAACCATCAATAGAGCACTTACTTTTCGTGATATGATGGTAGAATATCATCCCCAAATCAAAAACCGGATTCGCTGTGAAAATAAGTATGATTATTATCCTGTGAATAGAGATTCTGATAATATAATTAACCGCACAATAATCTTTAGAATCGAAAAGTTTTAATAAAAAACGGGCAGCTCTCGCCGCCCGTTCTCTCCTCGTCTATATGCAATGTGATTGGCTAGACGGCCAATTCTTCCACCTCTTGGTTGGTTCCTGCGGACACCCAACTTCCTTGCTCTACCAAACGGGCAAACAGCCAGATAAAGGGCTCAACTTGCCCCTTGAGCACACACGTACCTTCACTGATACTCGCCAAGAGCCCTTGCGCATCAGCAGCCTGCAGGGCCTGGAACGCCTTCCGGTCAGAAAGCAGCAGG
>DMST01000063.1:1309-1877 GCA_003454975.1 Cytophagales bacterium | reverse complement strand
ACAGCAGGGTGCAGGAGGGCAGCCCCTCCGGAGAGGTATTCAGGCCTACTTTTCCATCCCTTACCACCAGGCTAATGGCTTCACCTTGTTCCGCTACCTGAACGGAGATCGTTAGGCTGGGAATGGCCAGGGGTGCTTCTTCAATCCATTCGGTGAGGTAGGTACCGAAGGTATGCGCCCAGTCTACCAAATCAGCTTCGGTTATGCGCGAGTCTGTGGGCTCCTCCCGGCCAGCCAGCAGTTGGGCATCTACCTCCCGCTCCGCTACGATGAGGGCCTCTAGCGTACGGTTGATGTCTTCCCGGGTATGTGCCGCCGAGCAGATGAGGCGCAAGCGGCCACGGCCGGGCTCTACGATGGGGTAGGTAACGGCCGAAGTTTGTACGCCCTGCTGGTACAGGTTCTGCACGATGGCGTAGAGCTTATCCTTGTCACTAAAGTGCGGCGTCACGATGGGGCCATCACCCGTGCCCAAGTCGTAGCCGGCTTCCTCAAAGCGCTTTCGCATGTAGCGGGTATTGTCCCACAAGCGGGCCCGTAGCGCATCATCGGCCCGCAAACGCCGCAG
>DMST01000063.1:840-1276 GCA_003454975.1 Cytophagales bacterium | reverse complement strand
CGCCGCCATGTCCGCCGGGCTTACCGAGGCCTGAAAGATGTAGGCCCGCGAGGAAGACTTGAGCAGGTCTACGTGCTCCTGGCTAGCGGCTACCACGCCCCCCAGACTACCCAGAGATTTGCTGAGGGTAGTCATGATAAAATCCACCTCTTCGGTCACCCCTTGCTCGGCGCAGATCCCCGCACCGCCTTCGCCGTAGAAGCCGAAGGAGTGGGCTTCGTCTACCAATACCAAAGCGCCATATTCCTTGGCCTTGCGGACAATTTTGGCGACCGGCGCTGCTCCCTCGCCCATGCTATACACGCCCTCCAGCACCACCAGTACGGTGCGGTAGGGTGATACCTCGGCTTGCAGTACAGCATCCAAATCTTCAGTATTGTTGTGCTGGAAGGTCCGTACCGTAGCCCCGCACAACCGCGCGCCGTCCACAATGGAT
>DMST01000063.1:204-794 GCA_003454975.1 Cytophagales bacterium | reverse complement strand
GGCGTGGCACAGCTGATCGATCACGACTACGTCGTTGCGACCCAGCAGCCCCGCTACGGCACCCACATTGGCAGTGTAACCGGTGGGAAACAGGCAGGCACTGGGTTTGCCTACCAAATCAGCAAATTCGGTTTCGAACTCCAGGTGTTGGTTCGTCATTCCCGAGGCAGCGGCCGAGGTGCCCATGCCCGTTCCGTACAGGGCCAAAGCTGAGGAAGCCTCCTGCATCACCTCTCGATCGCGATTCAGGCCCAGGTACAAGTTGGTGGTCCAGATAATGGCCTCCTGCTCCTCATCGTTGTAGGCGTCGCCTACTAGTCCCCGGGTGGCGCTGCCCGTGCGCAGTACCTTGCTGTAGGGGTTGCGGCGGCCATCGTTTACCATGCGCAGCACCTCCTGCACCAGCTTGCTCTTGTCGTTGGCATTCCAGGCATTGGCCTTGGCGGCCTGAAAGGTGGGGTGGCTACTCTGGATGTGGGTCTGGAAACTCGCCAGGGTATCGGTCGTGGCTCCGGTGGGCAGGGCATTGTCCTGCTGCGGAGCGCCTTGGCTACCGGCCTGCAAGAGGTGCTGCGTGAGCGCCTGTGGGG
>DMST01000063.1:0-145 GCA_003454975.1 Cytophagales bacterium | reverse complement strand
GGCGCCACCTTTTGCCCCAGCCGGTGCGAGAGCCGGCTGCTCAGCTCCAGGGTAGTGAGTGAGTCCAGCCCCAGGCTATCGAAAGCGCGGTCGGGAGCCACTTGCGCCGGATCGCCCAAATGCAAAAGGGCAGCTACCTCTTGCT
>DMST01000211.1 GCA_003454975.1 Cytophagales bacterium | reverse complement strand
CGGCTACATAGCGCCCGGGTTCCGCCAGTAGTGCGAAACCACGGTTGGCAAACCAATCCAGCGCTTCCCTGAACTGCGCCACGTACTGCATAATTTCAGCGGAGCGGTTCTCCTCATAATGCGGAAATCCCCCGCCGATGTCTATGGTCTTGAGGACGATGCCTTCTTGGGCCAGTTTTTCTACCAGATTCCGGCTTCGCACCAATGCCTCCTGCATCACTCTTGGATCTTCCGCAGGGGAGCCGCAGTGGAAACACAAACCCAGGTGCCTCACACCTCCTCGGTGTGCTTGACGGAACATCTGCAGGAGCTCGGTTTCATCCAGAATACCGAACTTCAGTGCAAGGTCCGATAGGGCATCTCGATTGGGCATCGCCATCCGGATGAGCAGCTGCAATTCTTTACCGAAGGGGAGGAGCTTTTTCAGCTCGGTGGGGTTGTCGGCTACAAACGTCCGAATACCAAACTGCCATACCCGTTTCAGGGTATCGGGCGATTTGATGGGGTGGGTAAAAATACAGTGCTCTGGCGGTACCCCTAGTGCCGATACTTGGTCAACCTCGTTCAAAGAACACAGGTCAAAATACCCTTCTTGCTCTTGCCATATTTTGAGAATCGCCTCCGTGCTATTGGCCTTTACGGCGTAGTACAATCCTACCTCAGGCAAAGCCGCTTTTAGCGTGCGATGCGCTTCACGTATGGAGTCTTGAGATAAGAATAGGGTAGGTGTACCTTGGGTAAGCACCCAATCACGAATCTTGGGATGGTCTTGAATTACCATGATTAGCTTGGGTTGATGGAAAAATTAGGGAAAGTTGAAGGTGAGGCTACCCGCCGGTCTCCACCGGTTTGCATCTGGGGTCCACCCAGCCATGTACCGTATGCCGCCAGATAGCCCCATGGAAAGTCCTGCTACTTCGAAAGGAAGGCTTACTTGTAGGCCTGCATCACGCCAGCCGTCGTATGCGTCTTCATCTAAGGTGCCGTCTTTGCCGGCAAGACCGCCTCCTAGCATGTCCTCTACCGTGTTGCCTATCCGAAAGGAGGCATAAGCGCTTAGATCCAGGCTGTAGTTCTTACCCAGAGTAAACGAATGGCTTAGGGTGGCCCGCTGATACAGCCCTACGTCCCAGTTGTAATAAAATTCCAAGCTTGGCTGCAACGGCACGGTGGGGAAATCGCAAAAAAGCGTCGCCTCCAGCAGCTCTCCTCTTAAAAAGCTGGAGGTGTCACTGTGAAACGCCGGATAATAGGCTGCCCCCAGGCTCAATGTAACGGCCTCTCGCTGCACCAATGCGTATGATCCCTGAAAGAAGGCTTCCAGGAAATTGTTCTCTCCTGGCACTAGGTAGGCTGATGCCCAAAAGACGAAGGAGAAACGAGGGTCTTTGCCTTCGAACTCTATGTTGGGCTGTATCGAGTAGGTTCCGTTATCGTAATCGCGCCAGAGGTAATTGTACACGGCATCGATATAAACGGTGGTCGTTTGACCCTGCATTGCCAAAGGGCAAAGCAGGCAAAGGGATAGCCAGGAAAACTGCACGACCCTACCAATAGACCTCCTCTTTTGTAAGAAGGATAAAGACAAGAATTTCGTAAACATCGGATTAGATTGATTAGGTATGTTCCGAAATTAAAGGCTGAGTTTCGGGCTTCCGATGAAATAGTAGGAGCTGTAGTGTGTGGAATGCGGCGGTTCCTTATCTGTGGCCAGTTACGGTTAATATTGAAGAGGAATCCTCTGTGAAATATTTTAAAGAATGTCCTGTCTATTCATCCTATAAAATGACGATAGAAGAACGTTGGGTATCATATTTTTAGCCTGATTATCAGGGTGATACCAACACGAGTCACGATATGAGTAGGACCTGGTAATCCACCTGAATACAGGCAGTAAAGACCTACTGCACCCAAAAGGGGATTTGCTGCCAGTTTTCAAATTGAATCACGGTGCTATCGTTCTGTTCTTCCAGATTCAGTTTGTTCAGGTGTAGCGTATGCCGGCCTGGGGCCAGCGTATCTGTGGGGATCATCATAAGGATGCCCAGCTCCTGCTGATTGGGGTGGCGATAGTATACCGGATCGGCCTCGGGTAGCAACGTCTGGTCGAGCCGTATCTGGTACAGTCCGCGCAGGCACCGTAGGGGGGCTTCAGGATCCGATTCGGGGGCCAGCTGCCCCAGGCGGATAGGAATCCCCAGAAAGTTGATGCTCAGCGTGATACCTTCTACGCGGTATCCTACTTCTCTTTGGGGCCGGTAATCCGTACAGCGTGCAGCCAGTAGCTCGTGGTCTGAGGGGCGGTAGGGGAGAAACAACTCCAGGTATGCATCGTCCGCAATCACCTTAGAAGGGATGGCCCCTTTGTCCAGGTAATAAGGCCCCGGCAGCTCATCCGCATAGAAGTGCGGCTCGGCGTACCTGCCTTCGGCATTGTCGGGTAGGTAAATCTCATTTTGGTAGCCCAGCGAAAGCACCACGGCCCACACAATGAGATAGACCGATAGCGTAGGGTGCACCCAGCGTCCGCGTGGCCCTAGCAGCAGGCCGTAGAACAGACTGCGGTACCACCGTGCAAAAGTAATGCGGCTGTACAGGGCGTAGCTGGGCCAGTAGAGCCAGGCCGTCAGGCGGAAACGCTTCAGCACCCCAAACCCCAGGAAATCGAAAAGGTACACCACTCCGAGGCCAATAAACCCGGCCACCGAGCCGTCCACCAGAAAATTCACCACCCGGTACAGCCATCGGGGTACCCACTGCGAAAAGGACTGATCTACCCACTGGATCAGCAGAAACCCCGCGAAGATGCAAACCAGGGCGGCCATCAGCGAAATAAAATAGAACGCGATGAGGTAGGTGAGGCCAAACACCGTGCTGCTGATACGGTCTATGCGTTTGATGAGCTCGTCCGGCTTGATGACCCGCCGCAGAAACTCCTGCCGGAATACCGGGTGGTAGGGCAGTTGGTCTACATTTTGGTTTTGCGTGGCCCGCCGCAGGCCTATGATGCCGATCCAGAAGCTACGCAGGACCAAATTGACGCACAGATGGGCAATGGAAATGGTAATGGTAGCATTGATGGCTGCATAGCCAAAATAGGGGATAAAGATGGCCAAGCCCGAGAAATCATACTGGTGTTGAAAGGCCTGATAGGCAGCAAGGCTATCGCCCCTCAGCGCTACTAGTAGGGCCAGTGACCCCCCGGCTACAAACAGCTCCATCTGCCAGCTCTCGCGCTGCAAGTTGCGCAACCACCCGCCCCGCGAGTCATTGCCTGATTCCGGTTGGAAATCCTGCTTGATCATGCGGTAATCTAGTATTTCTGGCTGGTTTTTCACGGTGGGGGTAGGGCTGTAGAAGTCCATCCCCTTGTCCTTTGCCCCTTCCTCCTTGTTATCCGTCCCATATTCCCCATTCCCCCAAAAATCATCCTCCCCGTGATACAATATCCCCCCTTGTCTGCTGTCCGTCACTTCTGGCAGACCGAATGACGTCAGGTCGCTCTTTGGTGCCTAGGGGCTCCATTACCTTGGAACTGTTTACAAGACTATCCATACGAGTACTGAGCATGGCTGAGCAAAAACATCCCCTGCCGCCCTTCACTTTGGAGACGGCCAAACAAAAAATCCAAATGGCCGAAGACGCCTGGAATAGCAAGAACCCCGAAAAGGTGTCGCTGGCCTATACCCCCAACAGCGAATGGCGCAACCGCTCCCAATTCATCAACGGTCGGGAAGAGATTCGGGCCTTCCTCGCCGATAAGTGGGAGAAAGAGCAGCACTACAAGCTCAAAAAAGAGTATTGGGCCCATACCGATAACCGCATTGCGGTGCGCTTTGAGTACGAGTATAAGAACCCAGAAGGCCAATGGGTACGCGCCTACGGCAACGAGAATTGGGAGTTTGACGAGAACGGCCTGATGGCGAAGCGCTTCGCCAGCATCAATGATGTGCCCATCCAGGAAAGCGAGCGGAAGTTTACGTGACCCTCCAAAACTGCTAAAAAGTTTGAAAGCCGTGGTTAGGGGCCTCCATGAGTCTTTTTCATCGTAGGGAGCAAAGTATCTTCCCCAGGTGATTTTTCCTCCGGGGTTCCTAAGTAGGGCAGGGTTGTCAGGTCCAGCAGCTGCCAGTCGTGGTGTAGGGCAGGGGTGTCCTTCCAGTCGCTGCCCCCGCCAAACACGGCGATCAGCAGCTCCCCCAGCGGATGCCCAGCCAAGGCAGTGGGTAGCAGAATGCCTGCTTCCTTTTTACGCACTACCTGGGAAAGGCTTAGCCCTCCAAATACCGGGGTGCCGGTCAGGCACTCCAGCACCACCAGCCCCCAGGCATACCAATCATGGTAGGCCGCAGCCTCGGCCCCGGACCATTGGGCTTGTGAGCAATAATGCACCGAACCTTGGGGCATGGTTTGCTGTTGTGGCAAGCCATACCCCAGCCTACTGCTACCCATAGCCGTGCTGATCCCCAGGTCTATCAGCGTGAGCTTGCTAGCCTTGGGGGGCTCCTCTACCATAATATTGAGCGGTTTAATATCCCGGTGTACGTACCCTTGGGCGTGCAGCGCCTTCAGCCCCTCCAGAGCCTGTCCCATCAACTGCTGCATAGCTACGCCCGTGAGGGGGCCTAGCCGCAGCAAGCGGCGGTGCAGCGTCTCGCCAGGCAGATAGGTAAATACCGCATAGGGCATCTCCGTCTCTGTGTATCCAAATTGGTGGCTGCGAACGATGTGGGGGTGTTGTATTTGGCGACAAACGCCAAACTCATGTTCCAAAAACAGGGCCTGCGATCGGTACTTGGGTGTGTGTGGGGTAAGCGAACCGTGCAAGGTTTTGAGCGCTACGGTATTTCCGGTGATCCGGTCTCGGGCGCGAAACACCCGGCCATAGCCTCCTTCGCCAAGTTCTGCTACAATATGATAGGGGAGTTGAGGGTAATCATTTAAGTGTTTTGCTTTCTGGCTGGACATAGGAAGCCCGGCCCCCTGCGGGAGGGAGAAAATTTAGGGTTCTCAGATAGGGTTAGGGGAAGCCGTGTGATGGCCTCCTTCGACATAGGGCAATACTCTCCTAGCTCCTATCTCGGACCGAGATGGAGAAAAGAGAAATGGAATGCCAGCTACGGGAGTTTGGGGTGTATAAGCCCGTCCTGGGTGTGTGCTACGCCCGGATCAGTAGGGGTGGTATGTTCAAGTGGAAAAGCTTAGGAAGGAGACACGAATTTAATGTTGGGGTGATTGAAACGAAGGCGGCCGCGCCTGCGCTCCACCAGGTTAGCAAACATGGGGCCGTAAGAGAGCGCCTTGGTCTCCTTGCGGTACCGGTAGATCTGGGTGTTGATGTAGTACGGATCCATTTCGTCCATGTACTCCGGATTCAGGGCCGTCATCACCTCCTCGTTGTCCATCCAGCCGCGCTCCTCTTCCGGTAGCCCTTTTTCGATGTCCTCCTGCATGCGAGTAGCTAGTATTGCCAGTATTTTGTGGTACACGTGTACATCCAGGTCCAGCTTGATGTTGCGTGCCTGAATCATCACGTGCCATTCTCCGTCCTCAGATACCTGCTGGAAGAGTACCTCCGACTCCTCAAGCAGCTGGCGATTGCTTTCCGTAGGGCGCAAAGGAGTGTTCAGGTAAAACCGCCAGGAGGTCTCCCCAAACGCATAAATCTGCTCCGTTTCCAGGGCTACTGTGCGTTCCCCTTGGTTCGCCTGCCATTGGTGTTCCGCATCCTGGAAGAAAAGCACCGTAGTGTCTCCTGTCTGCATTAGCATTTGGTCATCACTCAATAGCATGACCACGGATGGGTCCGTTACCGACTCCAGAAAGGGCCGGGGCGCGTCCGTAGATACTACCTTCCAGGTGTGCTCGCGGTGCTGCCCAAAGTAAGTGAGCATGCCCCTCTCCAACGGTACATATTCCTGATGCCGGTAGGCATCGTCTATCAGCGTACCGTTACTACTGTGATCATGGTACACCCAGCGGTTGCCTTCCCAAAATATCGTGCCGTGCTGGCGCGATACATCGGGTGCCGGCTGTACCAAGATGTTGTAGTCCTCGCGGCCTACCGTGTGGCGTAGGTGCAAGACTACCTCTCGGTCATTTTGTACATTTTTAATAATTCCCATGGTGATAATAAGGGTTAAATGTCTGGTAAATAAACCTGTATTAGCTGTGGATAAGTAGCAAACAACCGAGTCAAGTCACAGATTCAGGTGGCTTTTATAAATAAGTACGTGACTTTTACGCGTGTAAATGGGTGTTTTGTGGTGTTTTTACGCTGAACAGTAATCCGAACTGGGTGCCTTGGTTTTGGCGGGAATTACTAGGCCAGGAGTGAATATGTAATAATTGAATTTTTTCTATTTCCGTATAAATGCAAAAATACGCTGTTTATACCCCCATATTGCCATTCGTCGGCTGTAAGGATACCATTGGTATGCGGTTCGATTTCCCATTTCACGTTCGGGGACTGTATTCGGAGCAGAAGTGCAAAAAAAGGACCTATTGGCTGCTTGAGCTCGCTTTTTCAAGACCTACAACCCATTTCATGGGACCACCGCTTTCCAACCCTTAGGTTGCTACTTGTACAGATTCCGCCCTTCCTATGTACTACGACAAGCAAGCTCAGCAACTCCCCATGATCATCCCCGTAGGCCGCACATTCCAACGTGCCGTGGACCCTAATGCCATCCTCAGCCTTCGGGACCTACCGGGTCCTCTGGCTTCGGTGCAAATGGCTTCCCCCACATCCGTGGCTCCGCTGCAACGGGTCGCGATCAACGACGATCCTGCCTTGGAAAACGAAGCCGATGTGATGGGCGCCAAAGCCGCTGCTGTGGGAGCCCAGCTCATAGCCCAACGAAAGGAAACCTTTACCAACTCGTCATCCCGAAGCGCCAGCGAGGGAACTCGGTTGCCTATTCTAAGGCAGCTACACCAACATCAAGAAAAACCATCGTCCTCGGAGACTTTAGCGAAGGAGGGGCTTCCAGCCCAACTCAAAGCCGGCATTGAAAACCTGAGCGGCCGTCCTATGGACGATGTGAAGGTGCACTACAACTCCGATAAACCTGCTCAGCTCCAGGCCCATGCCTACGCCCAAGGCACCGACATCCACCTGGCTCCCGGCCAGGAAAAGCACCTACCCCACGAGGCCTGGCATGTGGTGCAGCAGAAGAGGAGACTAAAATCCACGATTCAGCCAATGTTTAGATCTAGTTGGCTTATACTGAGAATGAAATATGGCTCTAAGGGGCCTTATTTAGTTAGGCCGAAAGACTTCTCACCAAAGACAAAAGAAATAATTGATCATAAAAAGGCTAAGGGTGCACAGCGGAGACACATAATAGATGACTCGACTATTAGAAGTGGAATGAATGTTCTTGTAGAATATTCTAATAGTACCAAGGAATTACAAAGATTTAGAGCCTATAATTATTTAAAAAGCATTGGGTTTGAACCGAGCTCTCATGATAAAAAAGATCTTCTGAAAGCTATTGAAAAGACTTATTCAAGATATTATAATCTATTATGCAATATTTGGCCGGGACCCGGAGGCCAAAATACCTTATTTGGAAACCTTGGGCAACAAGCTGAATTGATTTTGAAATCCTCTGAGCTTTATGCTACTTCAATTCAGGGAATATTTAAAAATCAAAGTGATGCTCAAGCTGGTTCTTCTGTGCGTTCCATTGTCTCAACTATGATAAGACCAAAAAAGGCAGGTTATTTAAAAATGAAATGGATTTTTGGGTTAGAACTTTTCTTAAAGAGAAACCTAAAAACAAGAAAGGGTTTGACAATACCATGAAAATTATTCAAGAAAGATACACATTTGACGTTCCGCCAGTGGAAAGCCCTCATTATGATTCATCTTCTATTGAACGCCTTGAGGACGGCTATAAATTATTTAAGAGAGGAATTTTAAATCAATCTCCAAAATTTATTATTGATGCATTAAAAGAGATGGATAAAGCCGAATCATTGAGTAAGAAGACCAGAGAAAAAAGGCTTGGTTTATAAATGTTTAGTGGTCTATTATTGCCGGTGTCTGGTAAAATTCATTGTTTCTTTTTATGTAAAAGGCTTCCCTTTTTTCAATCACTTTCCATGCATTTGGGTATACCTTAAAAGAGTTGGATTTACTTTCCCAAATTCATTAATAAGAATCATTGGCATTTTCTTAGAAAACAGTATTTAAGGAAAAGTATGCGCTACGGGCTAATTGTGGTATGTAAATACTCAACAGTGGGGACAGTCAGTGTTTTTGACACACCATTTCCCATTATCGTATGCCCCCATTACCCCATCAGCTCATCGGCTCATCAACTCACCCAAACCTCGACTCTTCTGACACATCCCTATGATTACTGCTCCAATGGTCAATCGGCATTCGTCCCTCGTCACTGGACTCGTTTCATAAAACTCCACCACCACTCCCTGCCCAAACTTTCTCCCCTTTTTTATCCCCCTTTTTGACCCAAAATAAGCCCATACGGCATCCTAGGGCGTGTTGGGCAGGCTGATTTCATGGGACCCCGGTTGGGCTCACTCTAGTTTGGTACCATCAAAACGAAGGACACGGGCGTGCTTCGTCACTAACAAATCGATCCCTAAAGGGTACCGCGGCTGCCGAGTGTAGCTGCGGTCCCGACTGGGGCCCAAACGAGAGAAAAATGCTCTACGAAGCCCTGCATACCATAGTGGACCGGCTGAACGGCCACCTAAAGGAAAACTTCCGGCAGTCCGAAGACAAGGCCCTGCTGGGCGGCTTACTGGACATAGAAGGCAGCCTGCCCGAGCGGCATCGCAATAAGGTGCTGCTGAGTGTAGTGAACCTACAAGAGGAGACCGTACGCCAGCGCAGCCTTACCTACGTGCCACTGCCGGACCGCAAGCAGCTGAAGCTGCCCCAGCCCTACGACTTCAACGTAGACCTGCTGCTGTCGGCGGTGTTCGAGGAGTACGACGAGGGCCTCAAATTTCTGAGCGAGGCCCTGTACTTCTTCCAGGCGCAACCCGAGTTCCCCGTGCCGGGGCAGCCCGATGCCGAGTACCAGCAGCACCTCAGTTTTGAGCTGGTGAAGCTCACCTATCAGGAGATGCACAGCCTGTGGACCGCCCTGGGCGCGAAGTATGTGCCGTCAGTACTCTTCAAGGTACGCATGCTCAGCTTCCAGAATGCAAAAGGAACCGTGATTGCCGAGATAGAGGGCGTACAGCCCGAGGGCGGCATCCGCAATTGAAAAATCATGTACAGTTCTAACCCTTACACGATATGCTAACAGATTTGAAAACCCCCGGGGTGTACATCAACGAGGTGAACGCCTTTCCGCCCTCGGCGGTAGCCGTGGGTACGGCCGTGCCGGCGTTCATTGGGTATACACCCAAGGCCGAGTACGACGGGGATTCGCTTCATATGATCCCGGTGCGGATCACCAGCTGGAGCGAGTTTGAGACCTTCTTCGTCATCCCCGGGGCTTCGCCCTACCGGCCGCTGTATCACCTCACCCCCGGCACCGATGGCAAGACCTACAAGTTTGACGGGGTGGCCTACAACCTACAGCCCGACCCGGGTACCCTCTATCACCTGTACAACATGGTGAAGATGTACTTCGAGAACGGCGGGGCGGTGGCTTAC
>DMST01000209.1:31399-51296 GCA_003454975.1 Cytophagales bacterium | reverse complement strand
GACAGCGGCCAGAAAAAAATTGGTGCTGGAGAGCCGGACTCAAACCGCCCAACTCTTATATGATTCAGTAGCCGAGTTGGAAGGAAAACCTCCCGTTTTCATCAGTGCCTCAGCCATCGGCTATTACGGAATGGATACAGGTGCTGAATGGGGAGATGAAACCACACCACCCGCCGATGATTTTTTGAGCGAAGTGGTGATTGCCTGGGAGAAAGCCGCGGACCAGTTTGAAGGCTTGGGTATGCGGGTAGCCAAAATTCGGATTGGTATTGTGCTGGCCGCAGAAGGAGGCGCATTGCCTAAGTTGGCGCAGCCCATCAAGTTAGGTTTCGGTTCGCCCATCGGCAATGGAAACCAATACATGAGCTGGGTGCACATTCAGGACGTATGTCGGCAATTTATCTGGGCCTTGGAGGAAGAATCTGTTAAGGGATCCTACAATGCGGTAGCACCTAACCCGGCTACCAACCGAGAAATCACCAAAGCCGTGGCCAAACGGCTTAAAAAACCCCTTTGGGCACCCAACGTTCCTGGTTTTGCACTTCGATTGGCTTTTGGAGAAATGGCGGGTATCTTGCTAGGCGGCAACCGTGTCTCTTGTAAAACCGTACAAGAGTCGGGCTTTGCCTATCATTTTTCTGACCTGAGCGAGGCATTACAAGACCTGCTCGGGTAACCTACATTTTAGTACTATGGCAGATAACGTAGAGAATAAGGGCGATGAGCTGGATGAACGTTCATTGACCCGAGTGCGCAATGCATTTAAATCGAGAGACTGGGCAGAAATCAAAAGTGCGGACTCCTGGTCCATTTTTAAAGTAATGTCTGAGTTTGTAGAGGGCTACGAAAAACTAGCAAAGATTGGCCCTTGTGTCACTATTTTTGGTTCAGCGCGTACCCAACCAGGGCATCCATATTATGAATTGGCCGTGAAGATTGGCCGCACCATTGTGGAGCATGGCTATGGAGTCATCACTGGCGGTGGACCCGGCATAATGGAGGCCGGTAATAAGGGGGCTAAAGAGGCGGAAGGGAAGTCAGTGGGAATCAACATCATTCTCCCTTTCGAGCAATCCAGTAACATCTATATCGACCCAGATAAGCTCATCACCTTCGATTACTTTTTTGTTCGCAAGGTTATGTTTACTAAGTACTCACAAGGCTTCGTAGTCATGCCCGGGGGCTTTGGTACTTTGGATGAACTATTTGAAGCCCTCACCCTGATCCAAACCAAGAAAATCGGTAAGTTCCCTATCGTGCTGGTAGGCAAAAGCTTTTGGGATGGTCTGTGGGACTGGGTGAAAAACATCCTACTGGATCAGGAAGGGAACATCAGTGCCAAAGATTTGGATTTGGTACATATTGTGGATTCTTGTGATGAAGCTGTGGAGATAATTGACGATTTTTATTCAAGATATCTACTGTCACCGAATTTCTAACCTTTGAAGAATTTACGTACCTACTTGCCCCCCATCCTGTGGGGGGTGTTGGCCATTGCCGTTCTTATATTGTGGTTCCGGCCCAATCCTAATACTTCCGTTGCGGGTCCCTCCGAACCCTATCCCTGGGAGGTAGCAGAACAAGCCGGATTGCCGGAGGCCGTTTCTGGCCAAACTATTCGGGCACTTCCTCTGCCAGATACGCTTTACTTTGCCGGTGAGCGGGTGCCCTTAGAAGATCCCGATGTGCGAGAACGGTTAGACCGAGAGCTTCACGTAAATACCTTCTTTCATTCCAATACCATTTTTCTCATCAAGCGAGCTAACCGCTGGCTGCCCCAGATCGCCCCTATCCTGGCCCAGAACGGCGTGCCTGATGACTTTAAGTATCTCGCCGTTATTGAGAGCGATCTTCAAAATAAAGTGAGCCCCGCCAAAGCGGTAGGGTTTTGGCAAATTGTGAAGGCTACGGCCAAAGAGCGAGGCTTGGTAGTGACTCGGGAGGTAGACGAACGTTACCATCCACTGAAATCTACCGAGGCAGCATGCCAATACTTGTTGCAGGCCCATAACCGTTTTGGTTCTTGGACCAACGCAGCTGCCTCCTACAACATTGGGCAGTACGGGCTAGACAAGCGACTAGATGAGCAGCAGGTTGACAGTTATTATGATTTGCTTCTCAACGAAGAAACCAAGCGATACATGCTTCGGCTGTTAGCCATCAAGTTGATTATGGAAAACCCAGAAACCTACGGGTTCTTCATAGAGCCTGAACAGCTATACTACCCAGAGGAAACCATCACCATGGATATATCTGAAGACGTGAAGGATCTCGTGGGTTGGGCACAAGCCCGGGGTGTTACCTACAAGACGCTCAAGAGACATAATCCGTGGCTTCGGCAGAAGGACGTAAAGGCCCGCCGCGACGGAAAACCTTGGGTGATTGCACTTCCTGCCTATGCCCACGAACCAATCGTCGCTACGGACAGTTTATCTTCGGACTGAACCTGATTGGGGGTTAGTTTTTCGGTAATTTTGCCCCCCGATTAATTGAGTGCTCATGCAAGATGACACCGCGGTAGCCACCGCCTCTTCTGATATTGAATTTGATGAAACGGGACATGACTTTATTGAAGTCTACGGTGCCCGTGAACACAATCTTAAAAATATTGACGTTACCCTGCCGCGTCGTCAGCTGGTAGTAATTACTGGCATTAGCGGTAGTGGTAAGTCGTCATTGGCTTTCGATACCCTGTATGCAGAAGGCCAGCGGCGGTACATGGAGAGTTTTTCTGCTTACGCCCGAAGCTTCATCGGTGATTTAGAACGGCCTGATGTAGATAAGATCAAGGGCCTGAGCCCGGTAATCAGTATCGAGCAGAAAACTACCTCTCGCAATCCGCGTTCCACCGTGGGTACCGTCACGGAGGTGTATGATTTCTTGCGGCTGCTCTTTGCTCGTGCCGGAGAGGCTTTTTCTTATCTATCGGGTGAGCGGATGGTCCGTCAGTCAGAGGATCAAATTATAAACCACCTCCTAGAGCAGTACGATGGTAAGAAGCTGGTAGTCCTTGCACCCGTAGTAAAGGGTCGGAAAGGGCACTACCGTGAGTTGTTCCAACAGATCCGCAAGTTGGGTTTCAACAAGGTACGCGTAGACGGGGAGTACCAGGACTTGGTGCCCAAAATGCAAGTGGACCGTTACAAGACGCACGATATTGAAATTGTAGTGGATCGGTTGCAGGTAGCCGAAAAAGAACGCTTCCGCTTGGCACAATCTGTCAACCAAGCTCTAAATCAGGGCAAAGGAGTGATCATGGTGCAGGAACACGGTGTGGATGAAGTGGCACACTTCTCCAAATTCCTGATGGATCCTACCACGGGGCTTAGCTACGATGAACCAGCACCTAATTCCTTCTCTTTCAACTCCCCCTACGGGGCCTGCCCAACCTGCAATGGCCTGGGCACTATTGAAGAGATTACCCGCGACACCGTGATCCCCGATCCTACCCTCAGTATTAGCCGAGGGGGCATCGCTCCCCTGGGAGAATACCGGGATATCTGGATCTTTAAGAAGATTGAAGCCATCCTCAAGCGGCACAAGGCTAATCTGACTACCCCCATCGAAAAACTCCCGGAGGAGGCCATTGAAACCTTGCTTTACGGGGATAGCGTGCCGGTAGAGGTGACCTCCAAGAAGTATCCTGGCACTGATTGGCAAACTAAGTTTGAGGGAATCGTAAAATTTCTGGAGAAGCAACGGGATTCAGGGACCGAGAAAATGCAAAAGTGGCTGAAGGACTTCACCATCAGTAAGACCTGCCCTACTTGCCAAGGGGCTCGGTTGAAAAAGGAATCTCTCCACTTCCGTATCGACGATAAAAACATTGCCCAACTAGCTGAGATGGATATCCAGAGCTTGGGCGACTGGCTGGTAGGAGTAGAGGATCGATTGAGCTCCCGCCAGGCTAGAATTGCCGGTGAGGTGCTCAAAGAAATCCGCAAGCGGGTAGGCTTTTTGCTGGATGTAGGTTTGGACTACCTCCATTTAAATCGCCCTTTACGTACCCTCTCCGGCGGAGAGGCCCAGCGCATCCGGTTGGCTACCCAAATCGGTACCCAATTGGTGGGCGTACTGTACATATTGGACGAGCCCAGTATCGGATTGCACCAACGGGACAATGTGAAGTTGATCAAGGCCCTCAAAGACCTTCGCGATCTTGGGAACACCGTCTTGGTGGTGGAACATGACCGGGATATGATGATGGAAGCCGATTATTTGGTGGACATAGGTCCTGGGGCAGGAAGACACGGTGGGCAAATTGTCTCTGCAGGAAAACCGAAAGAGGTGCTGGCACAAAACAGCACTACTGCCCGGTACTTGCGGAATGAACTGCGCATTGAAGTGCCTAAGGAACGAAGAGAAGGCTTGGGTAAGAGTATTGTCTTAACTGGGGCTACGGGTCACAACCTGAAAAATGTGACGCTGGATTTACCTCTCGGCAAAATGATTTGCATCACTGGCGTATCGGGTAGTGGCAAATCCTCCCTTATCCACTCTACCCTGTTTCCTATCCTCAATCAGCACTTTTATCGTTCACGCCGCGAACCCCTAGCCTTCAAGAAAATTGAAGGTCTGGAGCACATCGATAAAGTTATTGAGGTAGACCAATCACCAATCGGCAGAACCCCTAGGTCCAATCCGGCAACCTATACCGGTGTGTTTTCGGATATCCGTACGCTTTTTAAAGATCTGCCCGAAGCCAAAATTCGGGGCTACAAACCGGGCCGGTTCAGCTTCAACGTGAAGGGTGGCAGGTGCGAAACCTGTGAGGGTGCCGGCATGAAGCTAATCGAGATGGATTTTCTGCCCGACGTATACGTCCCCTGCGAAACCTGCAAAGGCAAACGGTATAACCGCGAGACGCTAGAGGTCCGGTTCAAGGGTAAGTCTATTGCCGATGTACTAGATATGACGGTAGAGCAGGCCGTAGGTTTCTTTGAAAACCAGCCAAAGATTTTAAGAAAAATCCAGACTCTTAATGATGTAGGCCTGGGTTACATCTCCCTTGGTCAGCATGCCACTACACTTTCGGGCGGCGAAGCCCAGCGAGTAAAACTAGCTACCGAACTCAGCAAGCGTGATACCGGCAAAACGTTATACATTTTGGATGAGCCTACTACGGGTCTCCACTTTCAAGATATCCAGCACTTACTCGATGTACTCAATAAATTAGTAGATCGGGGTAATACCGTTCTTATAATAGAACACAATCTCGACGTTATTAAAGTAGCCGATCATATTATCGACTTAGGTCCGGAAGGTGGTCATGGTGGTGGTCAGATTCTCCTTTCAGGTACTCCCGAGAAAGTTGCCAAGAGCAAAAAAGGATATACGGCAAAGTTTTTGAGAGAAGAATTGGCCCGATAACCCTAACACAATTGCGATAGTGACTGTATCCGACTAGATTCGGTATCATTATTGGTTTTTTAGGGTGGATGTTTTAAGATAATTATTCATGAGTATTCAATTTCGTAACAAATTATTGATTGTAGTTGGTCTTTGTTGTGGGGTCATATTCACAAGTCAAGCACAACTATCAGGTTCTACATACGCCCAAGCGAAAGCTGCGGGCCGAGGTACATTATCCTATACATATATGGAGACGCCTGGCTTTGCTGCTACAAGCGGGCCTGGTCAGGTGGATGGTCTTTGCATGGATTTATTGAATGATTTTGTTGCCTACGTGAAGCGCACAGAAGGAATTGACCTTACGGTGGATTATAAAGGCACCAACCCGAACGATTTCAATAAATTTCTCTCTGAGGTGAGGACAGGTAGGGGCGGGGTTATTGGCTTGGGAAATATTACCATCACCCCGGCACGAAAACAACAGTATACCTTTACACCTGCTTTTATTAACAACCTTACCATTATTGTAACTAATAAAAGTGTAGGTACGCTGAAGAATATGGAGGATATTCAACAGCAATTTGCTGGGATGAAAGCTTATGCTGTAGAGGGATCTACCAATGCGGCAAATTTAGAGGCCATCAAAAGTAAATACTGGCCTGGCCTTCAAATCGAGACCTTGCCTAGCAGCCCAGAAGTGTTGGATGCCGTAATCTCAGACAATGCGTCCTTTACCAATCTAGATCTTGCTTATTTCTTGTCGGCTACCCGGGCGGGCAAACCCATCAAGCGGCACCCGGCAGGTGATGAAAGATCGGAAGAATTTGGCTTGTTGATGCCTAAGGGTACCGATTGGGCTCCGGTTTGGAATCGATTCCTTACTTCGGATTACCGGAACAGTACGGCGTACAAACAAAAAATTGCCGAGCACTTAGGAGCAACTGCCCTTAAACTGCTCACTTCGGTAGGTGGTAGCAATTGATAGAGCACATTCTCAAATGAAAAAGGGCGGTCTCGTTGTTTCGAGGCCGCCCTTTTTATTGGATTAGGTTTTCAATTACAGCACCATGGGCTGTTGAGGAATCAATGAATCTGGTAATGGTGAACCAATACAAGCTATTTTGATCAGTTTGCCACTATCATTCAATGTAGGGAAGAACATCAAATGCACCCAAGCTCCCTCTCCCTTATTATTATTCCACAAAGTATAGGTCTCTAAGTACTTACCTTGTAGCAGTACAGTCTGCATCTCACTGAAATACTGCGTATTGGTCACGTCATTATCGAACAATATTTTCAACTCCTTTCGGGCCAACGCTTTGCCTTCGTAGCCCAAATAGGTAAGCATGTTCTCATTAGTCTTCCGGATCTTTAACTCCTTATTAAGCTCTAACATAAATACCGAGTCCTCGATAGAAGTCATAATGGCACCCATCTCCCGATTCAGAAACTGTAGTTCCTCCTTGGTCTGTTCCAGGGCTTCCATATTCTCGGTTACCTGAGCATCTTTTGCCTCCAACTGCTTGATCATCACCCGCATCTGCTCCTCATTGCGTTTTTTCTCGGTGATATCCGTCAGCAGACCGTTCCACAATACTTGGTCTTGGTCGTCACGTTCAGGTTGGGCAGAAATGGTAATCCACAGAACAGATTTACCGTCCTCACCCACTATTCTACCTTCCCAGTTCATAGGGGTAAGGCTTTGTGCCGAAGTAAGCAAGGACTTACGGTAATTGTCTCGGTCTTCAGCAATCAGCCGCAGTACTTCTTCGTGGTCAGGAGCTTCCACTACCTCTTCAGGGATTAACCCCAGCATAGCTTTGCTTGCTGAACTTACAAAGGCAAATTTACAGGTGCCGTTAGCGTCCATTTGAAGCTGGAAAATCATGCCGGGCACATTTTGAGTCATCTGGCGGAACCGGTGGTCATTCTGTGCAAGCTCCTTCTGCTTCCGTGCCATCTCTTCCTGAGTCGCTTGCAGCTCTTCCATATTTTGGCGCATTTCCTCCTCCTGGGCTTTCATCTCCTCAGTCATTTGCTGAGAATCCTCAAGGAGTAGCTTCGTTTTCTGATTGGTGCGCGACGTGGCCAATGTAGAGGTTACACTTTCGGATATCTTTTCCAGGAAGTCAATCTGATATCGAGGGATGGTTTCAAAGGAAGCCAATTCCAGTACTCCAAATACCTGGTCGTTGGTTTTAAGGGGTAGGATGATAATACTGGAGGGGGAGCCCTCGCCCATTCCAGATTGAATCAGGGCATATTCTTCAGGTATATCCGTGAGATAAATGATGTTACCTTCCAAGGCCGCCTGTCCAATCAAACCCTCACCCAAATCCAGTTTGCGCTCCAAAAATTTACGACGCCCATAAGCGTAGGAAGCCAGTAGGTTAAGCGATTGGTCACCGTTGAAGTCTTCCTCAATGGCAAATAGCCCTCCCTGATTTACATTGAGATACTTCACTAGGTTACTTACAATAGAGTAAGCTAGTTCTTCTTCAGAATCGAAGTTGGTACGAAGGATATCACCAAATTTAGCCATGCCTTCGTTAGACCAATTTCGTTTGCTATCCTCTTCCGCAACACGTCTTAGGTTGTTGCGCATCTCCAACAGTGCATAGCCTAGTTTATCCTCATTGCTGGCTGGGTGAAACTCACTTTCAAATTCACCCCTACCAATTTCATTTGCGAAGTTGGTAGCCGATACCAATCGCTCCAGTAACCTATTGAGGATTTTACTGAGGTTTACTACCTCCCCAAATCCTTGTTCGGGTAGCTCACAATCCAAATCTCCCTCAGCTATTTTCTCAGTGATAGATTGTACCTCATGTAAGGGATTGAATAGCCTCAGCAATAAAATATAGAAGGCAATAACTAGTCCGGCTACAGACAAGATGGAACTAAATACCGTAGCAGACTGGAAGGCAAATCTCCGGAACCAATAAAAATCATTGAGTTCTTCTCTTAGCGTTTCCAGATTCGTAGCCAAAGTTCCGGTTTGTTTGGAAACCTCGGTTACTTTGGAAAGTACTGCTGGGTTTGGGACATCTACTGATTGGTAGAACGGCCGATATTGGGTTACGATGGTACCGGTATCCGATACCTCTTCATATGGTTCGTAAGCGCTAAACTGGTACGTATCCTTAGAAGGGGTATTCTGCAATACCTCGAGCGAGGCTTTATAGGTAGCCCATAGATCAATAAACGCTGCATAACTATCTATTGCTCTCTCGGGTAACCGTTGGATTCGTAGCGATTTTTCGTTTTGGATAATGGTGCCCCCATTCTCCAAAAACTCCAGATTTTCTTCTAGTTGTTCGATGTAGGCTTTTAATCCCGCCTTGAATTCATCCGCACCGTTGGCAATGTTAGATGCGAAAAAGCCCATCAAATTTACATTTGCAATGGACTCTTGAATCAGCTGAACCGTAGCCTCCCGTGATCTGGTAATTCTATTCGACCGATAGATGAAGAAAAAGTTGATAGCGATCAACAATCCTACACCAAAGAAGAGAAGTCCTACCTGATTACGTGTATTCCAGTATTTTATTTTTTTCATGCCGAGGTGAATCCAGCAACTTTAATTGATAGGTTTCAAGATAAAAAAATGTTGAACACCGGCCGTTAGGATACAACTAATTTCCAGCAGTATCATAGATCTGTATTCAATACGCCTACTCTAGCTGGGTAAAAATACAATTTCCGTGGTCTTTCGAAAATGAAGTGTTGCAGGAGTTGTAGAATATTTTTTTAGATCCGTGCACTACAGGAAATGTTATTTTATTGCTAAGTTAGAGTTATACGATTGAAACCTTTTTTTGTAATTTCGTTTCAATCTACATAGGATACTAAGTGCAATTAAACAGGGCTTATAGAATCACCAATTACATTTTTTCTTTGTAAAACACAATATTGTCCGTATTGAAGCAAGTGTATAATAATATTTCACCCTCTTTCCAATTTTTTGAATTATCCCAAGATTATTTCTTGGTGGTAGATCAGGGTGGGAGCTTAATTCATACAAATGCTTCTTTTAATAAAGCCTCCGGTTGGACCGCAAAAGCCTTTCCTATTAAACCAAACCAGTATTTGGCGGCCAGTGCAGACCCGGCTAGTTTCCTCACCTTGAGCCCGGAAGATGGTGCCAGAAGTGCTACCCTTACTGGTTGTGAAGGTCAAACGGTAGAGGCTACCTGGTCGGTCATTGAGCAAGAGGATTATAAGGTTTATGTAGGCATCCCTCCTAAAGACTCTCTCAATCCGCAGGCTCTGGTGGATAGCTATCAGCAAATGGCCTTCCTGTTGGATATGTATGGAAACATGATTGCCTGCAATCATACCGCCCTAAAATCTTTGGAGTTAGTATCCGACGAAAAGGCCATCGTGGGAGCGTCCCTTCTCAACTTCATTCCCAAATCAGAACAGCGAGATTATGCCTCGCTTATCCGGGCAGGCCTTAACGGCGAAAAGAAAAATATTACCCGTCGTCTTAATTTCAACTTTGGAAGAGACCGCTGGCTCGATGTGAATATAGGTCCTATCTCTGATAAGGATGGTAGAGTGCGGCAGGTGCGGCTGACAGCTCAGGATATAACAGAACGGAAACGTGCCGAGGAGCGATTCAAAGAACTGGAAATCAGTTATCGGTCCATATTCCGCCAGCTTGCTGCTGGTATTCTACTATATGATCTCGATTTAACGCTTCTACAGGCCAACCAGGGAATTTCGGATATTTTGGGTTATACCTCCGAAGAATTGGTGAGCCGGGGCACCTTTGATTTTACCCACCCGGATGATCGGAAGCGGAGCAACCTAATGGCGCGAAAGCTATTGCATGGCGAACTAGATCACTACAGCCTGGAGAAGCGGTATATCCACAAAAACGGAGAAGTGGTGTGGTGTCTGCTCACCGCCACCATCGTTTCTGACCTGAATGGGAAACCCAAGCATGTTATCTCGGTCATTCAGAACATAGAGAAGCAAAAGCGGATTGAAGAAGACCTCAGATTCAAAAAGAATGAGCTCGACGCCTTTGTTCATCGGGCATCCCATGACCTGAAAGGCCCGGTAAATTCTCTACTGGCTTTGTATGATGTGGTAGTTGCTGAACTAAAAGGCCAGGATCAGGCGCTAGAGTACTTTGGCCACTACAATAAAAATATCCGACGTTTGCATGATATCATCCAGAACCTGCTGGACCTGTCACGTATCAAGGATATCAAGGCACATTTTAAGCCTGTAGAAATCCGCGATATTGTGGATGAAAGTGAAGAACTGTTGCGGCACCTGCCCAACTACGAGAATATCACCTTTGAGCACAAGTATGACCTGCCGGATCAGGTGCATTCAGATCGGACACTGCTTTCCACCATTATCCAGAATCTGATTGAAAATGCCATCAAGTACAGCAATCCTATGCTACAGGGTGTGGTGAATATTCATATCAAACACCAGGATGGCTTGCTGACCATTGCAGTAGAAGACAATGGCATCGGCATCAAAGAAGAGGTGCAGCCCAAGATCTTCGATATGTTCTATCGCGCTACCAACCAAGCAACTGGTTCGGGGTTGGGCCTGTATTTACTTAAAAACGCGGTGGATAAGCTAGAAGGAAAAATCGACTTTGAGAGCAAGTACGGTCAAGGGACTACCTTCACCATATTTCTGCCTACTGAAGGTGCCACACACACGGCTGACGCACTACCCAACTAAAACAATGATTGCTGAGCATCTGGATTTTCCAGCCTAGGCACAGCCATATGTGGCGTGCCGGTTTTGTTCCATTGTTGTGCCATGTAGGTAATCATGTCTAAGGAATTCGGTGGATGGGGTTGGTGTTGGAAAAAGTAAACCCTTTGCAATCCTAATCGCTGCCATGCACGTAGGCGGTCAATCCAATCATCTGTACGCGAGTAATCAGTAGGGTGAAGCCCATATCCATTGAATCGGACAAACACCTCTGGCAAGGTGAGCGTCATGTGTAGTACATCACGCCTACCGGATACGTCTGTAATCACCAAACCAATACCTTTTTCATTTAGGAATTGGCAGAGTTCAACCCAAGCACCCTGGCCCGGCTCAAACCAGGCAGCATCCCTTAATTCTACTGCAAGTGGAACTTCTTTAGGCCATTGCTTGAGGAATTCTATAAGCTCCGGTAGCCGTTCAGGGCCAAACTGGGGTGGAAACTGGATGAATTGGGTACCCAGCTTCTCCCCTAGCAGCTGGATTACCTCTAAAAAGCTATCTCTATCTGCCAGTGTTTTCATGAGATTACCCGAATGGCTTATGCTCTGAGGTACTTTGGGGCAATAGCGAAAAGAGGCATTTACCGACCGGGCCCAATGCCGAACCGTTTCTGCCTTTGGAATGCCATAATGGGTGGTGTTGAATTCCAGGGTATTGAAGCGCTGACTATACAACCGAAAGAATTCACGGCTGGCCACTCCTTTGGGGTATAGCCTACCCACATACCCAGGATCGGACAAGATGGGTAGTCCGGCATATAGAGCAAGTGGCTGCTTGGCTGCCTGAGTAAGCACCTCATGGGTCATGGCGGCATCCTGAGGCAAGGTGAAGGTTGCTCCCTGAAGGGACTCTAGCTTTCCAAAATCCATAAGTACATTATCCGATTCCTTTATCAAAAGAACAAATTCGGTATACGTTGTTATAGACCATAAAGCCCAGGAGGATGAGAATTGTAATTCAAACGAAGGTAGAACAGACGGTTGATCAAGTGAAGGCAGGCTTTAATGAAAAGCTTTTCATGAAGCTAAGCCCTCCGTTTCCACCAGTGAAGTTATTACGGTTTGATGGTAGCCGAACAGGAGATGTAGTCAGCTTGGAATTGAATTTTCTGCTCTTGAAGCAAAAATGGACCAGCCATATTACGGAAGATGAGACCAAAGAGGGACTGTTTCGATTTGTGGACGAAGGCAAAAGCCTGCCATTCTTCCTAAAATACTGGCGGCACCACCATCAGATTCTGCAGGATGGTTCGGGTTCTATGATTGTAGACGACATTTCTTTCCAAGCACCGCTTAGGCTGCTCACTCCCCTTTTATATCCCGTCCTGTTTCTACAATTTTGGTACCGCAAGCCCATTTATCGATCATTTTTTAAGGCCTGAATTTTTCATGACCATTACTCAGTTGGAGTACATCATCGCGGTGGACACCCATCGTCACTTTGCAAAAGCTGCCAGGGAATGCCACGTGACACAGCCTACGTTGAGTATGCAAATCCAGAAGCTGGAAGATCAACTGGGGATCAAGGTGTTCGATCGCAGCAAGCAGCCGGTAGTACCTACCGAAATTGGTACTAAGGTGATCAACCAAGCTCGTTTGGTAGTGAACGAATCCAAGAAGATTCGGGAGATGGTGGAGGAAGAGAAGGAAGAGGTGGCCGGTGACTTAAGACTGGGTATTATTCCTACGCTAGCACCTTATTTAGTACCACGATTTGTCGCCTCTTTTTTGGAGCAGTTTCCCAAGGTGAGGCTACACATAGAAGAGTTACTTTCCACCGATGTTTTGTATGGCCTCAAACACGGTAAACTTGACGTGGGTATCATGGTGACTCCTACGGAAGATCCGTCCATTTATGAGACCCCCTTGTTTTATGAACCCTTTCAAGCATACGTTTCTCCACGCCACTCCTTGTTTCAGGCTACTGAAATAAAACCTGGGCAGATTCATCTGGAAGATATTTGGCTATTGCAGGAGGGGCATTGCTTTCGTAATCAGGTGCTCAACCTGTGTGGACAGGAAGGGAATACTGGTCCCTTGCGCAGTCTAAGCTATGAAAGTGGATCGTTGGAAGCGCTTAAGCGTTTGGTTGACCGACAGTCGGGATTAACCCTTCTTCCCCAGCTGGCTGCTTTGGATCTTTCGCCTGACGACAAGAAAAAACTCAGAACTCTGGTGCAAGGCCCAGTACGGGAAGTAAGTATGGTAATGCACCGTAGTTTTCTAAAAAAGAAGATGTTGGATGCATTGTCTAAGGAAATTGTAAAATCAATCCCTCCTGGCATACCTAGGGAACAAAACGGTGAGGTCATTTTGTGGAACACCTAATCTAATACCCCCATACATGGCAAAGAACTACATAAAACAAGATAAGCCCTTTGTGGTACCTACCACGGATGGCAAATTGATAGAGGAACACTACGGACATCCTAGTTCTGGAGATAGTGCCTTTAGTATAGCTCATATGGTGGCCCCTTCTGGTTGGGAAGAGCCTCATCAAACTCCAGCTTTTGATGAAATTACCTTAATGGTGCGAGGTAAAAAGAAAATAGAAATAGACGGAGAGGAGGTGGTATTGCAAGCCGGAGAATCGATATTGATCCGAAAGGGTGCGAGGATTCGTTACAGTAATCCCTTTGAAGAGGATGCGGAATATTGGTCAGTGTGCGTACCTGCCTTTACCATTGAGGGCGTAAACAGGGAAGATTAGTACGGGAGCCTATAAAAAAGTTAAGGGGCCTTAATGTGAATAAGACCCCCTAGACTGTGTTACCTGTAAACTATCAAAACATGAAAACTAAAAAATGCAATATTTTGAATTTAGCTTTGCCTATAGAACGGAAAGGCTAAGATTAGGTTACAAAATAGTTGCACAAATTCAAGATTTTTGAACATTACCCCTCGCATTTGTTACTAACTTTGCGACAATAAACACCATCACAGATCAAAATAATCTGCACAGATCATGTCAGAATTTCGTCAAGAAAGAGATACGATGGGCGTGGTAGAAGTACCCGCCGAAAAATACTGGGGTGCTCAAACCCAGCGCTCGAAGCAAAACTTCGATATCGGGTCTGCTACCATGAAAATGCCCCTTGAGATTGTATACGCGTTTGCTTATCTGAAAAAGTCAGCCGCGCTTACCAACCAGGAATTGGGCGTTTTGGCTGCCGAAAAAGCCGAGGTAATTGGCAAGGCATGTGATGAGATTTTGGCCGGGCAGCTCGATGATCAATTTCCCTTGGTGGTTTGGCAAACAGGGTCGGGCACCCAAAGCAACATGAATGTAAATGAGGTAGTTGCCAACCGCGCTCACGTGCTGCTAGGCGGTAGCCTCACTGACGAAAAAAAGAAGGTACATCCCAATGATGATGTGAATAAATCACAATCCTCTAATGATACCTTCCCCACTGCTATGCATATAGCGGGATATAAGATCCTGGTAGAGCATACCCTCCCTAAGGTACAGCAACTGCGCGATACCTTGGATGCCAAGGCTAAGGCATTTCAGGAGGTGGTAAAGATTGGTCGTACTCATTTTATGGATGCTACCCCACTTACCTTGGGCATGGAGTTTTCAGGCTATGTAGCACAGCTTGACCACGGAATACGTGCCTTGAAGAATACATTGACTCACCTATCTGAATTGGCTCTGGGAGGCACAGCTGTTGGTACGGGGTTGAATACCCCAAAAGGCTATGCCGTAAAGGTAGCCGAGACGATTGCTGAGCTGACCAAGCTACCTTTTGTGACTGCTCCCAATAAATTTGAGGCGTTGGCCGCACACGATGCTATGGTAGAATCCCATGGGGCTCTCAAGCAGCTGGCGGTAAGTCTCATGAAAATAGGGAACGATATTCGTATGCTGGCCTCTGGTCCACGCTCAGGTATAGGTGAAATCATGATACCCTCTAACGAACCCGGGTCATCCATCATGCCAGGTAAGGTAAACCCTACTCAGGCTGAAGCCTTGACTATGGTATGTGCTCAGGTTATCGGAAACGACGTGGCCGTTGCTGCTGGAGGAATGTCAGGTCATTTTGAACTTAATGTTTTCAAACCCATGATGGTCTTCAATCTTCTGAACTCCGCCCGCCTGATTGGAGATGCCTGTGCCAGTTTTGATGCAAATTGTGCCAGCGGAATAGAGCCCAATCAGGAGGTAATTACACGCCACCTGAATAACTCATTGATGTTGGTTACGGCACTCAACACGCACATTGGCTATGACAACGCTGCTAAAATTGCGAAGAAGGCTCATGCTGAGGGAACTACCCTGAAAGAGGCGGCTTTGGCATTGGAATTACTTACTGCAGAACAGTTCGATGAGTGGGTAGATCCGTCTAAAATGATTGGTAGCCTGGATTGATAATCCATTTTGACATTTTCTACAGAATTTTTGTACATTGTGGGGAAATTAGGCATAAATACATCCATGAAGCGCATTCTAATTGGATTACTAGTGATGAGCACTTTTGGCCTGGTGTCTGAGGCCACAGCCCAGGATTGGGCTAGCTTGTCAAAAGCAGAGCGTAAAGCCATCAAGAAAGAGTTGAAGCGGCTTTCTGAAGAAGAGTATTATGACATGAAGCAGTCTATGCAGTCCATGAGTGCAGACTTAACTTCACTTCGTCAGACGGTAGCCGGCAAGGATCAACAGATTTCTACTTTGCTACAGGAAAAGAACTCTTTATCTGATGAAGTTTCATCCTTGGAAGCCCAGCTTGCAGAAGCCCAACAAGAATTGGCTTCTCGTCCGGCAGTTCCTCAACAGCCCGATACTGAGCGTCCTCCGGAGCCACGAAACCGTAACCGAGTTACTCAGGGTGTTCTTTTCCGGGTTCAAATTGGCGCCTTCCGCCAAAAGGACCTTTCCAAGTACTTTGACAACCACCCCAATTTTGCCGGAGAGATATCCGAAGATGGTACTCAGCGAATCACACTGGGCGAGTTTCGGGATTATTGGGAAGCGGATGTGTTCAAGAAATACTTGCGTGATATGGGCGTGAAGGATGCTTGGATTGTACCTTATAAGGATGGTGAGCGAGTTTCTTTGAAAGATGTATTGGAAGGAGTGATCTGATAACTCCCCACAACGATAAATTGAACGGAAGGTCTCTGAATTTCAGAGGCCTTTTTTTATGCATTTTCCCCAACCAATCCGTGACCAAAGGGGTCCTACCGAATGTATGCGGGAGGACTCTAAATAGAGTATATGGTGAAACGTTTACTTTCTTTAATTCTACTAGGCTTTTTCTTATCGGGCTGCTATTACGACGGGATAACCCCAGAGGCTGAATTATCTAACCCCAATGATAATGGGGATGATACTTCCCTTGAGCCAGGAGTAATTACGGCTGGAGAGTGGAATGATTCTGATAACTGGGACTTTTGGTTATCGCTATATAATCAAAATGAAGAGTTAGGGTTGGCAATAAGCCGCTGGGAAATTGATGCTTTGCATCGTTACCCACTCACCATTACGGATGTATCCGGCAATGCTATTCCCAATGCAGAAGTATCCCTGATTGATGAAAACGGTGCTACTATGTGGCGCTCCATGACGGACAACTCAGGTAAGGTAGATCTTTGGGATGATTTGCTAGAATACCAAGCATCTACGGTAACCCAAATACGGGTACGTCAACAAGGGGAGTTGCTGTTCCTTCAACCTCTGGATCAGGTTTCTGATAGCATTCAAGTTAATCCTTCAAGCATTGAGACGAGTGAGCGTAAGGTTCAGATTATGTTCACGATTGATGCTACCGGCTCAATGGGTGATGAGTTGGAGTACTTGAAAGTAGAACTAGAAGATGTGATCAATAGGGTACACCAGAATTTATCCGGTTTACAGATTGAAACCGGTGCCATGGTATACCGGGATGAGGGAGATGACTACGTAACCAGACCAGAATGGCTCAATAGCGATGTAGGTGTTGTGCTTGATTTTCTGAAAGGCCAATCTGCGAATGGAGGGGGTGATTATGAAGAAGCAGTCCACACTGCGCTTCAGGAATCCATTGATTTGAATCCTTGGGACTCTACAGCCATTGCGCGTCTGCTATTCTTAGTCCTAGATGCACCCCCTCATGAAAACCGAGCGGTGGTGGAGTCTATCCAAAATAGTGTAGAAAAGGCTGCACAGAGGGGAATTAAGATCATCCCAGTTACGGCCAGTGGCATCGATAAACAAACAGAGTTTCTGATGCGACTCATGGCCTTGTCTACAAATGGCACTTATGTCTTCATCACCAACCACAGTGGTGTGGGTGAAGAAAAAATTGAACCAACCGTTGGCCAGTATGAAGTTGAGTTTTTGAATGAACTCCTCATACGGCTGATTACAGAATATTCAGAGTAATATTTTTTCTTGTTCATCTTACCCAAACCTGAATGGTCCGCTTTTGGCGGACCTTTCTTTTTTTCAGCGGTTACCATTCAGCCATGCTATGTGACATCTGCAAAAACCCTATAGGGGTCAGCTTAGGATAATGCTAAATTCCAGCCTATTCCAATAATTAAGGAAAGGCATGATAAAGAAGAACCTTACCACGATGGCATTGGTGCTGGCAACTGTAGCTAGTGCGTTTGCCCAAACCGGCGAATATGAAGGGAAATTTGAGCAACTGGGCACCGAGCTCCGCTCCCCTAACATGTTCCGTACCGCGAGCGGTGCCCCCGGGCCAAACTATTGGCAACAGCAAGCAGACTACGAAATTGATGTAACGTTGGACGAAGAAAAGCTCCAAATCATTGGTTCGGAGACTATCACCTATACCAACAACTCACCCGATCCCTTGCGCTACTTGTGGGTGCAATTGGATCAGAATATGCGTGCTGAAGACTCAGATACCTATAAGACCGAGGAAACTGAGATGAACGATGAAATGGGCAAGCGCCAACTTCAGCGTTTGTTTGGTTATAACTTTGATGGCGGGCATAAGATCCAAAAGGTAACCGACGCCAACGGGAATGACTTGGCTTACACCATCAACTGGACTATGATGCGGGTAGACTTGCCTGAAGAATTGGCTCCCGGAGGTACTTTTGAGTTCAATATTGATTGGTACTACAACATCAACGACCGCAACCTGATGGGCGGACGCGGAGGTTATGAGTACTTCCCTGAGGACGGCAACCACCTATTCACCATCACACAGTGGTTCCCCCGCATGGCTGTTTATAGTGACTTTGAAGGATGGCAACACAAACAGTTCATGGGCCGTGGTGAGTTTGCGCTCACTTTTGGTGACTACCGTGTTCGCATTACGGTGCCCGAAGATCACGTGGTTTGTGCTACTGGTACCTTGCAGAATCCTGAAGAGGTACTTTCTGATGAGGAACGCCAGCGTTTGGAAGAGGCCTGGGACAGCGACCGCCCGGTGGAAATTGTGACCCTGGCAGAAGCTAAAAAAGCAGAGAAGCGCCAGCAGAAGAAGACTCGTACTTGGGAATTCTTTGCCGAGGATGTACGGGACTTTGCTTTTGGTTCCTCGCGAAAATACATCTGGGACGCCATGGGTGTAGATATTGAAGGTGGCGAGCGTGTTTGGGCTATGAGCTATTATCCTAAAGAGGCGTATGCTCTGTACCGGAAGTACAGCACCGAAGTAGTAGCACATACGTTACAGGTGTATTCAAAATTTACCATTCCTTATCCTTATCCAAAGGCTATTTCGGTGGAGGCATCCAACGGTATGGAGTACCCCATGATCTGCTTCAACTACGGCCGTACTGAAGATGATGGCACTTATTCGGAGCGAGTGAAGTATGGTATGATTGGGGTAATCATCCATGAGGTAGGCCATAACTTCTTCCCTATGATTGTAAACTCTGACGAACGTCAGTGGACTTGGATGGATGAGGGCTTGAATACTTTCGTTCAGTTCCTTACTGAGCAAGAGTGGGATCATGACTATCCTAGCCGTCGTGGCCCTGCCTACAAAATCGCCCCTTATATGGGAGGAGATCCCGAGAATATCCGTCCTATCATGACCAACTCTGAGCAGATTCGCCAGTTTGGCGCGAATGCTTATGCCAAGCCTGCTACGGCTTTGAATATCCTACGAGAGACCGTAATGGGCCGAGAGTTGTTTGATTATGCATTCAAAGAGTACAGTCGCCGTTGGGCATTCCGCCACCCTACTCCAGACGATTTCTTCCGTACTATGGAAGATGCCTCCGGTGTTGACCTTGACTGGTTCTGGAAGGGGTGGTTCTACTCCATCGATCATGTGGACATTGCTATCACCAACATGAATGGGTACAAGATGAACACCATGAATCCCGATGTAGAGTTGCCAATGGCAGCGGCGGAATACAAGAAGGATTCTGAGCACATTTCGCGTACTCGCAACATGGAAGGTGATATGGAAACGGTAATGGAAGCTCGCCCAGACCTGCGTGATTTCTATAATAGCTACGACCGTTTCGAGGTTCGTCAGGAGTACCGCACCCAGTATCGTTCGTTTACTAGCAATTTGGACGATGAAGAAAAGGAATTGATGGGCGGAAACTGGAATTTCTACGAGCTTACTTTCGACAACATTGGTGGATTGGTAATGCCCATCATCTTGGAATGGACCTATGCTGACGGTACTACTGAGGTAGAGCGGATTCCCGCTGAGATTTGGAGGAAGCATGAGCACCAGATTACTAAGGTATTCCCTAAGCAGAAAGAAGTAGTGAGTGTACGTCTGGATCCTTACCGTGAGACTGCTGATACTGACGAGGACAATAACTACTGGCCTCCGGTTGATGCGCCTAGTCGCTTCGAGTTGTACCAGCAGCGTCAGGGT
>DMST01000209.1:0-31376 GCA_003454975.1 Cytophagales bacterium | reverse complement strand
AGGGTGCTCGAGGTGCATCCTCGGGAGGTAACCCTATGCAGCGAGCACGAGGTACTAACTAATTCAAAGAGAAAATTTTAAATAAAGCCGAGGCAACCGTCTCGGCTTTTTTTGTCCCTGTACTTTCCGCTCTTTTGCTGTCCGGTTCTCTCACAGGACAAATAGCCTCGGCCTCACCACCCCATTTTGTAATTTCGACGCATGAAAATGCTCCTCTCCATCTTGCTGAGCGTCTTTACGCTTACAGCTTTGGCTCAGTCCACAGATTTTACCACTGTTTTTGAAAGCTCAGGTGGTACTCAAACCGCCACCTATCAACAAGGTATCGCTTATTACGAGCGCTTAGCGGCAGCCTATGATGAAGTTACCATGTTAGAAATGGGCCTGACGGATAGTGGATATCCCCTGCATCTGGTGGTAGTTTCAGAGGGGGGTGATACAGACTTCGGTAAAATGCATGGAGAAGGAAAACCCATTTTCCTAATTAATAATGCTATTCATCCGGGTGAAGCCGACGGTGTGGAAGCTACCATGATGTTTCTAAGAGATCTGCTATCTACCAGGAGAGGGAGAGCAATCACCCGCGAAGTAACCATCGCAGTGATTCCATTCTATAACATTGGAGGCGTACTTAACCGGAATAATACTACTCGTTTCAATCAAGACGGACCCGAAGAGTATGGCTTCCGGGGCAATGCTCGTTACTTCGACCTAAACCGTGATTTCATTAAGGCTGATACTCGCAATGCCTGGAGCTTTCACAAGATCTTCCAGTGGGTAGACCCAGATTTGTTCTTGGATACGCACGTTACCAACGGATCTGACCACCAATATCACCTTACCCTTTTGAGCACTTTGCCTCAGCAATTGGGGGAAACGTTGGGCAACTACCTCAAGGAAACTATCAATCCGGCCATTTTTGAGGATATGGATCAAAAAGGCTATACTATCACACCTTATGTGAATGTGCATGGGCGCACCCCCGATCGGGGATGGAGTCACTTTTACGATAGCCCCCGATACTCTTCGGGTTATGCCTCGTTATTTCAGGCGATTGGCTTTATGAGCGAAGCCCATGCACTTAAGCCCTTCAAGGACCGAGTGCCCCATACCTACGAGCTAATGAGAACTATGCTAGGGGTAGCTCAAGAACATGGAGAGGAGTTGAAAATCCTACGAGCCCAAGCACGGCAGGAATTACTGGAACAAGAAAAGTATGTATTGCAATGGCAGCCTGACCGTGATGCGCCCCGTGACTCGTTTTCTTTTATGGGTTATGAGGTTGAATCGATTACTGGTTCTCTTACTGGCGCAGATACATACCGATACAACCGGGAGCGGCCTTATACCAAAAATGTACCCCTATTAAATACCTACAAGCCAGTTACAGAAGTTTCAGCACCCACGGGTTATTACATTCCACGAGCCTGGTGGCCCATTGCAGAACGATTAGTACGAAATGGTGTGCAATTGGATACTATCCAGGAAAATGAAACCCGTACCGTTACGGTAGGTCGGTATCAAATTCTGGATTATGAAACCTCCTCCTCGCCTTATGAGGGCCACTATGCCCACTACAATGTGCAAGTGGAGCTTAACCGTTTTGAATACCAACTACAGACGGGTGATTATTTTGTGCCTTTAAATCAAGCAAGAAATGCCTTCATAGTGCATGTACTAGAGCCCCAAAGTCGCGATTCGTACTTCAATTGGAATTTCTTTGATTCCATCCTCCAACAGAAAGAAGGCCCTTCCAATTATATGCTGGAGGCCCGAGTAGAGGAACTAAAGGCAGCGGTGCCCGACTGGGAGGCCCGATGGGAAAAAGCTAAAGCCGAGGATGAAAGTTTGGCCGATAACCCTTCTATGCTCATGTACTGGCTCTATCAAAACAGTAAATTCAAGGAGACGGGCCACTTGCAATATCCCATTTATCGAGCCATAGCGGAATAGGAAGTAATCCTTTAAGAGGTACGATCTACCAAGGCGCGGAACTGATTGAAGATACGTTCGATCAATCGCAGGTCCTCCGTAATGATCTGGGCTGAACCCGACATTTCAGGTCGATAGTCCAGGTCTTTTTTGTAGGTAGATTTCAGGCCCTGCTTCAATCGTACCTGCACGTTGTAAAATTCGCCCGTAGGTACGGTAGAAATATTGATTACTTCACCTAACACCATGCCGTACTCATTGGCCGGGTAGTTATCAAATCGAATGTTGACCCGTTGGCCAATTTCCAGCTTTCCCGAATTGCGTACGGGGGCCAATACTTGCCCTATCAGGTCCTCGTTCAACATCTGAGTGGTGTCCGGTACTATAGTGAGTACCTCTGTATTGGCAGCCACAAATTGATTATCAGACCAGATTGCAGAAAAAGTGATCTGTCCACTGATGGGGGCTTGCAATAAGAACTGCTGTTTCCAGCCCTCCACTTGGCTTTCCAGGCTGCGTAAATTTTCCTCAATAGCGGACTTCAGTTCGTCTTCTTCTCGCTGTTGGTTTAGACGAAGTTCGCCTATTTGTGCCCTCAGCTGATCGATGGTGATTTTATTATTGATCACTTGGTTACGGGAGGCCTGATAAGCCCTTCGGGTCTGCAGTAACTGGTTCCGGGAAGTAGCGTATTCTCTTTGAGTCAATGACTTGCTTGCATACAAAGTAGAGTCTATTGCAAACTGCTCTTCGGTAATATCTAGTTCCTGACGATAGATGGCATTTTGCTTATCCAATTCCCCATTTAACTCCTTATAAGATAGGATGCGGTTTTCTAAGGCCGCGATCTGTTGTGTATAAAAGTCAATTTCTAAATACCGATCGTAGTTCAGCAAGGCATTCCTCAGCAATAAAAACCCAGGTTGAAGGGATCCCAGCTGCCAATCCTCTTCCCAATCTTTCAGATTTGTGCTTACCACTCCTCGCTGCCATTCCTTTACTAAAGGCTCCAGCTGGTTTTCCAGATTGATTACGTCCTCTGTGATAGCGGGATTATCAATGACACCCAATAGGAATTCTTTCTCTACCATCTGCTTATCCTCTACGAAGAAATCAACTTTCCCAGAGGACAGGGCCACTACCCGGGTAGGAGGAATTTCTGTGGTGAGTACAATCCGGGAGTCGATGGTATCTGGATATTTGATAAAAAAGCTGGCCGTGATTACCATAGCGACGCTAAGAAATACAACCGTCATGCCCCACCGGATTATCCAGTGAGGAATAGCCGTAAGAATTTCCTGTACTTCATCGGTACGGATTTCGATATCCTCAGCTTCATTATGCACCTCTTCAGGCATTTTCTGTGATTTTACAGATTACACTTTCGATTTTCTTCAATTTCTGACTTTAGTATACATGTGTCGACCTTTCAATTCACCTCGGAATTTAGGTGCTCCAATCAAATTGTTGCACTATTTCAAGGGGAATGCCCACTAATGAGCTAAAAACACATACTAAATATTCAGCCATATTACATTCTAGCATCATCCTACCCTCTTTTTCCGTTCTATATACTAGAATCTATAAACTATTTACACCGTATGAAACGTCAACGTGTTTCTTTCAAGGACATTAAAGTGATCTCATTTGAAAGAAAACCCTTGGTAGATCGCAATAAGAACTACCACAGAAAGCCACTCTGAAGAGAGTGGTTTTTTTAATTACCCAGTTCTAACTGGTTTTTCACCAACTCATAGTACGCCCCTTTGGCATCGGTAAGTTCTTGGTGCGTACCCCGCTCCACTATTTCTCCCCGATTGAGCACAATGATCTGATCTGCGTTTTTTACGGTGCTCAAGCGGTGAGCAACCACCACTACGGTGCGGCCTTCGAAAAAGCGGTCTAGATTCTCAATGATCATCTTCTCATTATTGGCATCCAGGGCGTTGGTGGCTTCGTCAAAGAAAAGATAATCGGGATCTTTGTATACGGCTCGTGCTATCAAAATACGTTGCTTCTGGCCCTGACTAAGCCCATGTCCATCTTGCCCTATTTTGGTGTTGTATCCCAACGGCAAAGACTCAATGAATTCGCGGATATTGGCGGTTTTCACTGCGTACAATAGCTTCTCTTTATCCACATACTCATCGCTTACGGCGATGTTATTAGCAATGGTATCAGAGAAAATAAAGCCATCCTGAAGCACTGCCCCACATTTGTCTCGCCAGTACCGATTGTTGAGTGCTTCTAAGGGTGAGTCGCCTAAGCGGATGGTACCCCCAACGGGGTTATAGAACTTAAGCAGTAATTTGATAAGGGTGGTTTTTCCACTCCCGGAGGCACCCACAATGGCAGTCACCTTACCGGTGGGTATTTCAAGGTTAATATTCTTGAGAACTAGCTCCGAGTGAGGCCCTTCGTATTGGAAAGAAAGATCGTCTACATACATACTGCGATCGTCCGGCAGCATATTCAGGGTATTGATTTCCTCATCCTCCTCATTGTCTTTCATGTGGATTTCGCCCAAGCGTTCCATCGCAATCTTGGCGTCCTGGGTTTCGTGGGCGAAATCTACTACCTGCGTAATGGGGCCGTTCAGCTGGCCAATGATGTATTGAATCGCAAGCATCATTCCCAGGGTAATCTCTCCGTCAATTACTGCTTTTGCCGCAATAAAAGTGATCAGGATATTGGTAAGCTGGTTGATAAATCCAGAGCCTGCCCGCTGAAATTGGTCTACTTTGAGTACCTCAATATTCACTTGATAGAGTTTGGCCTGTATGCGCTCCCAAATCCATCGCTTTTGCCGCTCACTATTATGCAGTTTGATCTCCTGCATACCATTGATTAGCTGAATCAGGTGGTTCTGATTGGTAGAAATGGTATCAAACAGTTTATAGTCCAAGGTGCGTCTTCGCTTCAAGAACAGGAAGATGTAGGCTACGTACAGCGTACTACCAATGGAGAACACCGCAAATATCCGCCAACTATAATAGGCCAATACGGCCCCAAAAATGATGATGTTCAGGGTAGCGAAAACGATGTTGATGGAGGAACCGGTGAGAAAGGTTCTAATCTTAGTATGGTCCTGCACCCTTTGCAGTAAGTCTCCCGTCATTTTGGTCTCAAAGAAGGAGATGGGCAGCTTCATCAACTTGACTAGAAAATCGGATATGATGTGGATGTGCATCCGCATACCGATATTCAATAGGAGCCAAAGCCTAAGAAAATCAATGGAGGTTTGGCTAAGGAAGAGCATGAGCTGCCCTGCCAATATTAAGTTGATGAAACCAATGTTTTGGTTCTGAATACCAATATCTACTATACTCTGGGTGAGAAAGGGAAACAGAAATTGCAGGGCGCTACCCACAAACATTCCTAAAAACAGCTGGAAAAGCCACTTGCGATAGGGTGTGAGGTAGCTAAACAGATGACGGAAACTTCCTACTTTATTTTTTCCCTTCTCGTCTTCCTTCTCATAAAACTCCGGAGTGGGTTCCAGTAGCATGATCACCCCGGTCTCCTGACCTTTCTCCTGAGAACTTACCCAGCCGTCCAGAAACTCCTCTTTGGTATAGCTTATTTTGCCATGGGCAGGATCGGCGATCTGCAGCTTATTGCCACGCATGCCGTACACTACCACAAAGTGCTTTTGTCGCCAGTGGGCAATAAGAGGCATAGGAGCTTCCTCTACCATTTTCTGATAGGGTACTTTAGCCGCTAAAGAGCGTAAACCAATTGCCTCGGCGGCATCACTGATGCCCAGGAGCGAGACCCCTTCTCTAGTGATAAAGCTCTTCTCGCGAAGCGATTGTAGTGAGTATACCTTACCGTAATATTTTGCGATCATCCGCAGTGCAGTAGGACCACAGTCCATCTGATCCAGCTGGCGATATATCGGAAATTTTGCCATGTAGTTCGTTCCGTTCCGCTTATTTTGCGCAGTCCCCAAGTACCAGGGTCGATAAAAATAGCGGTACCAATCGGTAAATAAAATTTAACCGCCTGTCTATTACCTATGGCTCGAATTCGCATCGATTTTCCCCCACAAATTCTGTTCTCTGTCCAACTTTCAGTTCGTATTACCGACCTCAATTATGGGGCTCATGTGGGTAACGATACCTTCCTCCGTTATTTGCAGGAAGCTCGGACCCAGTTACTACGGTCTTGGGGATACCCTAGTGAAACGGAGGGGATAGAAGGCGTAGGCCTGATTGTGGCGGATGTAGCCATGAGCTACCGTGCAGAGGTGTTCTACGGGGATGAGCTGCTGGTAGAGATAGCAGTTCAGGATATTGCGCGTTCTGGATTTGACTGGGTATACCGACTCTCACGAGTAGGTGAGGGTACCCTTGTGGCTTTGGCCAAAACGGGTATGGTTTGCTTTGATTATGAACAGCGCAAGGTGGTGAGTATTCCTGATGCGTTCAAAGCCAAACTATCACCAGAAAGATAGGCTGGAATATAAAAAAAGGGTACCGTTGGGTACCCTTCAGAATGAGTCTTGCTTGATGAGCTTAGTTAACCGCACTGTCCATAGACATGATCTGACGAGCACGACTAGGGCTGTAGCTGTGGTAATATCCAGAAAGAACATTGTGGGCAATGTGCGCATAAATCAATTCTTCGTCGCTCTTACCCTTATTACGACTCCAATACACGCGCTGAGGATGAGATTTCATATCCGCAACATAGGCTTCTGCCCGCTTGTATTGCTCATCCGTAAAGGAGATTTGAAACTTTGCTTCTACTGATTTCATGGCCAATGAAAATTTGAGTTAAGACATAACTGTAATTTACGAAACATTAATGAGTTCGAAAGGCACAGAAAGCAAATATTTGAAATCTTCGCCTACTTCCATCATGTCTTCATCATTGTACATCCACTTAATCAGTACATTACTCTTGTTGGCTGCATGGATTTTTTCTAGCTCGTTGATGATATCCAGGAGCATTTTGGACGAACTGGTATTGAAAAACTCGAGCTCAATTTCCAAAATGGTGTCTGAGATTGGGGCTTTTTGGTACTCAGCCAAGTGATCAAGAATAGGTTGATACACCTCCCACGGATTTTCAGGAATAGATTTTCCGGATATCCGGAAAAGCCCTTTCTGAAAATCAAGGTGGATTTCAGGACTAGATTCGGTGCCTTTTGCGGTGTACATAGCCAAATTTAATAAGAAGATAAGTCCAAAAGTACGGAAGTTTTAGGAGCAAATATCCTGATAGGTTCTTTTTATACCGATAACCCTCGCTTTTTTCTAACAATTTGGATGGATCAGTATGTAAGACCAACTATTATTTGGATTCCATAAAAATACCCACCTGAAATCTCAGATGGGCATTTCGTTTCTCCAATTTAAATATTAACCAATTATTTTTTCATCG
The DNA here is from genome assembly GCA_003454975.1 of Cytophagales bacterium. Taxonomy (GTDB): domain Bacteria; phylum Bacteroidota; class Bacteroidia; order Cytophagales; family Cyclobacteriaceae; genus DMST01. The sequence continues at coordinate 24,056 of DMST01000209.1, read as the reverse complement.
AAGCATAATGCTTGTAAAACAAGCTGATGGTTTCGATGCCTTTGTAGTAGTTGAATAAGCCATAGCTCTCATTGGGCGAATGTATGGCATCTTGGTCCAAACCAAAGCCCATGAGCAAAGCTTGCAGGCCTAATACATCTTCGAACAAGGACACAATGGGGATACTTCCACCATCGCGCGTAGGGATAGGCTTTTTGCCCCAGGCCTCTTCAAAGGCAGCCGTGGCAGCCTGGAAGGCTACACTGTCCGTAGGAGTTACCGCAGGCATACCCCCGTGGTGTGGCCGAACCTCTACCTTTACTGATTTAGGAGCAATGCTTTTAAAGTGGTTTGTAAACAGCTCTGTGATCTCACGGTAATCCTGATTGGGTACCAAGCGCATAGAGATCTTTGCGTATGCTTTAGAAGGCAAAACCGTTTTGGAGCCCTCACCGGTATATCCGCCCCAAATGCCGTTCACATCCAAAGTAGGACGAATGCCCAAACGTTCTAGCGTGGTAAACCCATCTTCACCGGCTACTTCCTCTACGTCAAGTTCCTTAGCAAAGTGCTCTTCGCTGAAAGGGGCTTTCGCCATTTCTGCCCGCTCTGCTTGAGTGAGCTCCACCACCTTGTCGTAGAAACCAGGGATGGTAATGCGGTTCTTATCGTCCTTCAGTGAAGCAATCATCTGGCACAAGGTGTTGATGGGGTTGGCAACGCCTCCACCATACGTACCCGAGTGCAAATCCCGATTAGGGCCGGTAACTTCTACCTCCACGTAGCTTAGCCCTTTAAGGCCCACCGTAATAGAAGGGTTTTCGTTGCTGAGCATGCTTGTGTCAGAGATCAACACCATGTCAGCTGCCAGCCGCTCTTTGTTGGCTCGGATGAAAGTCTCCAGATTATCAGAACCTACTTCTTCTTCTCCTTCAATGCAAAATTTGATATTGCAGGGTAGGCTATCGGTAGCCAACATGGCTTCGAAGGCCTTTACATGCATATACATCTGACCTTTGTCATCGCTGGAGCCCCGTGCATAAATGCGATCATTTTTGATAACAGGTTCGAAAGCAGGAGAATCCCATAGCTCATCAGGATCAGATGGCTGTACATCATAATGTCCATACACCAATACCGTCGGTAGTGACGGATCGATGATTTTGTCCGCATAAATCACTGGATAGCCTGCTGTTTCACAAACTTCCACGTTGTCAGCCCCTGCTGCTTCAAACTTCTCCTTCATCCACTCAGCGGCACGCAATACATCTCCCTTGAAGGCTGGGTCCGCACTTACAGAAGGGATCCGTAACAGATCCATGAGTTCTTGGAGAAATCGATCTTTGTTGTTGTCCAAATACTCCTTCGTGCTTAGAGCTTCCAATGACTCTTTCATCTTTCAGTTTTTGATTTAGGCTACCTTTCCAAAATACATGTTTGTAAATCCTCAGGCAGAAAAGCCTTATTCATTAGAAAAGGTAAAATATGCTTTTTTTAAGATTACTCGTTGGTTGTTCGACCAACCCCGCAAGAGGACCACAAATATAGGCGAATATTCGACAAATAGGCAGGAAAGGGATAGGAATCAAAATACAGGCCTGAATGTGGATTTATTCAGGCCTTCTCGAGTTTATCTTAGTTTTGTCCTACTACAAACATTGTAATTAGCCATTAAAAGCCATCATCATCGTCGTCATCCGGCTCCCCGGGCGTACCAAAATCGTCTGCGGTTACAGGCATGTCTAGCCCAATCGCCGGATCGTCTAATTGGTACATATCCATGATGCCGTAGTAGGTTTGACGGAACCGGTTAATGAACGCCATGGTTTCCGCTATATCGCTGCCGTAGAACACGAAGTCTTCGGGTTTAGCCTTCAGGGCATTGGACCGGGCATTAATCTCATCGTTTATTTCTTGGTTGCTGGTATAGATGCCTACGCGGTTTCCAGAATACTGGAAGTAATACCAGCTTTCCGGAGCGGCTTTCATGAACAAGTTGAGCTCCTGTCCGCTTTGCGTGCGCCTAATTTCCATATAACCTTCTAGCCCCGCGTTTACGTCCACCTCCTGCACATTCGAAAGACCAATACGGCTACCTGTGTTGAACCAAGATTGATTGACAGAGGACCATTGCATATCTACATCACTCAGCACCAAGGTCTTGCGGAGTTCGCGAGACGCCTCTACTACCGGAGTGTACTCCTGTAAACTAGCCTCATCGAAGAACATAGCATCTTCCTCTCCCACAATTTCGGCTAACAAATAGGTCATGGCTACCGGATCGCGTGAGGCTTCCATAGCGCCAAGTATTTCCACTACCTCCAATACATCCTCAGCAATCATACTTTGAATCAATACGGGCACATCAAAATCCACAGTCATGAAGGTATTCATCTTCACTAAGGAACTATCGATGGAGTAATTACCCTTGGCGGAGGCGACTATGTTGGCCCCAGGCTCGTCCTCCATTAAGGTGATGGGTCCTTCAAAGGCAATTTCTTGCTTTGTTTCCTCAAAGCGGAAGACTCTGCCCGACCAGGCATCGGCAGTATCTTTCATAGGGTCAGCAATCACGAAGTCATAGTTGTCTTCGTCATAGTAAAGGTTACCAGAAGGCAAGAAGAAATCGGGGTCCCCTGCATTCCGTTTTCTGGTGACGAACGTGTGATAGACCTCCCCTGTGCGTCGATCAAAATGCAGACCGCCTTCAAGCTGTCTTCCTCCTTCCGTGACACTGGTATTGAAATCAAAGATTACTTTCTGGCTCTCAGCAGAGCTGGAATACCGAATCCATTCATCGTAGTTGGGCACAGTACGGAAATCCAATTTGATCAACCCTTGCAGCTCCAGGGCGGGCTGGTTGGCGTACATAGTGGCCCTACCCCGATAAATCATGCCTGGGCTGATGACCACATTGTCTTCTTCCTTCACCGTACCGGAACTCACAGTGTTAAACTGCTTTTCACCCCGCCTGGCATTTTCATCTTCCACTAGCTGGAATCGGTCCAGGTCAATGTTGAAGGTATCGGCTGCTGAGTTCACCAATCGGTAGTAGGCATCACCAAAAAATTTGTTCCTGGATACAATGTCGATATTACCCTCTACCAGGTTATGGTACTCATTTAGAGTATCAATGAATAGCTCGGCATTTTTCAGCTTTTCAATCTGCGCGCCCTGCTGAATAACCACCTGATTGTTATCTGGGATAATGAAGGCATCCGCTACAACAATGTATGGGATACCCCCCACACGCATTTTCAGAGAGTCGATGATATATTCTGCGGTAGTGGCATTAAAAACCAAGGAGTCTTGGTTGGACCGGGTAGAATAGAAATACGAGTTTTCGATGGGCACTTCATCCGGCTTATTCATCGTAATGGTATTCTCGTCCAATGACCAGATGGCAGAAGGAATAGAGGTTTTGTATTGTGCGTAGGGAAACCCAATGGCAGCGACTCCTTCTTGCTCAGGAGATATCTCGGCAAAGTTTTGGTCTAACTGGAAATCTAACCGCACATCTTGACCGAGCACTGCTGGCTTTCTTTCGTTATCCGACTTAATTTCAAAGTAGGCGTTTCGGCCCACAAAGGCTTGTTCAGTAAAGGAATAAGAGTCTGATCGGGTCTCAGATCCTCGCGTGAGTAGCGTTCCATTGCCGTACGCACCATCCGGCTTCACCTTAACTAAACCGTCCAGAGTGGCGGTAGCATTGTAGAAATCGATGGGGTTCCCGTTATTCTGTATCCTCATTTCCTCCTGATGGGGAAACCAACTCATAGTGTAGTTGAATACCTGAGCGTCCGGAAAGCTAGCTGTACCCAAAGGCCCGGGTTTTATCACAGCACTTACCCCCGTTTCGGTGTACACCGAGTCGTTGTAGAAGGTGAACTGCTCTGATTCCAAGGAGGTAGACAAATAATCGATCTTACCATTTGCCTGTAGCCCGTTCCGGTCCATGATGACCTCATTATAAACCCTACCCTTTCCATCATACAAAGGCAATCCCTCTTCCGGTACGGAATGCTGAAATCCCAAAATGTTGTCCTCGGTAACAACCAGGTTTTCCTTGATGGGAGGCAATATGCCATTGGAATAGAAGGTGCCAGGGAAACTAATTGCACCGGGGTCGGAGTCTGCTAAAGAGTCAATCTTAAAGGGGGGAATGACGTAGTACAGCGATTGATCATACACTCCTCCCAACACCGACGGATCATCAAAGTATACAATGGCCCCCTGGTTGGCATCGAAAACCGGGTAGTCCGAGTAGTCCTTGGCGCCAGATTTATTGTTGGGCCGGTTGATGTAGATGGTACCAGCCGTGGCCCCCACGTTTATGTTGATATTGCTCTCCGCCAGGGCTGAATCGGAATTTACACCCACCAACTGGTTATCGATGAGTTTCCGCTGCACGTTACCGTTCTCATCTATTACCTCAATAAAGAATCGAATGGAGTCGATCTTGGTCAGCTCCACCAGAAAAGCATCGTACTTGAAAGTGAAATCCTCCCCAATAAACTGGAAGTTGCCTACTTGCAATTGCCCATCAAATTTAAAGTCACGGTCACCTACCAGGGTGATGGACTCATTCTCCGGTTCAATGTAGGTATCCAATTCCTCGGAGATGTTGAAGCGGGGAATACCCCGGATAGTCAATTCATTCGTTTCTCGGTTGATGGTAGCATTTCGCTCATTGGGAGAAAGTGAGGGAATGAACATATCATCATAGTCCTTCTTCCGAAACTTGGCCCGCACATAATGCCAGGTTTTATCCAAGAGAGTAATCTCCGAGGTATAGGAATCATACTTTACAAACCCCCGGGCGTGCAGAATTTTGGCAGCACCCACTAAACGTGGCAAGGAAAGCCCCGTCTGTTTGGCCAAATCTTCTAGGTAGAAGGTGTTTGAGCGTACTTTTCGGGCATAGCTTGTGTATACCAACATGGGGTGGAACCCATAGGTAATGCCGAAGTAGTCAAAGTCACTTTCATTAAAATAGTCTTTTGACTGGAATACCGCGGGCACCTGATTGGTAGCATTTAGGATCGTGATATCTACTGTATCCGTGTTCAGGTCCCAATACACCACGTCGGTGTAAAAGTCCATGCCATAAAAGGAAGCATGATAGGGGTGGTTTTTAAAGTCATTATCAGGCGACTGCAGGGTAAGATGACGGATGGGTACCGTGTATCTAAATTTCACCATCGGGTGGTAGATGGAGTCATTCCCTTGGTATATGGATACCGTTGCCCGAGGAGTGGTGAGTTCATATCCATCTTTTTCGAAGACAAATCGCTTTGCCTTGGCCCGGAACATTAAGGCCCCGGTGCTATCACGAGCCGTAAGGATGGAGAAGCCCTCGTTGAGCGAGCTAGAGTTTACATTGGGACCTTGCATGCCAAAGCCACCTTCATAGGTCAGGATGGGGTCACCCAAAGCAATGATTTCTACCTGGGCGTCATAGGCCATAAAGCGCGGGTACCTAGCCGCGGAGGGTGTTTTATGCCTGCGACTTTGGAAATCGAAAATACCCTTGGTGGGATGCTTGATGTAGCCATCGTACATGAAGGTCACATTTTCTGCGCTTACCTCTGGTCGGGTGATATCGAAATTATAAATTCCAAAATCAGCATATACTTGCTCGCCAAGCAAACCGGTAGAGCTCCAATCAAACCGGCCCCCATTTCCGTCCCACATGTCGGTGGTAAGCAACAAATCGCCGGTGGTATTTTGTATCACTACGGAATCCCACCGGGTGCCCATCACTAGATTTACGTTTTCTAGATGCATGATAGGGCCCTCTTTTGGTAGGGCTACTTCCTCGTAGGCGGAAAAGTCCTCGAAGGTTTCTTGGTCTTCTTCTACAGCTTCCTCGGTAGTGGAGCCGGTATCCCAGGTATCCCAATCGTCAGACCATTCAGTGCTCTCTTCCTCAGATTCTTCCCAAGACCCCCAGGGGTTTTCTTCATCGGTGGTATCGTCCTGCTCATCGTAGTAATCATCTTCGTAGCTGTCCTCGTTGTAGTCGTAATCGTCCACATAGCCTATAGTAGGTGGGGGCACAAAGGAGAAAGAGACCTCTCCGTCATAGGCCCGCAGGCGGTTAAAGTTGGTATTGAAGAGCATATCTCTTTCCAGATACAACCGTGCGGTTTTCAATACGTGTAGCAGCACATCTCCCTTGTAGTAGGTGGCTGTTTGATCAATCATGTACAGGAGAGAATCGTACTGAGGCCCGTCCAGAATTCTGTGGTTGGCCCCTGCTACCAGTACACCCACCAACTCCGATAGATGCGGGGTTCGGTTGTATCCAAGATCTACAAAATGTTGGGTAAGGTTCCGGATAGAATCTTTCCGGCCATTGAATGCCCGGCTATACCAAGTGGCGTAAAACTGGTTTCCGGCTTGCTTGGCGGCCGGATTACCTTGTACCATCCAAGTTTTGAACTCTATTGCGAAAGAATCGGGCTCAACCGAGAAGGTCTGCGACCATGCTACGGTGGAGGTAAAACACAGCACCCCCAGTACCCACCTGAGTTTATTCATACCACACTGATAATTAGGACTATATAATCTAACGAATACCCTCCCCAAAATGGTGAGCCATAGGGCATCTTTTCACTGAAAAAATCTGTGAGGGCTATTTTTTCTTCCGTAAGTGAAGGCAGGTCCACTTATCGCGGACCTCCTGGGTCAGCTTTTCCAATCCCAAGGATTCGGCCACTTCCATCAGAAGGGGCACGTCCTCCTCGTAAAACCCGCTTAGAAGTAGGTTGGCCTCTGCCGAAAGAAGTTCGGCATACAGGGGTAGCTCTTTCAGTAGCACATTGCGGTTGATGTTGGCAAGTATGAGGTGATAATTGCCTTCTGGTTGTAGCTGCTCAATACTACCGAAATACACTTGCACGTAGCTACACTCATTGGTTTGGCAATTTTCCCGGCAATTCTCCACGGTCCAGTCTTCCACATCGTTGGCCTCAATATGGGCGGCGCCCAGCTTTGCCGCCATTATGGCCAAGATACCGGTGCCGGTGCCTACATCGTACACCCGCTTACCAGAGAGTGATAAGGGAAGCATATGCTTGAGCATGAGGTGAGTAGTAGCGTGGTGGCCTGTACCAAAGCTCATCTTAGGATTGATGATGATCTCATGGGTTACCCCAGGATCAGGCTCATGGAAATTTGCCCGAACCAATACTTGATCGCCTACTCGGATGGGATCGTAGTTCTTCTCCCATTCCTCGTTCCAATTCTGCTGAGCAATCATCTTAACCGAGAAGTCAGCCTGTACGTCGGGGTAGGTTTGGCTTAGCTCTTTGAGCAAGTCTGGCTGAAAGGAAAGAAGTGGGATGTAGGCTTGTATTCCGTCATCGGTATCCATAAAACTTTCGAAGCCCTCCTCAGCCAATTCAGCTGTAAAAATTTCCCGGAAGTCCTCCGGGCAAGTAATGGTGACTTCGATGTAGTCCATAGAAATGGTTAGGGGCAACCAGCCCGATGCTCGTATTCGGTAAAATAAACAATAAAATCTGCCTTGTTGGGTGAGGACACCTGTTTCAGAATATGGTGTGCCTCAAATGAGTCCTGGGTCTCATGCCAGTGGCCACTGGCATCGGCATAAAGGCGGTTCTCTTCCCAGAAAACCACCAAATCTGCCGAAAATTCGGATTCTTCTACGTAGAAAGTATAGTCCACCGGTCGGTTGCCTTCTTCCAAATAGATATAACCAAAGAGGTCACAAATACCTGAAGGAGGGAGGGTAAAAGAAGCAGGAGCTGGATAAGCTCCAAGAAACCCCACCAGAACGAATAAGAGGACAATACTTCTCCGGAAAACCATCATTAAGCCATGGATTTGACGATGTCTACAAAGTCGCGGCTTTTGAGAGAGGCTCCACCTACGAGTCCACCGTCTACATCAGGCTGACCAAACAACTCTTCTGCATTGGCAGGTTTTACACTACCTCCATAAAGAATGGAGATCTCATTGGCTACATCTTGGCCGTATTTCCCCGCCAAGTGTGCCCTCAGAGCTGCGTGCATATCCTGTGCCTGCTGAGATGAGGCCGTTTTACCGGTACCAATGGCCCAGATGGGTTCATAGGCAATAACGACTTTCTTCAGGTCTTCTGCGGAAAGGTGGAACAAGCTCTCGGTAAGCTGCTTGGATACAAAATCAATTTCCGTACCAGCTTCACGCACTTCCAGCGACTCCCCACAGCAAAAAATGGGAGTGATCTCACCAGCAATTACGCTGTCTACCTTGGCAGCTAACACTTCATTGGTTTCTCCGGCATGCTCGCGGCGCTCACTATGGCCTAGGATGATGTATTCTACACCTACGGACTGAAGAATCTCCACTGAAATTTCTCCGGTGTAGGCACCCTTTTCGTGCTGGCTACAGTTTTGAGCTCCTAGGTATACATTGGGATGAGGCAGTACGTGCTTGCCTACCAAGGAAAGGTGAACGAAGGGAGGGGCAATCACGACCAGGGCATCCGAGTTTACCTCGTCGGCTACCATATTTACCACCTCAGAGCCTAGGATCTCTGCCTGCTCACGGGTAGTATTCATTTTCCAATTTCCAGCGATGATTTTCTTGCGCATGCTACGGGGATATTTTGGGGTGAATATACCAACAATCCCGTTTCAAGAGCCGGAACCGATTGCAATGCCTTGCACGTCGTGAATGCCTGATTAAAGCATTCGGGTGATCAACTCCTCCTCGGTTAGGCCTTCTGCTTCTGCACGGAAGTTTCGCACAATCCGGTGACGAAGTGCAGGCACCGCGATGGCTTTCACGTCTTCGATGTCAGGAGAATATTTTCCGTTGAACAGCGCATTGCACTTGGCCGCGACTACCAATACCTGGGAGGCGCGAGGGCCGGCACCCCATTCCAGATAATCGTTGGCTTCTGCAGCAGCGCGGACGGTATTGGGTCGGGTTTTATGCACCAGACTTACGGCGTACTCTACCACGTTGTCCGCGATGGGTACTTTGCGCACTAGCTGCTGATAGAAAGCAATCTCTTCGGCACTAAGTACCGCCTTTACCTCCGCTTGTTTGTCTGTGGTGGTGGCTTTTACAATCGCCAATTCCGATTCATAGCTGGGGTAAGTCAACTGGATGTTGAACATGAAGCGGTCCAGCTGTGCTTCGGGCAAGGGGTAGGTACCTTCCTGCTCAATGGGGTTTTGGGTAGCCAATACAAAGAAGGGCTTGTCCAAGGAATATTTTTGCCCCGCAATGGTCACCGAGTACTCTTGCATACTCTCCAAGAGCGCTGCCTGGGTTTTGGGAGGAGTCCGGTTGATCTCATCTGCCAAAACTATGTTGGCGAAGATGGGCCCTTTGATAAATTGGAAGTTGCGATCCTTATCCAAGGTTTCGGCACCCAGGATATCAGAGGGCATCAAATCAGGGGTAAACTGGATGCGGTTGAAGTCCAGGTGTAGGGCCTTCGCTATGGTCTGAATGAGGAGGGTTTTTGCTAACCCCGGCACACCCACCAACAGACTATGCCCGTGGCAAAATAGGGTGGTAATGATGAGCCGGACTACCTCGTCCTGGCCGATAATAACTTTAGAAATTTCCTCTTTTAGGGTGCCGTAGGCGGCGTGAAGCCCGTCAGCGGCTTCCTTGTCGTTGGCAAAGTTTGTCATGCACCAGTTCTTTTCCTGTAAGGTACGTACCGCACCCTCTTAAGTGTTAATTAATTCAATATGCGGCAATTCTGGAACTCAGGGTCTACATAGATGAACACCTGCGAGCGTGATTTTTCAAACCACTCCTCGAGGGCTTCATTGTTTTTACTCTGCAATACAGCCGTTTTTATCTTTTGGTAGTCGTCTTCCAGATTCGCTTGGTGAGGGGGAAAACGGTCTTTGTAATAAATAATACGGGCGGCGGCCGTACCGTCTTGCATGTTGAAAGGTAGGGGCTGACTGTAGGTGCCTACCTGCATGGTATCGATGGTAAAGAATATGGTGGATTCCAGCTCTTTGGCAGAGATACGTAAACCACCCACGTTAGGATTGGTAAAGTAGCTACCGTTGGAAGCAGTAAAGGGATCTTCGGAGTGTTCTTTAGCCAGTTTTTCCCAGCGTACAGTCTCGTCTGTGATTACCAGATTTCTTACGGAATCCAAGTAGGCGATGGCTTCTTCCATATCGGCACCAGTAGAACGGGGCTTCATGAGGATGTGGCGGGTATTGATTTCATTTCCGCGGCGCTCAATGAGCTGAATCATATGGTACCCGAAAGGTGATAATACGGGGTCTGAAATCTCATTAGGCTCCAAGGAGAGGGCCATTTCTTCGTACTCTGGCACAAGTGTTCCCCGGGGAGTAAAGCCTAGGTTACCTCCCCGGCGGCCTGACCCAGGATCTTCGGAGTATTTCTGTGCAAGCGCCTCGAAAGTGGCTTCTCCACGTTCAATTTGTCCACGCAAATCGAGTAGAAAATCTCGTACACGCTGTTTCTCCTTCTCACTAGTAGTGGCCTTTTTAACAAACTGACCAACTACAAATTCCGTAGAGAAGAAGGGTAAACTGTCGCGAGGTATTTGCTGATAGAAACGTTTTACCTCACGAGGTGTAACGCTGATGTTTTCCGTGATGGTACGCTGCATCGTCTGTACCGTGAGGTTCTCACGCATGTCGGGCAGCAATTCATCGCGAAACTCATCGATGGATTTTCCATATACGCGCTCAAACTCAGCCTCGGAAGGAAACTGAGCCAAGGCATTGGCCATCGCAACATCTAGCTGTGATTGCACCTGGCCCTCATCTACAATTACTGAGTCTATCTCAGCTTTGGCCACCATTACCTTATTGAGTACCAAGCTTTGCAAAATTTCGCACTTGGCTTGTGTAGAAGGGCTGGCACCCCGTGCCAGGTAGTTTGCATATCCAGCCTCTAACTCTGAACGCAAGATGATGTAGTCGTCTACCCGGGCAACAATATTGTCAATTAGGTTACCTCGGGTAGGTTGTGCTTGGCTGAACCCCAACACTCCTAGTCCACAGACCAGCAGCAAAAGCCGTTTATTCATATGAAAATATTTCAAAGTCATTAGTCTCTACCGCGCGTTGGAACACGTCGTCTTCCAACTGATTTGTAAGTTCTACTTTTCGGCGATTGATAATGATTTGGCGAATTTGTTCACGTACAAAATCTAAAGGAGCTAGTTCCCCACTCAGCTGATACCCTTTCAAGTGCAAGAAGTACTGATAATCGTCGTCTTCGCCCTGAACAAAGGTGTTGCTTCTCAAAAACTCTGCCCGATCCTCCAGGCTATTCCAAGGAGAGGATTTTACCAACTCGTTGAAATTTACCCATGTGGTATCGTCCAATGTATAGCTTTCGGCAAACCGAAAACAGTAGGAACTAATCTCTTCTTGGTCGGTGGGCAGATCGGTTCGAAAAACCTGAATAAACCGCTCTTGCTGAGGAGCCTCCTTGGTCAATCGCACAAACTTACCAAGCACAATATTTTGCTTGAGCTGGAAGTTATCCTGATTTTCCTGATAGTAGGTGTCTATCTCCTCTTCAGTGACCACCTCATCCAAGGTTTGCTCCACGTAGAATTTTTGATATTGATATACCATGAGGGCATACCGATAGTCCAAAATTTTGCGCTCGATCTCAGCTTCGTCAAAATCAATCTTCGATGCTGCCTCTTGCAGCATAAGCTGTTTCTGAATCCAGGCGTTCACAAAGCGGTTCATAATGGCCGCACTGTCCTCAGAAGAGGTGTTTGGCTTTACGATGCCCTCAACGTCCTGAGGGTATAAAAACGCGTTGTGAGCCCTAGCAATGGGATTGATCTCGGGTTCTACCACCGGATCAGGATTGCTTACCTGCAAATACTCACAGCCTGTCAGTATCCACAGACCCGCAAAAACGCCAATAAGTAGGGTTTTAGTCCAGGTCATATGCTTGGTAAACGGCTTTTCGGGCTTCCTCATTCACCGTTACAGGAAATTTCTTACGCAAATCACCCAGCCATTCCTTCTCCAAATAGTCTTGGTAGTCGGATATTACGGCACCTCTTACTTCAGAAAGCTCCTTTTGTGCACCGGGCTGTATGTTCTTGATCCACACATAATAAGAGCGGTTGTCCCAAGTCACTTGATGCTCACCCACTTCCCAAGGTACCTCATTCAAGATCGCCTCTTTGTCCTGTTCATAAAGGCCCTCTTTGCTAACTAAGGCCAATGGCGCTTCCTGATTAAAGAACCCTTCCATGGCTTTGCTACGCTCACTAAATACGGATAGTATGAGGGTACCATTCTGCTGACGGCTTTTTCCAAACCGCACGCTCACCCGGTCTTCATCAATGCCCCGCTCAGTGAAGTACGATGTTACCGATGCATAGCCCAGCGAATCTTCACCCCGCATTTGTACGTCAAGTTCGGCAGTGGCCGTGGGGTCATTTACCAGCAGGGTGATGGCCTCGTTCAAAATCAGCCTTTGGTTATCACTAACCATCCGTACCGGGCCGCTGAAAGAAACGTCACGGTCAATTACTTGGGTGGGGTATTTTCCTTCCTGTACTAATTCAATGGCCTCTTCCAATACCTCTGCGTTCATAGCACTCAGGATAGTGGCGGTAGCACGCTCCTCCCACTGATATTGGTCACGGTGGTTCTCAAAGTACTCCTTCAGCCCTGAAGTGTCCGCTACGGCCTTTGACCAGATGGTTTCATCCATCAATTGGAACAGCAAAATGCCATCACGGTACTCTTTCACCAAGTAGCGGTAGTCCTCATATTTATCCGCTAGGTGGTCCTTCTCGTATTCCATGAGTCCATCTTCGCGGTAGCGCTCGTATAAGGCTTGCATGTACTGAGCAGGATCACGGTATGGCGAGCGCCCTTGTTTGGTGGACACGTACTGGAGGAAATCACTCAAGGTATACGTTTGCTCGCCTCCGCCTAATGAAAATAATTCCGTGTTTGATTGCTCTGCTTCTGCAGGGATTACCCACTGGCCCATGAGCAGGCTGCTGTCGGCCATGGCTAAAGCTTGATCTAAGGCTTCCTGATTCTCCTCCAGCTGATTTTCTTTCTGTAAGCGGGCAATGAAGGCTTTCTGGGTGATTTGCGAGCGGCTATCCCGGCTGATACGTTCCTCCAGTTCGGTCTCCATTTCAGCAAAAGGTTTCAGGCCCTGCCGTTCTTCTAAACGAATGATGTGCCAGCCATAAGCCGTTTGAACGGGCGTGCTGATGTCACCTTGGTTTTCCAGTGCAAAGGCGGCTTCCTCAAACTCAATAATCATTTCGCCACTACCGAAGGGAGGTAGAACCCCACCGCGTGATTTGGTTCGAACATCATCTGAGAATTGGCGACAAAGCTCAAACCAGTTCTCCCCATTGTCCAGGCGCTCGGCTATATCATCTATTTTGGCTTTTGCAGCGGTAAGCTGCTCTTCCGGCATACCTTCGGTAGCCCGAATCATGATGTGGGCTACTTGAATTTTACCAGCTGATGGGCGACGGTCATCTACGCTCAGTATGTGGTATCCAAACCGAGTGCGCAACGGTTGCGATACCTCGCCTACCGTGGTGTTGAAAGCAGCATTCTCAAAGGGGTAGACCATTTGAAGTGCCGAGAAGTAACCCAAGCTTCCGCCATTGTTGGCTGCTGAGGGATCCTCTGAGGCTTCACGGGCTACGGCTTCAAAGTTTTCTCCGCCATCCACGATGCGATTGCGCAATTCCACAATCTTGTTGTAAGCCACCAAGGTGTCTTGTGGGGGAGCGTTCTCACCCACCTGGATTAGAATATGCGAGGCTTTCACCTCTTCCTTGAGTCTGCTGTATGCCTCCTCTTTTAGCTTGTCTGTAGCCTCGTGGTCCGTGAGGTAGGTATCCGCCAGTTGATCACGATACTGACCAAATTCCCGCTGGAAACTAGGTCGTTCGGGGTAGCCCTTATCCTCCGCTTCTAATACCTTCAGTTTGAAGTTGACGTATAACTCCATGTATTCGTCCAATTCTGCCCGAAGATTATCTTCCTCGCGGTTGATGGAGTTTTTTTCAAATACGTATTGAAATTCTTCTCGGGATACCTCTTCGTCGCCGATCCGAAACAGGATATCGGTGCCCTCTAATTGGGACTGTGAGGATGTAGAGTTGTTAGAAGAAGCCGGTGGTTGGGTACAAGAGTATACAGTAACTAGGAGTCCCCCCACGAATAGGGCTAAGGAGTGTCTGCGCAAATGGATCATTTTCAACGACTTTTTGTCAAAAAAGCGGTTGCAAGTTTACGCAAAAAAAAGGATGAAAACGGGGGGAATGGGTAGGTAAAGCTAGGGAATGAGGTAGGTAATCTTCAGGAATCAAATCTTCTTGTACAATCGGCACACGTTATGGCTACTTTCCGACTGAAATTCGATTTCATCCATGATCCGTTTTACCAACATAAGGCCGATACCGCCTTTTTTCTTTTTGCGAATTACCTCACGCAAGGAAGGCTCATGATATGAGTCAGGTTTGAAGGCCATTCCCTGATCTTTAATTTCAAATACAATGCCTTCTGGATCCACATTGATCCGTAGTTCAATCATCTCCTCCGGATTACAGTTATTGGAATGGATGATCAGGTTACTACATACCTCATCCACTGCCAGAACCATCCGGTTAATATCCACTTCAGAAAATTCGTACTCATGCAATACCTGATTGACGAAGTTTCGCACTTCCTTCAACCGATTGGTACTGCAGGGTACCATGTAATCAAATTGCATCAACTCTGTCCTTTGCCTCTTCAAAATTATCCACAATTATCAAAAGCTGATCGAGCCCAAGGATCTGGAAAACGTTGAGAACCTTCTCAGAAAGACCGAATAAAATCATTTGACGACCTTCGTTTTCATAATCCTGTAAGCGCGACATAAATACACCTAAACCAGCGGAAGAAATGTACTCCAATTTGCTACAGTCTACTAAAATATTCTTGGCTTGGGACTCTACTTCGGAAATAGTCTCATCCAGGTGTATGGAGGAACTTGCATCTACGTCTCCTTCTACCTGAATCAGATGAAAATTATCTTGTTCCGCTGTGTGTATTTCAACCATTTAATCTTTACGATTTATTCTTGCCTTTGTTCAGTTTGGGTTAAATTTTACGATCACCATGCTGTAATCATCGTTCAGGAATCGTTTTCCACTAAAATTATACACCGATTCGATCAAACTCGTTTGCATTTTTTCAGGAGGTTCCTGCGCAAATTGTTCCAGCAAATCCTTCAGCCGATCGTACCCAAACTCTTCACCATCAGCGTTATTGGCTTCTGTTATACCATCCGTGTACAATAGCAATACATCATTGGGTTTGTACTCAATGGTGTTTACGTGTACGTGTTTTTCGAAGTTGGAGTTTCTTAAGATACCCAGGCCCAACCCTTTATTCTGGAAGAATTCGGCCTTGCCAGTGCTCCCGTCAAAGTACAATGTGGGACAATGTCCTGCACGAGCAAATTCAACGGTTTTCGTACTTGTATCGATAATGAAGTAGGAAATGGTGATGAATGAAGTCTTTTCCAGACATCGACTGAGGGCTGCATTGGCGTTCACCAAAAAGTCTTTTGGGTCCTGTGCTACCTCTACTAAACTGTGGAAAACTCCCTTCATTTGTGACATATTGAAGGCCGCAGAAGTACCCTTGCCTGATACATCGCCGATGATTACCGCATATCGATTGTCACTCAGTTGAAAAGTATCGTAATAGTCGCCCCCCACCTCATCGGCGGCCTGGCTAAAGGCGTGAATAGAGAAGCACCCGTTGCTGGCCAACTTTTTCGGTAGCAGGGCCTGCTGTACTCGCTGGGCAATTTTCAACTCTTCTTTGTACCGTTCATTTTCCAGGGCCTCACTCAACAACCGGAAGTTCTCGATAGAAACGCTGGCTTGGTTCACAAACGTATTGATGATGTCCACCATTTCCCGGTTGAACCCATCGGCTACCTCTTTCAGTAGCACCAAGGTGCCGATCTGCTTATTCTGGACCAATAGGGGGTATACACTCATGGACCGGAAGGTGGGGTCTTTGAGGGTAGCCACTAGTTTGTGAGAAGTGACAGACTTTGAACGCTCCCGCTCCAGTACACTCTGAACAATGCCCTTGCTAATGCTCTTCTTCACCCGCAACAGTTCCTCATCGGTAATGCTGCGTTGCAGAATGAGGTCGCCTTCCCCGTCTTGATCATTAATTTCCAGCCAGGCTGCATCGGCCACCACGGCACTGATGGAGCTATCGAGTAGAATATTGTATACGTGCTCTTCCTTTTCGCCTGCCTGGATGGCCTGGCTCAGTCGCTGAAAGTTGATGACCTCTTCTAGTTTCTGCTCAAATACGGAGCTAGTGGGTAGGTTGAAGAGGATTACGAGTAGGCTGAAGAGAGCATATATAAAGGTGAAGCCCAGCAAAGAAACGGCTACGGGGTTTAGCCGCAGGTTCAGGAAGGACCATGCTCCGTCTTTTGGGCCACCCAATACCTCGAACCAATCTTGCGTGGCCGAAAGCATGATGCGGGTGAAATAGGAGAGGTACAGTAGTACCAGTAAGATGAGCAGAATGCTCTTCCATTTTTGCCGAAAGTTGAGATAGGCTACCCATTTCAAATTGACAGAGAGGACCAGACCATAGGCCAAGCTGGCAAATATGAGCATCATGATGATGCTAAAACCGGTGTTCACCCTGGGCATGAAGACCCAAAGAGCCAGGCTACCTACCAGCAGGTATTCGAAGCCTTTCCAAAAGCGAAGCAAACTTTTGGTTTTCTGGTACAATATCAGCCGTTTCCACACCACAAAGGTGGAGGTGAGAAACATCAGAACCAGGGCAATATTGATATGGTAAAAGAGGTATTGTACTAGTATAGATTTCCCGATTCGGTAGCCTTCTATGGCATTGCCTACTCCTAATAGTAATAAGGAACCCAGGGTGGCCATTAGCCCGGTGACGAACACGCGCCAAAGCAGGTCGGTAAAGTTGATGGATTCGGCCTTGCCTATGTTGGAGCGGAAATAGATAAACTGCAACAAGACAAAGAATGCCAGCAGCAGTTGGGGTAGCCACTGCGGTATAGCCGAAGGTGAGCGCCGCATGGCTTTAAAAAGCCCGGTAAGGTCCGCCGCTATCAGCAACAACCAGGCAAGCAGTGCCAGCAGAAAAGTAATCCGTTGTATGCTTTTATTCGATAGCATATAGGTAGTCAGTGACCCATGTATGGGTATCCGCGGAATTTATACACCCAGCGTAAGATAACTAATAATTTGGGTTTGGTGGGTGCTTACGATTGCGGTGGTAAATAAAAGCCGACTCCCCTTTCGGCAAGTCGGCTTCGGTATGTGTGCGGGTATTCTTTTACCGGCGGCTATAGTTAGGTGCCTCTCGCGTAATCTGGATGTTGTGCGGGTGACTTTCGGCATACCCGGCAGCGGTGATCTTCACGAACTTGGCCTCCTTAAGCCCGGCCACGGTACCTGCTCCACAGTAGCCCATACCTGCCCGCAGGCCGCCTACCATTTGGTACAGTACCTCGGCCACTAGCCCTTTGTAAGGTACTCTACCTACAATGCCCTCTGGCACCAGTTTTTTAATATCATCCTCAGCATCTTGGAAGTAGCGATCTTTGCTACCTTCCTCCATGGCCTCCACAGACCCCATACCCCGGTAGCTTTTGAATTTCCGGCCCTCCAACAGGATCACCTCGCCGGGCGCCTCTTCTGTTCCTGCCAGTGCCGAACCAATCATAACGCTGCTGGCTCCGCCAGATAGGGCTTTCACTACGTCGCCAGAGTAGCGGATACCGCCATCGGCAATTACAGGCACGCCTGTACCTTCCAAACCGCGAACGGCCTCCATAACGGCGGACAACTGAGGCACACCCACACCGGCTACTACACGGGTGGTACAGATACTACCTGGGCCTACGCCCACTTTTACCCCATCCGCTCCGGCATCGGCCAAGGCCTTAGCCCCGTCAGCGGTAGCTACGTTGCCAGCAATGATGTCCAAATCGGGATAGGCTTCTTTTACTTTGCGTACCGTGTTGATTACTCCGGCAGAGTGCCCATGTGCGGTATCGATAGCTACCACGTCAACTCCTGCCTGAATCAAAGCTTCAATCCGTTCTAAAATGTCTGGCGTAACGCCCACGGCAGCACCTACACGCAAGCGACCGTATTCGTCTTTACAGGCATTGGGACGATCGCGATTTTTCAGAATATCTTTATAGGTGATGAGCCCCACCAATTTGCCCCCTTCGTCTACGATGGGTAGCTTCTCAATTTTGAACTCTTGTAAGGTCTCTTCGGCATCTTCCAGGGTAATTCCGGGCTTGGCAGTCACCAGATTATCCTTGGTCATCAGCTCAGTCACCATGCGTCCGTCTAGCTTTTCAAAGCGTAAATCACGGTTGGTGATGATACCAATGAGCTTTCTGTCTCCATCTACTACAGGAATACCACCAATTTTGTATTCACGCATGATGGCTACGGCATCATTCACTGTTTTGGACTCATCCAAGGTGATAGGATCCAGAATCATACCGCTTTGGGAACGTTTTACTTTACGTACCTGGGCGGCCTGAGCCTCCTTTGTCATGTTCTTGTGGATCATGCCGATTCCTCCTTCCAAGGCCATGGCAATTGCCAGATTGGCTTCCGTTACGGTGTCCATAGCAGCAGACACCAAAGGAATGTTCAGAGAAATGTTACGAGTAAGTTGTGTTTGGGTAACCGCGTCGCGGGGAAGGATTTCCGAGTAGCCAGGCAATAGAAGCACGTCGTCATAGGTGAGTGCTTCAAACAGAATATTGGAGGTATCGAGAGCCATGTGCAAATAAGTTTATCGATCTTATTTGCCAGCCAAAAGTACGGAGAGTAATTAGAATAATAAAATACGGTGGAAAGGCTTTCTGTATCCACCAATGGGATATCCTGCTGAAGGACGAATCCTTGGCATAAGAATACTTTTAAATACTGGAAGTAAGACAACCATTTACCGGCTAAACGAAGAAAAGACCAAAGATAATTTTCTCAGAAAATTCATCGATTAAATGCTCTTTTTCGTCGTAACTCTTTTTAGAATACAATTTTTACTAGGTCAAATACGTCCTCAAGATGATGTTCTTTTTTCGGTCTCTGCTCATGCTTCTATGCATTGCGCCTGCTTCTTTTTCCCACGCACAGATCACCTTTCGGGTTACCGGCCTGCCCGACAGCCATCCGGAGAATGCTCCGGTTTACGTGGCCGGAAATTTCAACGGTTGGCAACCTGGCTTGGAAGCTTATCAACTGCAACTCCAGGATGACGGTAGCCTGGCCCTGACAATCACCCCGGAAGGAGCAGGAACGTTGCTTTTCAAGTTTACCCGTGGTTCGTGGAATGCCGAAGAACTAGATGCACAAATGGAAGTGATGAGCAATCGGGAATGGAGGCCAAAACCTGGAGATGCACAAGACTTCCAAATCGCGGGCTGGAAGGACTTGGATTCGGACCTGGTGGCTATGGGTAGTACCGCCAGCGAGCGGGTACAGATATGGAAAGAGGATCTGATGATGGGGTCGCTAGGCCGTACGCGTCGTATTTGGATTTATTTGCCCCAAGGGTACGAGGAGGGTATCCAGCGCTATCCGGTCCTTTATCTGCACGATGGACAAAATGTATTTGACGCAGAAACGAGCTATGCCGGTGAATGGGGAGTGGACGAGATGTTGGATAGCCTGGGTTTGCCCATTATTGCCGTGGGGATTGACAACGGCGGGGAGAAACGAGTGGATGAATATACTCCCTACTTTAATGAGGAGCGGGCCGGAGGGGGTGAAGGCTCGGCCTACGTGGATTTTATTGTGAAGGAATTGAAACCCATGATTGATGCGGAGTTTCGAACGCTAACGGATGCAAAGCATACGGGCATAATGGGCAGCAGCTTAGGCTCGCTAATCTCCCTACATGCGGCCACACGCTACCCGGGTGTCTTTAGCCGATTGGGCCTTTTTTCATCTGCTTTATGGATCAACCGACTGGAAATGAAAGATGAAGTGGCCGAATATGCTCCTGAGATTCCGGTGCGGGCCTACATTCTTATCGGCGGAAGGGAAGGCCCTTTCATGGTGGGTGACTCCGAGGGGCTCAAAAATGATCTGGAAGCTACGCCTAACGTTACCGCCAAGTATTTGATGGTACCTGAGGGTGACCATAGTGAGAAGTTCTGGCGTGAGCATTTGCTAGGTAGTCTCCAGTTTTTGTATCCTGAGTACTTTCAATAATTACTATTTCTAGTCATGAAGAGTGTTCTTTGGGTTTTACTAGCTACCGTGTTTCTGGTAGGGGCATTTTTTCTTTTTAAGTACCTGAACTTGCCCCCGGTGACGGCTTCGGAGCCGGCTTGGGAGATGCGCTGCCAGCGATTGGCGTTTACCTCTGACCGCACGGGTACTCGCCAGTTGTACCTACATCAGCTGGATACTGAGGTTACCGAACAGCTGACGGAGACCTCAGAAGAGAAGCACTATCCGGCTTGGTCGCCAAACGGAGCGCAATTGGCCTTCTGCCAAAAGGTGGAAGGGGATTGGCAAATAGCCATCCTCAATTTGGAAACGGGCGATATCCGCAACGTAGCCCCTACCCACACCTTTAATCCCATGCGACCAGTCTGGATCAACAACGAGTCTATTGTGTACCCATCAGAGGAGACGGGGAACCGGGAGCTATTTGCTATCAATACCGCGTCGGGATCTAAGCAGAACCTAACTAAGAGTCCTGGCCTGGACGATCACCCGCACTATATCCCCATTACCAACCAGCTACTTTTTACCAGTGAGCGGGATGGCAACAAGGAAATCTACATGATGGAAATGTTTGCTTACAATGTGGTGCGGTTCACAAGTAATGACCACTATGATGGGTGGGCCGTAGCCAATGCTGATGCCTCGCGTATTTTCTATCTCTCCCGGCCGGAGGGTAAGGCTACCCTCTCAGCCATGAACTATTTGGGTGGGCAACCCAGGGTGCTCCACACTTTCGAAAGTGGTGGATACTACCCGGCAGTTTGCAATTCAGGGGATAAGGTTCTGTTCGTCTCTGATCAAGACGGAGATGAGTCCATTTTCGCATACCAATTCGAGAGTGGAGAAGTGCATCGGTTGATCGATCGGCCAGAGGAACGGATGGAATAATACCCATGGAGGACTCTGAATATGAGCAGGTTAGGCATCAGTTACTTTGTTTTCTTCAGAATGAGGATTTCGAAGGATTGCATGCCTGGGTGAATATCCAGCATCAAACGGGCAATTCTAAAAAGTTGATTTACACCTGGCTGCTTGAGCTACATAGGCTACTGGGTGAAAGCATTGAAAGTGATGCAGATGAGGCCCGGCACGATCAGCTAGTTGATTTTCTGGATGGATTTACGGCTTGGGGAAAAGGTTTCAGAATACTACCGGAAGAGCCGGATATATAAGCCGAGCGTCAGAATGGGCAATCTAAAAGCCCTGCGTCTGGGCGCAGGGCTTATGTAGGGGAATATAAATTACTTGTTGGCTTCAGCTACCAGGATCTGCTGTTGCTTCACGTAGTCCACTAGATAAAAAATCTCCTTACCAATTGTGGCTACGGTCTCATCGTATTTTTGCTCAGCGGCAGGTTTGCCGTCAAAATATCGGGGATCGTCATACGGTAGAGAAAACCTGCGGTCGGCGCCCGAAACAAGAGGGCAAGATTTATCAGCATCCGAGCATACCATAATGGCCGCAAAATTCTCTGTAGGATTATCTTGGTGGCCGTATTCTTTCGAAAACTGCAGCATCTGCGAGTAGTTCTTGCCTAGGGTAGTCAAGTAAGTTGGATTGTCTCCAGATGCACTTTTCTCAATCCAAAAGCCTGCACGCTTTAGTGCTGCTACTGCATTAGGGTGGAATGCTGTTACTTCCAATCCTCCTGAGAAGGTTTTCACGTTTGCTACACCGTAATATTCACTAGCCAGGTAAGTCATAGCTTGGGTAATCTGGCTACGGCGGCTGTTGTGCGTACAGATGATGACCAACTGTGCTTCGTTGTGCTCAGTTATGGAGGCCAACATATAGTCACCAATTTCTTCCAAGGCCGCTTTTCTTTCGGCTGATACCTCGTCAAAATTGCTAGCTATGTCCTTGGCAAATTGCCCCAACTTCTTGCTCAAGGTCTGCGAAACTGCCTGGCTTGTGATGACACTGCACAGCAGCATTACTATGATGGTGATGGATTTTTTCATTTGTGAAATGGGTTTACACTTGTTTTTGGTAATAGACTTTACCCTGATGTCCTCGGGTAGTGTTGCGTAGGTTAACCGATATCTCGGCGTTCAGGAGAGTTGGTTTTCTCTTTTCCATTCTCTCAGCAAGGGATCACTCGGCCACAGAGGTATCCTGTCTCCGATACAGTTTTCCTCGGTTATTGGCCTTCGGAAATGTTATGTCGGTGTTGCGCTTATTAATATTTTATTATTGCAATATTAGAATGCTTTGAAGCAAATTTTTTTAACAACAGTCCTCTCCTTGAATAGTGTCCAAATCCGTGAAAAAGCCAGCAAACGTGTTAGCTACTTTCTCCCAGGTTTCGGCATGGATACAGTAATTCAGCCGGGTGCCGTCTACTGTACCTTGTAGCAAATTCACCTTCTTCAATTCCATCAGGTGACGAGTAATGGTAGGTTGGGCGAGGCCCAATTCTTCCACCAGATCGTTATTAATGCATTGCTTGGCGCGCAATAAATGCTTGAGGATAGCCACACGGGCAGGATGTGCCAGCGCTTTTGCCAGTTCGGCCAGCTCATACACGTCTTCCCCGTAGTCAAGCATTTTTGTAGTTCCCATATATTGCAATATTAGAATGTTTAACCCAGCAGTACCAAAGAATGGCATAAAAATATTTGAGATTCATTAGAATGATTGATTCCAAATCTCCCAGGCTTTTTCAGCTTGCCCAATCAGCATATCAAGTCCATTCTTGGTTTGTGCACCTTGGGCCTGGCCTAGGGCCATAAACCGGGTCACTTCTGGATTGTATACCAGATCGTAGAGCCAGTGCTGGCTAGTCAGCTGGGCATAGGGTAAGTCAGGAGCACCATCCGTATTGGGCGCCGTGCCCAAAGGAGTGGTGTTGATGATCAGGTGATAGTCCGATAGGTGGTTGCCTTCAGCTAATTGAGCATAACTGAGGATTCCCTCCCTAGCCGTGCGAGAAACGTAGCGGTAAGGAATCTCTAAATCTTCCAGGGCCACCTGAATGGCTTTGGCCGCCCCGCCCGTGCCCAGAATCAATGCCTGGATGCCCGTTATAGCTTCACCTGCCCAGGCGCGCAAAGAATCCCGAAAGCCGAAGTAGTCGGTATTGAAACCACGGAAGCTGCCGTCGTGCAATCGTTTCAAGGTATTTACCGCACCTATGCGCTTTGCCCCGGGGTCCAGAGATTGACAATAGGCCATCACATCCTGCTTGTAGGGTATGGTGACGTTCAGCCCTTGCAGGTTGGGTGTGTTTTCCAACAAGGCCGATAGCTCATGTATATTTTCCAGTGGATAGAGCTCATAGTCCCAACCAGGAATACCCTCGCGGGAAAACTTTTCGGAGAAGTATTTTTTAGAAAACGAGTGCCCTAGTGGGTAGCCAATCAAGCCCAGTTGCTTCATGCGAGCAAACTTACAACCGCCGGCTCAAAAAGTTAAGGGTCAGTTCCCAAGCCTCTTCGGCTGCCTCTTCCACGTGGTTGGGATTGCTGGGGTTGGCAAAGCCGTGCCCGGCATCGTAGTTGTGCACCGAGAGTGATTGGTTTGCTGCTTCCATGTTCTCCTCAAATTCGGCCACCATGCTGGGCGGAATGCCTTTATCTTGGGTTCCGAAAATGCCCAGCACGTCTGTTTGGAGAGTTTTGAGTCTTTCTACGTCCTTTTCAGGACGGCCGTAGTAGATCACGCACCCAGCCGCTTGGTCACCCAAAGCAATGCTGGCTTGCAGTGACCAGCCGCCGCCAAAACACCAACCAATGGTACCGATCTCGGCATCGTCACCGGCGTGGGCGCGGGCACC
>DMST01000463.1:709-3067 GCA_003454975.1 Cytophagales bacterium | reverse complement strand
CGGCGGGAGCCCAAATGTGCAGGGCGGCCATATCTACAAGTGCATCCTCCCGATCGTTATCATTGCCGGGGTTAGGATCCGCATAGTCGAACGGGTGCTTGGTAGCGGTAAGTAGTGCCGAAGTTTTTACTAGGGTGCCCGATACGTCTCGTGCATCTGTGACTAGCGATCCGGTGGGGATTTGGTAGGTGTCATTGTAGTAAAATTCCTCCTCCGTTACAGACACTACCCGCTGGTCATCATTGCCTATGTATTCCGTATCGTACCCGGTAGTAACCTTCTTGGCCTCAAACTGGAAGTTGGTCACAATCTTCTGCTGTTCCGTGTAGAACTCTGCCGGTTGGTAGTAGCCGCTGTTAGAAATTTCCGGACGTATTTTTTCTATTACCAACAGCGGTAGATGAGTGGTCACGTCTACGTCTGTGGCTGTGTTGTTGAGTCCGGCACCATCCAGCCACCAGACTTCACTGCGCTCTGGCGTTACTTGGTACTCAAACTCTTCCTTCTGTACCAGTACAAACTGTCCGTTTTCGTAAGCAAAGTATTCGTTTTTCTCAGGAAGCCCTTTGGCCCACTTATACGAGAAGTCAACCCCCAACCGGGTAGTGCTACCTACTACAGTACCGATGTCACGGTGGAAATAGTACACGTTCTTGCCGTAGATGCCCTTGGTGCCGGTAGTGGCATCCATACCGTGCAGCTGAGTCACTTTTCCGTACCCTACAGAATAGTCCTCAAAACGCCCGGTGAGCGAAGACAAGGCCGATGACATGTTTTGCGTGTACCGGCACAAGGACTGGGTATAGGGGGTCTGAGGCGTGGTATAATAAGTGTCTAGTACTTCGGAGAAGATGGGTTCTACCACTCCGGTTGCCAGTTCATATTCAAAGTATAGCTCGTTGCTGATTTCGGACTTGGCCGCTGAGGCATAATCAATGATGGAGGCAATCCGGGCCCCTGCACCGCCTTCGTTACCTTCAAACGTATACTCAGTGTAACCTCCGGTAGGGTACTCTACGCTCTTTAGCATACCCGTAGTCAGGTACACGTAGTCCAGAGAGTTATCTACTGAGCGGTCGGCGGTACGGGTACCTACTCCCAAGTCATCGGGCAATAGGTTGGTGTTGCTAAGTACGCCATTGTAGTACCCGTACTTATCCTGAGCAAAGGAAAGGCGTGGCGGCAGGTTGTTGGCATTGTGGTAGGTAAAGGTGTACCCTGGTTGGCCTACCCGCTGTACCTCGTCCAAGCGGAGACGTTTGTTCAAGGAGTTAATGTAGGGGTCGTTGGAATTGTGATAAGCAGAAAGAAAGTAGGAATGGCTAAGGTCATATTCCATTTTCTCTACGCCATGTTCAAATACCTCAATCTTGCTGAGGGCCGAGGACTCCTGGGGTTCTTGCGTGAGGGGATAATTGGCATCACTGGGGATGGCGATGTCCTCTCGGCTAGTAGCCTTATAGGTAAACTGTACATGAGAAATAGCTTCGTGTATGAGACTATTCTGAGTTCTGCCTGTTACCGCATAGGCCGTGATACCTACCAGGCGCTGGCTGTTTACTACAGAATAATTGCGGAGCGGATTTGTAAGAGGATCAGGGCTTGGGCAATCTTCATAATTGGTCTGCCCGAAATTGTTGATGATCTCAAAATCGCGAAGGTGCGTGACGTAGGCATACCGGTACAGTTCATAATCAAGCGATATGTAGGCTCCGTTGGGGGCTTCTATCTTGGTGAGGTAGGCTTGGAAGCTTTGCGTACGGCCCGGTACCATGGGTTGGGCTTCGCCCGTAGCATCTTCTTCTGCCTGGGTATCGGCGTACTTCTCAAAGTAGTACTTGATACCGTTTTCATCCGTAATCAGGAAGTTCCAGGTACCGGGTACCGTTTCAATTTTCAGCGATTCCTGCGGTAGCGTGTAGTACACGTTGGGGTCATTCGGATCGCGAATGATGGTGCCGGAGCGGCCCAGGAACCGGAAGCTAAACATTTCGGGTTCCGTCCGTTGGGGTTCTGTGTCGGTAGCATCAATGGCCAGGAAATAGTCGTTACTGGTGGTGTTTAGGTTATACGTAGGGGTAAACTGTCCCCAGGTACTGTTGGTCCAGTAAGTAGATCCTTGGCCATCGTCTACCAACTCCGGGTAAATTCCGTTTTGGTAACGCACTGGCTGTGGCATGAAGAACTGGTTCCAGGGAGTGCCAGGATCGGCAATGCGGGCAATCATGCCCCCAGCGGTGAGGTCCCATCCCAGTCCTACGTCGGTAGCCAATTCATCCACCTTCACCCCGCCACCCTTGTAATCCAGGGAAATGGGTAAGGAGAGACTGCTGGTGGTTACCGAATAAATAGGAACGG
>DMST01000463.1:0-644 GCA_003454975.1 Cytophagales bacterium | reverse complement strand
CCGGTGATCTGCGGGGTGCCGGTGTAGTAACCCACCGGACGGTCCAGGTATTCCCCAAGCGAGGCGGCTTCGGGAGTAGGTAGTGGCATATCCATCAAAGGATCAGGACTGTACGCGGGGCGGAAAAGGTCCTCCATTTCCAGAGAGGATTGCCCAAAGGTGGGGGCTACACGCAAATACACCACGCACAATACGATAGCGGCGGCTAATAGCCGGCTTTGTTGAGAGTTCATTGGCTGATTTTTAAATTATTCAGTTGAGATTGGCCGCAAAAATATAAATAATTGGGAGGGTTTCATGATTTTCGTGACGGACGTATTGAATATTTTTAGCGGGTATATTTTGGATTGAATGGCTGTAGTTGCCATGGTTGCTTCTATTCGTCCTCACCGGAAAGTGCGCAGGAATTCGTGGATTTGTCGCTGATTTTGAAGTGTATAGAGAGTTTCAAAATCCTGATCTGTGAGGGAGCTTAGTCTCTTTCGCCGTGCCGTTTCGGTGGCTCCACCCAAAAATATCTGATGATGGATGTATTCCGGTGCTTCCCGGTCCCAGTCGCTCAGGTCAATGTAATCCAGATACGAAAGGTACTTCCGTGCCGTCCGGATGATGGCCAGTGCATCCACTACCGGCACCTGTGCCCC
>DMST01000108.1 GCA_003454975.1 Cytophagales bacterium | reverse complement strand
TAGGCTGCCGTAGGCTAAGGCGGCCAGAAAGGCGGGCACCATGGCAAAGATGAAGGCAGGAAGTACGTAAGGACCGATGCCCGGTACGCTCCGGTGGAGCATAAAGGGAACTACGTTGATGCTGGCCCCCAGCATAGAGCAGATGCCCGTAGCCATGAGGGCAAGCAAACCCAGCTTTCGAGAGAGTTTAGGCGTTTCTAGCGACAAGAGCGGTGGTTTTCAGTTTTGGCGAATATAGACCGCTTCGCTTTTAGATGCCAGAGGTTAGATCGCTTCGCTGCTAGACAAAAGATACTTGTTCATGAAGTGTCTATCGAACTAGCAGCAGTTAATCTTGTATGGCTAGACGATGAATAGCACCGACTTTATCCGTTCGACTACGGGGAGTTCTTTGTTTAGCTTAAAACCGGACACCCAGCAGGCAAACGTCATCCAATTGGGGACGGCTTCCCTTCCAGGATTCGAAGATGCGTTCTACTTCCCGCTTCTGTTGTGCCATGGATACGGTGCCCAGCTCCTGCAACATTTGCTTGAAGGGCTTCTTCATAAACTTCCGGTTTTCGGGCCCACCGAACTGATCGATAAAGCCGTCTGTGGTAAGGTAGACGCAGTCGCCGGGCTGTACGGCTACTTGATGATGAGTGAAGGGGCGTCGTTTGGGATATGACCCGATGGGCTGGCGGTCAGCCCGTACCTCTTGCAAGCCCTCGCCGCCCAAATGGTACAGCGAGTGGTGTGCCCCTGCATATTCCAAAACGCCGTCCGCTGGCCGATGGCAGCATAAAGCGATGTCCATACCGTCACGAATGCTCGTACTCTGGCTCTGGCTCAACTGGCGGTCTATCAGGTCAGCCGTCCGGTCTAGGATGAGGGCCGGCTGGGCATCATCACCGAGATCCAACAACGCCTCCGTGAGCGCCTTGCTACACATCACACTCATCAGTGCACCTGGCACACCGTGACCGGTACAGTCGGCCACGGCAAAGTAGGTACGACCGTTGGAGGTATTGTCTGTCCAGAAGAAGTCACCGGATACGATATCCCGGGGACGGAAAAGCACCATCGAATCGGCGAATTGCTTTTCTAAGGCCTCGGGCGGTGGCAATACTGCCCGTTGGATCCGCTGGGCGTACTGAATGGACGCAATCAAGGCCTCATTGACCGTGGCTAGCTCATGGTTGTTCTTGAGCAAAGTGTTCTCGGCTTTGCGAGCAGCATTGCTAAAGATATAACTGAAAAGTCCACTAAAGGTAAAGAAGGAGAGCGTAGCCACCACAAAGAGTGCGATGAGGGTACTCTGTGGAAGCTGGTACGGAGGTACGTAACCACGGGTAAGAAAATACGCACCGAGGTATAGCCCCAGGCTGGTAAAGGTGAACACCAAAGGCCACCGTACATTACGAAAACCACCCAAAAATACTAAGGGTACTACCGGAGTAATGAGCATGGGAAATCCAGCCTCCCAGCCAAGCAAATAGGTAGCAAAGCACTGGTGGGCAAATAGTTCAATGGAGTCCATGGCAACGATGAACTGCCGGTTAAAGCCGCGCTTGAGCAACACCAGGCTCAGAAGCCACCAAACGGAGCTACCCACATTGAACCGGGCCAAGGGATATACTTCCAGGGATTGGAAGAGGAACAGCAAGGCCAAATGAAAACCAAAGGCCATTAGCCCCCCATACAGCAGGATAAGGTATACCCGTTGTTGGTGTTGGGGTAAATGTGAAGGCGATTTAAAGAATGATGAAAAACGAGATAACATGGATACGTAGAATGATGGTTTGTTGGTCCTTGGTAGATGACTACCTTCTTAAGGGAATCATACGCACACACAATTTGCATGTGTTTTACATCCCTAAACTTACATAAAACTTACTCCGAAGACACATTGATTAGGCAAAAGGTTTGTTGAATAACGTGTGATTTGTACCAATTGCTACTAAATCATTCTAAGCAAATGCTAACAACAAGACCATTGGAAGCCACTTTTCCAATTAAGTTTTATCAAAAACATACCGCCAATGGCAAGATCCTGGTACTGTAATGTGGACAAACCAGGGCTGAAAAAATTGATATAAGAAATCCCTTATTTACCAGATCAGACCGAACCAGGGACCGCTCACCTAGCTCCCACTCGTACTATACCCAGTAGTGAATCAATCCTAGGATATTTATGCTTGTACTGATTTGTAATAGCAAACAGGTGTAAGAGAAGTATGGCGACTGAATATGACATCGTGGTTGTTGGGTCAGGCCCCAACGGGCTGAGTGCCGGCATCTTTCTGGCTCAACAAGGGCTGCGGGTTTTGATGCTGGAAGCTGCCGCCACTGTGGTTGGCGGTACCCGCACCGCAGAGTTGACCCTACCCGGCTTTCAGCACGATGTATGCTCCGCAGTACACCCTATGGGGGTGCTATCTCCCTATTTCCAAGAGCTAAATCTTGAGCAATACGGTTTGGAGTGGATTTACCCCAATGCGTCAGTAGCCCATCCGCTGGATGGAGGGGACGCGGTCTTGCTGTATACCTCGGTAGCCGAAACGGCCGCCAACCTGGGGCGAGATGCTAAGGCCTATCAGCGGGTAATGCAGCCGCTGGCTGACCACG
>DMST01000528.1:6398-7633 GCA_003454975.1 Cytophagales bacterium | reverse complement strand
ATTGGGTGAGCAGCGCCCAGGCTGGTTTTTCGCTGATCTGCAAGTACTCGTTCTCGGGCTCCTTCGTCCTGTTGATGGCCGATTTGGTTACCGATACCACCAGCCGCATGGCTACCAGGGTGTGAAGTGCTTCCAGCTCCGCCTCTTGCAGTGGAAACTCCGCGTGGTACCCGGCCACGAGGGGTAGCGTGGCCCCCAACGGATCGGGCAGATCCATGATTGCGTAGGCGAGGGCAATGGCTACATCGTTGATCAACTGGCTGTGTACGGCATCACCGTAGTCGATGATGGCGACCACCTTTGGGTCGGTCAGGTCTTCCGACACCACTACGTTGTTATCGTTGGCGTCGTTCTGGATCACCCCTTGGCGTAGCTGCGCGTAGGCAGGCTGCATCGTCCGAAAGCGCTCCTGGAAGTACATGATTATTTCGAGCTGTTCACCCGAGAAAAGGGCGGTGTGCTGTTCCGTCCAGGCGGCTTGGGCCAGGTCCCAGTCAAAAGAGCGGGAGGCTAGGGGATGGGTAAAGCCCTGCAGGGCTTGAGTGAGCTTGCCCGCTGCTAGCCCCAGACTATGCCGCAAGGCATCCGTTTTGGGGTTCACCGCGGACCACAGTCGGCCTTCTATCCAGTTCAATAGCCTTACCTGGCAGGGCCCTCGTTCGGTTTCATGAACCGCGTAGGGCTTTCCCTGCTGAGTAGGTAGGATACGCGGGGCCGCTAGTGTCTCTCCTTTTTGGCTTACCCATTCCATCATCTGGCGCTGGAAGTCCAGGTCGTCCAGATGGGCGCCCGGGCGGCTTATCTTCAGCAGGTAGGCCTCGGTTTTGGTTCGTATGCGGAAATTGTAGTCGATCTCGCCAGGCAGCCGGGTGAGCGACCCAGATATGCCGTAGTGTGCCTGCGCCAGGCGCAGGGCATCCTCCTCTGAAATGATCGGAGGGGTATGGTGGTTTTCAGACATGGTACTAAGTTTAAAAAATGGTCGGGCCGAAAATAGCGATTCTTGATTAGGTTGCCATTTGTGGTGGTGGGAGCCTTCCTTTCCGGCCAAATCCTCAATCCTGACTTACTACTTCCTTGATTTTGTTCACCACCTCATTCCAGGCCTCGTCGAGATCTTCATAGCTGCTGATGGGTGTTCCCTTGCTGGGTATGGCGTTGAGGTCTTGCAGAAAGGGCTCGTCCTTCCAGTCGTCTCCCGGGCGCAGGATGACGGGGATCACTTTGGCCTGGCC
>DMST01000528.1:0-6329 GCA_003454975.1 Cytophagales bacterium | reverse complement strand
CAGGGGCACCTCCACGTCCATGATGTAGTCCGTAGCCAGGGAGTCCGGGCTGGTCAGTAGCAGGATCAGGTCGGCGGTAGCCATCCGCTCTTTGAGTACGGTATCAAAATTGTCTCCGGCCATCAGGTCCTGATCGTAGTAGATATCGAGCGTCTTACGGCGCGCCAGGGGCTTTAGGCGTCGCTTGAGTGTATCGGCATATTCTTTATCCAGCTTGGAGTAGGAGATAAACAGGGAGGTCTTTTTCGTTTTCCCAGGATTGATCAAAGCGCGTTCTCTGTTACCTAAGGTATACGTATCCGCTCTAGGGTTACCGATCCCCCTTTTCTTGTAGGCACTATGGATTACCCGTATGTCTTTTTGTTTTGGTAGGGCAACGCCCTCCAGTAGGTGCGAGATACTTTGGGGCTCAATACTTTTCTCACACATGATTTCGTCCAACCCCTTTTCCCGGTAGGCCTTCATGACCTTAAAGTCGTAGTAGTGTGGTACGGTTAATGTTCGGCAAACATGACAGTCGCAAGGGATCATCTCTTTGATCTTGATGCGGGCAAACCACTTCTGATGAATACGGTGCACCTCCCCGATGATCCGGTTAAGCAAGTATTTACGCTCGTGCATTTCCCCGCTCACGGTGATGTCAATCACGGATTGTCCGTCCTCGTTGCGCTCCTCTTCTTCAATCAGTGCACGAGTTCCATTATCTTGAAAGACTGCTCCCGTTCGCCAAATCCAAGGGTAACCTTCCTTTTCTTCCACAATCCAATCATGGAGACGTACAATCAAACGTGTCATAATCCCTTTGGGCATAAAGGCGTATTGAAATCGGAATCGTAATGCATTTGATCCATCAATTTCAAATTCAGGACGAATAGTGGGTAGAAGTTGTGGAGCTATGAAGCTTTCTGTTCCGACAGGATAGCATATTTCAAATACTTCCTGTCTCATGAGATTTAGTAACTTTCCCTTTTCCGTTGATTTATAATCACTCCATATTTTATATACTTGCTCCTTACTGAAAAAACCGCCCTGCTGCTCTACTGTCTTATTGGAAAGGACTGAATATACTGCATCGACGGCCCATTGGGGATTAAGAATCACCAAATCCTCTAGGCTAGGGTCTTGGGTATAATGCAAAATGCTACCCAGTTTATGTAAATATCCACTGAGCACGTTTTGATCTTCCTCCCTCCACATCCCATGGTTTATACAAATTTCTCTGAATTCTGTATTGGTAATATGATCATTATTACTGCTTAGATTGCGTAATTCCTCACGAATGGCTCTCCACTTTCCTGGTAATTCATCTCCAACTATATGAAGTCCTTGTAATTCTAAATGTATTGCCTTTTGAAGGCGCAGAAATCGACTATCTGTTTCAGAAAGATCTACATCATGCTTTAGTAACTTTGTATTGGGATAACGTTTTTGCCAATGGGCATGGTCATAATTTGTAATGCTTCGGTGTTGATTTTCATTCAAAACTACTAGGATGGGAGAGGGGCGATTGTCCTCTTGGCCCAATAAGTGAATTATCTCAAACCAGTAAGGAAAATTTGTATGTTGTTTTCGATCATCTGCAACTAATACATATAGAGCGTCGGGGGTTAGGAAGAATTGATGAGTCAAGTATTGAATCACCTGTCCTCCAAAGTCCCATAAGTTAGCAGCAAAATTGCGCTCTTTATTGTTTTTTACTGGGAATTCCCATCCTTCTTCAATGTTTATACCTAAAGTGCTTTCACCATCCTTTCCTTCTGACACCTGAAAGGAAGAGTCAATCAATTTCTTCATTAAAGAGGTTTTGCCGGCTCCAGGTTCACCTACTAAAATTAATTTAGCTTCATAAAGTTTTTCCGTGCCTTGGTCTAGTAATTGGCTGTAATAATTGCGTAATGCAGATGGTCCTAAATTCCAAATATGGTTTGGTGGGGTTCTAATTGGGTTATTAGATAAATCATAGGATTCTAATGACTCAATGTATTGTAAAGGGGACAAATCAATTATCCGGTTGTCTGAGAGGTAAACTTTCTTAAGATTCGGCAATTGAACTAATTCATTTATTTGGGTTATAGAGTTCTGGGAAAGGTCAAGTGTTGTTAACTGATTAAGCTTCTCTAACCCTTTGAGCTTAGATAACTTGCTACTGGCAAGAAAAAGTGTGTCAAGCAAACCAAGATTATTTAATCCTTTGATTTCAGTGATTGGATTGGATGAAAAATCAACTTCTTTAAGTTTTATGTTTTTTTCTAGCCCCTCTATGTTAGAGATTCGATTATTGTTTAATGAAATTATTTTTAGTTGAGTTAACTCTTTTAAGTTTTCAATATTGGTGATGTTGTTGTTTGAAAGGTCTAGTATTTTTAACTTTTGATTTCCCCAAAGGCCTTTTATTTTAGTAAAGTCATTTCTGGAGAGATCAAGTGAAATTAGGTTATGTAGGTTTTGTAAACCCTCTATCTTCGAAAGGCCGTTTCTTGCTAGTGAAAGTGTGTGTAATTGTTTGAGATTTTCTAAACCCTTGATCTTGTGAATTTTGTTGTCATTTAGTAATAGTCTTGTTAATAGTGTTAGATGGTTTAACTCTTCAATATCTATTATCTGATTTCCAAAAAGGTGTAGGGTTCTTAGTTGGTCTAATGTACTTAATCCTGTTATTTTTTCAATTCTATTATTGTGAAGGTATAATACATTGAGTTGAGATAAATTATTTAAGCCTTCGATTTTAGAAATGGAGTTGTTATTTAAAGCGATTTTCTTTACTTTACCAAGACAGTCTAGGTTTTCTATTTCTGAAATAAAATTCCTGGACAAGTCTATAGTGTTTAGGTTTTCTAATGCGCTAATTTTTTCTATTTTTCTCAATTTGTTGCGAGAAAGGTTTAATGATTTTAATTGTGTTAGTGATTCTAGTCCTTTAATTTCTTTTATTTGGTTTTTTGACAAATCGAGGGTGTTAAGTTGAGGAAGAACGTTTAATGCTCTGATGTCTGTTATTCTATTTTGGGCTAGGATGAGTTTCCTTAAAGAAGTCAAGTCTGAAATTTCTTCAGGTATTTCGATTAGGTGAAGATTACTTAGATCAAGAATCCCTGTGTCCTCTTCTCTCTCAATATCAATCAGTTTAAGAGCTTTCTTTAGTGACATTAAATCTAGGTTGTTTAAATTTATTGGAAACAAATTAGTGCTAAATTTTTATTCAAGAAAAAAATGGTATTATTATCTAACTAGTTGTGAAACATTTAGCGCAATGTGCCCAACTTTAACATTGCATGATGCCAGATAAGTGTCTTTTCATTCCGAAATTCTTATAGTATTCGTTATATTAATTATTCCATCCTTACCTTCCAGTAATGACGGTTAGTTTAGAAAGGGTATGGTGAGAGGAAATCCAAAAGAATCTTTCCTAAGTCAAGATTGGATGATACTACCAGTTATGAAATATATTTCCATGCGAGGTATGTGGTTAAAAACTAGTCTGTTAGCGATAACAACCCAGTTCCCTCGTTACGCTACGGGATGACTTGGTGGGGAGCGGTTTTTCCTATTGCCGCAGGGTGTCGACTTTGTAGAGTTAAGGACTAAGTCCTTGGGCCCAAAAGGGCATAATTTAGACCTCATGCCTCCAGTCATCCCGAAGGCTCCGCCGAGGGAACCCGGTAGTGCGGGGCAACACACTGGCCCTTATCAACCTACTCTCCCGGAAGTAAGGAAGTCCAAAAACAGGCTGCTTACTTCAGCAAAGGGTAGTTTGGGAAGTAGATGTGGCTAAGTTCCTTCACTGTGTGTGTTTGTGAGTCAAGCGGCTGATAGTAAGTTAGTTAGATTAAAAACCGAGTTCCCTCACTTCGTTTCGGGATGACTTGTAGTAGAGATATTATCTTATTTCAATGGACTAGGGTTTATGAGATTCGGCTACCAAGTTTTTGGATTCAAAGGAACACAGTTATAGACTTCATGCCTCCAGTCATCCCGAAGGCTCCGCCGAGGGAACTCGGTAGTGCGGGACCGCCCACTTGCCTCTGCCAAGTTACTCTCCCGGAAACAAGGTGGCCGCCTTACGGGTTGCCTTCTTTAGCAGAAGGTAGCTTGGACAGTAGGTGTGGCTAAGTTCCACTACTGTGTGTGTGTTTGTGAGTCAAGTAGCTGATAGCAAGTTGGTTAGATTAACAACCAAGTTCCCTCACTTCGTTTCGGGATGGCTTGTAGTAGAGAAATTATCTTATTTCAATGGACTAGGGTTTATGAGATTCGGCCACCAAGTTTTTGGATTCAAAGGAACACAGTTATAGACTTCATCCCTCCGGTCATCCCGAAGGCTCCGCCGAGGGAACCCGGCAGTGCGGGACCGCCCGTTTGCCTCTGCTAACCTGCTCTCCCGGAAGCAAGCAAGCCCAAGATACGAGCTGCCTACTTCAGCAGTAGATTGTTTAGGCAGTAGATGCGGCTAAGTTCCTTCACTGTGTGTATCACGGTGGGGTAAGTGGTTGATAGCAAATTGGTTAGCCCTAAAAACCGAGTTCCCTCACTTCGTTTCGGGATGACTTGTAGTAGAGGAAAATTTCTCTTCTCGATGGGTTAGAATTTATGAGATTAGGCCCCCAAGTTTTGGATTCAAAGGAACACAGTTATAGACTTCATCCCTCCGGTCATCCCGAAAGCTCCGCCGAGGGAACTCGGTAGTGCGGGACCGCCCACTTGCCCCTACCGACATACTTTCCCGGATACAAGTAGGTCCACACAGCAGGCTGCCTTCTTTAGCAGTAGATAGTTTATACAGTAGGTGCGGCAAAGTTCTTTTACTGTTTGTGTTTCGGCGAGTTAAGTAGCCGATAGCAAGTTGGTTTGATGTAATAACCGAAATCTTTCGCTGTTGCTCAAGATGAAATTATTGCAGACCTCATGCCTCCAGTCATCCCGAAGGCTCCGCCGAGGGAACTTGGTCGTACGAGACAGCCGACTGGCCCCTACCAAGTTACTCTCCCGGAAACAAGGTGGCCGCCTTACAAGCTGCCTACTTTAGCAGAAGGTAGCTTGGACAGTAGCCTCAAATAGGAGCTTTACTTTTCTGGAGGATAACCACCAACGACGTATTAAGGCAGGATAAGTGGTTACTAACAAGTTGGTTAGCAATGGCAACCAAGTTCCCTCGCTACGCTGCGGGATGACTTGGCGGGGAGTGGATTATCCTATTGCCGCAGGGCGAGCCGTTGGGATTCTGGAGGCTATCGTCCGGGGCTGGCTTGTATGGTGGAGAGAAAGGCCCGACCGAAGGGAATTAGGATACCAATCCCGCTTTGATGGCAAAGCGGATAAGGCCCGCGAGGTTCTTAATCTCTAGCTTGGCGTGGATGTTCTTACGGTGGGTCTCTACGGTGCGGGTGGAGATGAACAACTCCTCGCCGATCTGCTGGCTGGTAAGGCCGCGGGCAATGCCCAGGAGCACTTCGCGTTCGCGCTCGGAGAGCTGGCTGAGCCGGTTCAGCTCCAAGGTGTTGGGGGCGAGGGGCGTGCTTTGCACCAGGGGAGTTAGCGCTTCGTAATGAAAGTACTTCTTGCCCTTGAGCACCTGCCGGATTCCTAGTAGTAGCTCCTCTTGGTCGGTGTTTTTAATGAAGAAGCCCTGCACACCGATCTCCATCATTTTCTTGACCAGGGACTCTTCCCGGTGCATGGTGAGGATGACGATTTTGAGGTCGGGGAGGGTTTTGAGCAGCTGGGTGGCGGCGTCGAGGCCGTTCATCACGGGCATGTCCAGGTCCATGAGGACAAGGTCTGGCCGTAAGGTGGGTATCTTCTCTAGGGCTTCCTTACCGTTAAGGGCCTGACCGATGACGCTGATGCCCTCTAGTTCACTAAGGATGCGGAGTAGGCCATCCAGAACAATCTGGTGGTCATCGACCAGAAAGAGTTGTGCAGGGTTGGGCACGGAATTTGGGTAGTTAGGTTGCTTTTAAAAATAGAGATCTTGGGTGGTAGGTGCAAGGGAGCCTGGGCAGGAAAAGGCACGCAGAAAGGTGAGGGTATCAATCATCCGTTATTGGTCTTCGTGGTGTTAGGGCTTTCTAAGGTGAATGATTGCATGCTGGAAGGTAATTGGGTTTGGTAGGGTAAGAATACTATTTTGCGCCCTATGCCTAAAGACCCACAAGAAAAGCCACTACAGAATCAGGGGGACGATCATGGTTCGGACAGGGGAGATCCTTCGCAGATGTCCATTCCCGAAATACCTTCCCGGACCGCCTCTATCGAGGGCGACCGCCGGAGCTTTCTGAGGAAGGCGGGCCAGACGGCGGCAGCGGTAGCAGCGGCGCCGCTGGTCGCGGCCT
>DMST01000426.1:49479-49925 GCA_003454975.1 Cytophagales bacterium | reverse complement strand
GGCTGAGCAGGAACGCCGGCAAGTTTCGGGTCCAGGAGCCCCGGTAGCCCGCCGCCCGCTTGTCATAGTGCCGCACGTCTTGCAGCGCCAACATACCATCCACCCCATCGTACCGATCAAAGATCTGATCAGCGCCTACCACTAGCCCCCAAAGTTGCTGTTCCACAGGCTGCAAACCTTGGCGCAGCGTTCGCCAAGTTAGGTCCGTTTGGTACGTATAGCGGTTGTGCAGCGTGCGCCGTTCGTTAGGATTGTTCTGAAAGCCCAAGGGCCGCCGGAATAGGCCACGGCTGCCCTGATTGCGCCAACTGAGCGTGGACCCATCAACCAACTCTTTGCCCAAGCCCGTAGTCACCTGGGTTTGGTTGATGGCCGAATGGGGTGCCTCGTTCCCACCAGGAAACCGGAAGTTGTCGGTACTCTGGTGGCGACCACTCACGTAGCCG
>DMST01000426.1:48826-49384 GCA_003454975.1 Cytophagales bacterium | reverse complement strand
TAGAGTCTTCCCCCGGCTACCCAACCACCGTTGTTAGTATCGTAACTACCGTAGAGCTGCGACGGAATACGCCATAGGCCGGTGTGTTGCTCCGTTCTTACTACTCCGCCCATGGCGCCACTGCCGTAGGCGGCCTTGCTGAGCCCCTCCACCGCAGTCATGCTCGCCAACGAGGCGGGATTGAGGTCGGTAGCGTAGTAGCCCTGGGCGGTAACGCCCGTGCGGCGAGCGCCGTTGGTTTCCACCCGCAAGCGGGCTCCACTTTGGCCCCGGTAGCTCAATGGATAGGTGTTGGCTTGAATGCCAAACAGACCCGGCCCCCGATCAAGTGCCTCCAGTGCACTCGGTACGGTACCCCGCTGATCACGCTCGGCAATCTGAGGCGCTCCAAATCCATCGGGCCTACCCAGTACTAGCACATCCTCCAGCATCACCGCACTGTCCTCATTGGGCCACTCTTGCGCCCAGACTCTAGGCAAATAGACCAGGGAAATTAGCAGGAAATTACTCCAGCGCATCGTCGGCAAAACGAGCCCAGCGTAGGGTAACCGCACCCCC
>DMST01000426.1:46489-48782 GCA_003454975.1 Cytophagales bacterium | reverse complement strand
CCCCCGCCCTGACGGGCCATCTGCTGAAATTTGTAGTAGAGCCCTTCACGGCTTCGCACCAAAAATACGGGTTGCTGATCTGCCTCCAGATTCACGATCTTATCACCAATCACCAATCCTACGTAGGCCTGAGCCAGTAGGGTGCCATCCGGATTACCCTCACTATCTACATCAGCCGACGGATCAAAGTCAAACACGCCGTCTGCTGACATGGAAGTTTGCATATCGGCGGTTACGGAAGTAAAACTATCAAACCCCGCAAGCCCCAGGCCAATCCCTGCAAAATTGGACACATCCAGGGCCATTACAGCATCCGGACTGGTGTCGTCTCCAAAGAGAAACCAAGCCGGGCGCCCTCCCTGACTGGTGCGGTAAGCCAGAATCTTGAGGTCCCACAGAAAGCTGGGCACCGAGTCGAGCTGGGCTACCACCCCGGTGTCTTCCAGGTTGAGGTCTACCGCGCCACCGGCAGGAAAGCTAGCCGGGTTAATTTGCACTTCCCCTTCAAAAGCACTCGTGTCTGGGCCTTCGGGTTCCATGCCGTCGCATGCCCAGGCAGTAAGGCATAAAAGAAAGAAGAGGGGGTATGTAGAAGAGAAGCGATTCATCATGTAGGGTATTATTTATTTCATGGAAAATTAAAGGAAATAGCGGTAATACGTAGCCTTCGTGCCTAACAATTGCCGTGATATCTCTCGCTCCCGGAAATCGCTACATCTCATTGATTTACCACCGCAAACAACTCTACCGCTGAATTAAATATGATACCGATCACAATCAGAAAGAAACACTCATCACAAGAGAAGGAATTTCAATCACCATACATTGAACCCTCGGGTCTTTAGGGTGTACTCCCGTACAACCCACATAAAGTAACGAACCAGTACAATGAAGAAATTTTTACCATTCCGGAATACTACCGGCTCAACAGTACTCTTCCACTCGCTAACAGGACACTTATCGATTACCTCTCGGTATCTCCCCTCCATGAAAAACCCAGCGAACCCCTATTTCGGAGACAGGGACCGAATTAGTAGTCAATAGCTCCTCCTCTTTTACTGAATCATGGAATCCGTGCTACTTCGCTAAGAATACCTTCGCCCAGATTAGCCATCCGGTATGACGAAACAGAGGCTGGAATGCTCAATTGGAGCATTTCTACTGTCCCGTTCGTCCATACTTTTCCAGAAGGGCTATGCAACACGAAGGCGGTATACCCATCGGTGGTCTGTTGATATTCCCTGCATGGTTTAGCACACAGATTCTGTAGCCAACCAAGTATTTCATCATAGACCATTGCTCAACGAGTGGCGGTCTATTCAAGGGGGCAGTATGCCCTTTCAACCCACATATTTTAACAAACAAGTATCATGAAAAAACTAGTACAAATTCGTCCTATCCTGAGTACCATGGTAGGGCTTTGGGCACTTCTGAGCCTGTCAGTATCTGTGAATGCACAGGGCACCAACTTAGGAACGGGTGGCGGCTGCAATAATACGTTCGGAATTAATGGCCCTGGCTTCCGTGCATGCCAGGAGTTTGGCACGTATTCCATTACGAGCAGCGGCAATACGCCCACGAGCGCTATTCTATTTGCTTCCTGGACGGTAACCAGCCCCACAGGCACGGGATATGCCGCCAGCGGTACCAGCATATTCCTCAACTTTGACCAGCTGGGCAGGTGGACCCTAATTTTCAACGGTACGCTCAACAACGGGCAGTGTATATCCACGACCAAGCAGGTAGAGGTAACTGGCCTTTCCCTGGCGAAGCCAGCCTACATGACGGGTGAGGTAAATCAGTGCAGCTACAATGCTAACTACACCTATACGGTAGCCCCTGTATCGAATGCATTTGCCTACACCTGGACCGCCCCAAGTCCTTGGAAGCTGGTACACCCTACCACAGGCGCTTTGGCTACCACCCTTACCGGCCCCTGGACTTCCATGACGGTGCGCAGTCCCAGCTCGGGCAACATCTCGGGCAACCTGACGGTGCAGGCAGTAGGCCCCTATGGTGGCTGCTTCAATCCTAGTCCGGTTATTTTCCGTAGTATGGTACTGGGCAAGCGCTACCCTAACATACTGGGCACCAACCAGATTGGCCGTTTTGCGGGTACTAGCTGGACGGTAGGAGGCACCGGCATCACCAACGTGGCCTGGACAGTGCCCAACGGCTGGACGATTGAGAGCGTAAGCGCTACCCACGTGTTTGCCCGCAACGATGGCAACTCGGGCTGGGTGGATCTGAGCTACCAAACCTGCGGCGAAACGGTGTACCGGGGCATCTACGT
>DMST01000426.1:46078-46409 GCA_003454975.1 Cytophagales bacterium | reverse complement strand
CATGTTCCGCGGCCAGGAACAACCGCTGGACAATGATTTTGATCGGGAGTTGACACTTTATCCCAACCCTGCCAGAGATCAGATTACACTGAAGTCCAATTCCCCCCTTACCTCGGTACAAATAATAGATCCCACTGGCCGTGAAATCAAGGCCTGGACGGTAGAGGACACTGAGGTATCACTAAACATTGCAGCACTGAAGCCCGGCACCTATTGGGTGCGCTCACAAGACGTGAAAGGAGAGCCCAGTGTCCGCACTCTGATTGTGGAATAAGGCGAATAATCTAGTTGAAAAGCATTTTTTCTGAGACCGCTGCTCAGTGAGCAGCCG
>DMST01000426.1:35015-46036 GCA_003454975.1 Cytophagales bacterium | reverse complement strand
ATTCCGGGGCGTCGGAGCCCCACCATACCCACATAATTAACTAACAAGTACAATGAAAAAAGCAGTACAATTTCAGCACGCAGTGAAAGCTGCCCTATTCATGGTCGGCCTTTTCGGCTTCTCCTTTGGAGCCCTGGCCCAAGCCACTTCCTTTGATGACTGTAGTTCTTTCTACCGAATCAAAGGGCCAACCAGTGCCTCCTGTCAGAGTTCCCAGTTTTACAAAGTGGAAAACACGGCTACGGGTCAGGAAATCAACAAGTTTTTCCTTTGGACAGTAAAGGACCCTTCCGGTGTGACGACGCTCCCTACGGGTTCCAGTCTCTATCTTAACTTCAACAAAGCGGGTGCTTGGGAGATAAAGGCCACAGGAAATATTGGGGCAGGTATCGGCCAATGTGTAGACCATACCATCACCGTATACGTATCGGGCACTTCCCTTCCACAGCCCGCTGCCATCAACGGAAATCTGAATCAGTGTAGCTACAATGCCAACTACAGTTATTCGGTAACACCCGTTGCCGGGGCAGCTAGCTATACGTGGTCCGTTCCCGCACCGTGGTACATTGTGCACCCCGCCAACGGGTTGCTCACGCCTAGCCTGACGGGCAACTACACCTCAGTAACGGTACGGAGCCCAAGTTCAGGCACTCGGACTGGCAATATCACCGTACGGGCCAACGGGTCTGCTGGCGGATGTGCTTCTCCTAGCTCATCTATCTACCGCACCATGGTACTCGGCAAGCGCTACCCCAACATATTGGGCCCCAGCCAGATAGGCCGTTTTGCAGCAACCAGCTGGACCGTAGGCGGTACCGGTATCACCAATGTTTCTTGGACAGTACCCAACGGCTGGACGATCGAGAGTGTAAGCTCTACCCACGTGTTTGCCCGTAACAACGGTAACTCGGGTTGGGTAGACCTGAGCTATCAGACTTGTGGCGAAACGGTGTACCGGGGCATCTACGTAACGGTATCCGGCAGTGGTGGCCCGTTCATGTTGCGGGGTCAGGAAGAAGCCTTGGATAATGACTTTGAGCGCGACTTGACCCTATATCCTAACCCTGCTCAAGATCAAGTCACCCTGAAGTCCAATTCCCCCATCGCCTCGGTGCAGATTGTAGATCCTACCGGCCGGGAGATCAAAACCTGGACCGTAGAGGACACCGAGGTATCTTTGGACATTGCTGACCTAAAGCCCGGCACTTACTTTGTTCGTTCTCAGGACATTAACGGTTCGCCAAGCGTCCGTAGTTTGATCGTAGAATAATACAGAACTCAGCCACCGGCCTGAATTCAGGGGGCGAAACACGCTTCGCCCCTACTTTCCTCCCTTCATACCTACTCACCATTAATGGATCAGAAGGATCAGCCCATTTTGCGTGGGTGTGTCCAATTCCACCGCCTCGATCCCTTAACTAATAATTACCCCGCACCAGCATTCTACCATTTGATTATGATGACTTACAATCTTGATGAGCTTTAAGATTTTCGTTGGGTAATAATTGAATTTACGAAAAAGGAAAAACTCCGAATTCATCATAATGAGACTGCCAATTTCTTAGAATCCGTAATTGTTAATGAAGTTGACCCAGATTGGTACGGAGAGACAAATAATACACTAATGAATGATTCAATAATACTCTCTCAATTGAGATGGATAAAACAAAAACACAATAATGTATATTGTGCATAGCTACCCTTCGGGATAGCAACGCACCCCGCAAAAAACGTTGTGCCTAATTTGAGTCAAATTCATGAATGAGGACCTTAAAATATCGCTAGTTTATTATAATTCGCCTGACCTAGGGGAGCAATGGTTGGACTTTTTCCAAAATGAAGACAATGTGGAAGTTATTGAAGGTGATATATTTGAAATTAGAGCAGATGCTATTGTCAGTCCGGGCAATTCACTTGGGTATAGGGATGGCGGATTGGACCTGCTAATTTCCAAA
The DNA here is from genome assembly GCA_003454975.1 of Cytophagales bacterium. Classification (GTDB taxonomy): domain Bacteria; phylum Bacteroidota; class Bacteroidia; order Cytophagales; family Cyclobacteriaceae; genus DMST01. The sequence continues at coordinate 44,081 of DMST01000426.1, read as the reverse complement.
AAGATAGGGTGGGAGATACAAACAAAATTGAAAAAACATATACCATCTACAGATTTGAAGGAGTTATTAGTTGGACAGGCAATCAGCATAGAATCAGAAATGGTAATTGTGATTTGTGCTCCAACAATGAGAGTCCCAACAAGTGAAGGGATTCCTAATTCAGTTAATGCATATCTAGCGATGAAAGCGATTTTGATTGAAGCATCAAAAAACACAAGGGTTAATTCCATAGCAATTCCAGGTTTATGCACTGAGACTGCAAGGATGCCAGCCTATGTTGCTGCTAAACAGATGAAGGCTGCATATGATGAGGTTATAAATGGCATTCAGCCTGAATTCCCATTGTACTTGGATGCGTTGAAGTATCATAATAACTTGAAGAGAAATAAAAATTAGGCGTAACAACAGCTAAAGTGCCATGTCTGTCCTGTGGGACAGCCACGTCATTTAGCTAATTGCGTTCGGCAAAATTGAAATTGACACCGTGGGAAAATTGAGTCGAGAACAACTACTACAAATAGGACTTTCTGAAAATGAAGTAGATGAGTTATTTGAGATGGAAAGACGTGAAAAAGAATACAGAAAAAGAGAACATGCGGTTAATCAAAGCACGAAAAAACTGAAATACTTTCCCGTTCAAATTGAAACTCATGAAAACAAAAACGTTGTTGTGTTTGACACTGATGAAATGCTGCTGGCTGAAGAAACACTGACTGAAAAATATGACTTAGACGGAAATGGACACTGCTGGATTTCCATTTTCGAGAACCTACTGAAACCAGAAATTCCTGGTGATATATTTAAAGATTTGATCTTTGATGCGGAAGCAGATTCATGTCGAATATTTTGTCGTGATAAAGAATCAAGCATTTTTATCGCACATTTTCTTCATGAAACTTTCAAATCAAAAAAAAGATTTGATGAACTTTTTGGTAGAATTGATAGGTCAAAATTAGACTGTTAAAGTAAACTGTGCACCACAAACTGTATAATTCATACCTTCCTAACGTCAGCTAGGACATCAAACACGCGGACGCTATACCACAGTTCCACTATTTCTAAAGTGCAGTTTAAATTCAGTTTGTTATCAGTAAGCTGCATTTACCTTTTTTCGTGTAGCTATCCATTTGGCAGGCAATAGGTTCTGACTTATATACACAATCGGTTTTGCACTCAAAATTCACTGTAATGCTCATCGGAATGGCACCTTTAGAATTTGTGAATTATTCGTGAAATCAGGTTCTGACTCACCACAATTTCAGTAGCATAATAGGCCATTTCCGCACCAAAAATACCGTTTTCTAGTGCAATATTGGTTTTGCGGAAATGTTAGATTTTTAAGACATTCGCACCATCAAAAGAAACTCAGCACCATGCGTACCGCCTTCTTACTTATCTACTTCGTACTTCTCACCCAAGCAGTTTGGGCCAACGGCGGTCCCTTAGATGGGTCTGCGGTATACAGCACGGGAGATATCATCTTGATCAACAGGCCTAACATTAAGCTTCTGAGCGAAGACCTCAACATCACCATTGAGGGTAACTATTCGGTGGTAAAGGCGAAATACGTGCTACAAAACAAGGAATATGGTAGTGCAGCCCTTACCTATGGGTTTCCGGTGGATATCGCTCGTAGTGAAATACAGTACGAACTGGAATGGAATCCTAAATACGTACCTGAAATTGCCTTTTACCTTGACGGGGAAGCGTTGCCCGTTGTGCACCAAGTGGATTACGACATCAAGAAAAAGAGTGATGTAGAGAAGGCGGGGTTATGGGAAGACATCAGAAGAAGCTGGCATGTAGTCAACTTTAATATTAAGAAGAACGCTACGGTAACCCTGGAGGTAGCCTACAAGATTATGAACCAGTTTGAGGACTGGGAGTATACCAAAAGCCGGTTTGCCGAGTATAGCCCCCGTAGGTTACGGTATGACTTCACTCCAGCCAAGCACTGGGGCAACGGAACGGTATCCAGTTTTGAGGTAACGGTAGATGCGAAGAGCCTCTATAACCCCCAAAAGTACCTCGCGCTGCATGGCCTCGACTTCATCGAAAACGACGGTACTTATTCCTTCTCAGCGCAGAATTTTGATCTCCAAGGCGCCCTAGACTTGGTGCTAACGTATGATAACTCTGTACAAAAGCATTCGGAGCAAGTCTGGGGAAGAATGAATAAGCCGTTTGAGGTGAAATCTATTTCTGCTTCTTCGCAACTGGCAGGAGACTATTCGGTGGAGAACCTGCTGGATGGAGATCTCAGTACCGCTTGGGTAGAGGGAGTGGAAGGTACCGGAGTAGGAGAATCCGTGGTGCTGGAGTTTGACAATCAGCCCTGGGGAGGCTTGGCAATCATCAATGGATACCCCAAAAGCGAAGGCACCTACACTACCAACGGGCGAATAAAAAAGCTACGCTTGGAGGTCGAACACTGTTATTACGGTGAAACCTCAAACGTCAGGACCTTCGAGCAAGAGTTCACCTTTGAAGATCGCCCCTATATTCCTCTGTCCGAGGACAACCTATTTGAAGTCTTGGAGGTGCTGCATGAAATCGGGGATGTGCCTGATTTACTCCAAAAAATAACCCTCACCATCCTGGAGGTGCATCCGGGCAGTAAGTATACTGACACTTGCCTTGCTGAAATCATTATACTGTAATACACTTCACCTGCTCTTTCCTCATCGCAAATTGCATATCACCATGACTGTACGAATCCTTTCGTTGATTACCGTTTTGCTCCTGCCCTGGTTGGTCTGGGCCAACGGCGGCCCCATCGATGGCTCAGGCATTTACAAGACGGGGGATATAGAACTTACCAAAGTTCCTGCTATTGAGCTGCTAAGCGAGGATTTACAAATCCGCATAGAAGGAGATTACTCTTGGGTAGAAGTCACCTACCAACTGGTAAACCGTGGTGCGGCCACTTTGCCGATCACGTACGGTTTCCCCGTAGATTTTTTGCATACCGAGGCTCATCACGACGAACCTTGGCAAAGCCGATATCTTACCGGGCTAAGCATGGAACTAGACGGTGAAAGACTGGCTATCGAGCACGAGATAGAGGAAGGATCTACCCAAAAGGAATCAACACGGTACGAGGGGTTAATGGAGAATGTATACCGCAGATGGCAAGTAACCCAATTTACCATCCGCCCCAAACAAGCCTTTACCTTACAAGTGAAGTACAAGATCATGAACGGTTTCGAGGATTGGGGGACCTCGAAGGAGTTCTTCCCTTCCTTTGACAATAGAAGCCTCCTGTATGATTTCTCTCCGGCACAAGGTTGGGGTTCAGGGAGGGTAGGTCAGCTGAGCATATCGGTAGATGCCTCCGAAATACTGAGCCGCCAGGGAAGTATTTCCTTTGAGGGGCTAGACTTCAGCCACCAAAACGGTCTTTATGAATTCATGGCAAAAGACTTCGATTTCAGTACCGCTAGCCCCCTATCGATGGTGTACGACAATGGCAGAGCCAAGCTATCGGAATTCCTACTTAGCTCACGCATGAGCCCTGAGCATATTCGCTCCGTCACTGCTTCCTCTACCCTGCAAGGCAATTATGCCGTTGAAAACCTGACGGATGGGGATTATGCTACCGCTTGGGTAGAAGGAGTACCCGGCCAAGGGTTGGGCCAGTCCATTGAGATTGAACTTAACGATGTCATGGTGGGGTATATTGGCCTGCTAAACGGCTATACCAAGAGCGCGACCACCTACAATACAAACGCCAGGGTGAAGAGACTGAGGGTAGACTATGAATCGGTGGATTATGCAGATCCTTCCAAAACCCGACAAAGTAGTGAAGAGCTAACCCTAGAAGACCGGCCCTTCCAACGCATATCGGATTTCAACCTGTTTGACTCCTTGGACGAGCTTTCCCAATTCGGAGATGGCAGTCCTAAATTCAGAAAGATCACCCTAACCATCCTGGAGGTATATCCTGGCTCCCAATACGAGGACACTTGTATTACGGAGCTATTCCTTTTGTCTTACTAATGCCGTTACTCCTCCTCCTCAGCTACTTAAGTTTTTCCGGAAATCCGGGACTTTCTACCGCCGTGAATCAGGAGGTGCCCGTTAAGAGGCAAACGGTAACTCTGGGTACCCAAGACAGTGTAACGGTATGGGCGGAAGCCCCCGTCTACTGGGTGGTCTACCAACCGGTGCTCCGGGAGTATGACAACCTGAAAGAGGGTGCCTGGCATCTGGAGGAGATCGAGTATCAGCCGGTATTACTCTCCTCAGTGGCCACTACCAAACAAACCTTCCGGCTTTCAGCAGGCACCTATCTGGTAGGTACCCAAACCGACACCACACTTAACCCCATCGCAACTATTCACCCCCTGCACCTACAGCGTACCGGTACGCTACAGATGGTGGTACAGGAAAGTGATGACTACGTGGGTTACCTGACTGAGCTACTGGGGCTGCCCTTTGTGATACCGCCCAAGCTATTGGGTAACTACGGCCACCAAACGGACCTACGTGTAGGCACCGATTGTGCCGAGCTAGCCATCTACGGTCGCCGGCGTATGGGACACCCAGTGCCCTATGGTGGGCCGCGGGGCATCCGGGAGTTTCTGGTCCCCACCGATTCGGTAGTCCCGGGCACGGTGGTGCACTACGGTTTTCAAGTATCTGTAGTGTACCAAGACCGAGGCCAGCCCGGCCTGCTCGATGCGGAAGACCTGCTCATTCATGCCTACCAAACCCAAGTAGCCATTGAAAGGCTAGGCGACGTGGCATTGTGGGGCATGCCCTACCAATTGTACCAGTGGAAGGAGAGTACCTTTAGTCCACTCGGTAAGTAGCTGATTTGCTGTTCTAGAACACCCTTGGAATCCACATGGACATAGTAGCCCCAAAGATGCCCAGGGCCGTGGCCAAAGCGAAGAACATAAGTACGGTACCAAAGACCCACTGAGTGGTATTCCGCTTGGCTTTTTTTACGGCAAAGTAGATTTCCAGCAACAATAGGGGCAGCAGGTACTGACTAAAGCCTAGGATCACCAAAAAGGGCCCAGTAAAGGTTTGGTAGTCGAACCCCACGGGGCGACCCCACACGAGCAGCCAAAACATGAGGCCCACACGGAAAAACCACACCCCACTCATGACCATAAACAACCGCAAGGACCAACGGCGGTGTATAGCCATTTTCTTCGTCCAGGCATATTTAATGGTAGATACCGAGAAAGCAATAATCAGCAGGCCATTAATGGAGGTTGAAATAGCCCCGATTAGTCCCCCAACTGTACCCCGTGTCCAGAGAAGGAAGATACCGGTGAGGGAGATGGTCACCCCTGACATAATGTAGATACGGCCGTTGATGCGATGGAATTTGGGGAATCGCTTACGCACCTGTGGGATGATCTGCAAAGGGCCACCGATACTCACCACGGCTGCCAGCAGCACGTGCATCACAATGGAGACGTTGCCTGGCGCGTCGCCCGCCACGTAGCCGTGGGGCATGGTGGTGTTCCACCGCTCCCAGTCGCCCGTAGCAGTGGCCACCCCGTAAAGTCCAATGATGTAGAACGTAAAGATGGCTTGCCCTATGGCCGCGATAATAAACCAGATTTTGCCGCTAAGCGTCAGCCACTTCTGAGAAGTAAGCGAGGAAGGGGAAGCGGGCTTGACCGTACCGGCTTCGGAAGTATTGAGTCCTATCATGTTGTGCGAGTTTATACCTGATGCAAGGTGTCAAGACTGCACGCGCCAACACTTCACAATTGTGAAGAAAACCAACCACGGAGATGGTACTCCATTTAAATCGATTAGGGAAGAGGTTGCTATGACCGAGGATCAATCCATTGGGAGTCTGATAGACCGAGTAGGCTGATGGTTTGATCGATAAAGGGGACTTGATTACCGTTGATCTTTTGCCGGGCAACGCCGACAGAGAACCAATCAGCGTGATCTATTTCAGGAAAGCGTTGAATTTTGCCGGACTTTGGTGGCCACTCCAGTTCAAAAGTGTTACTCTGGATCTGAGAGGTTTCAAGATCACCTTCTAAGGCCCAGGCATATACCATTTTGCCGCTTCTTTGTTTGATAGGGGTAAGTTCCAAAAAATCTCCTTTTACCTCGAAACCGGTTTCCTCCTTAAACTCCCGGATAGCAGCCTGCAATGGGGATTCATCCTTGAACTCTCCTTTGGGAATGGACCATGAACCCAAATCCTTGTTTTTGAAAAAGGGACCTCCAGGATGAACGAGCAATACTTCTAAGTACCCTTGTTTCAGCCTGAACAACAATATTCCTGCACTCTTCTTCCCCATGTTCACATTGATTCACCACCTTGGACTTGCTAGAAAACCTTGCCAATTGAGAGCTAATGCAAGATTCCCGTTTGACCAGCCCCCTATTCCATGCAAAACTTGTCCCCTGTTGGTTCCAAGCCTACCCAGCCATCCAAGAATGGATGGAGAAATCGGGACCTACTGCTTTTCTCTGCAAGAAAGCCTCTATGCCACCAAATTTGCTCGAATACGGCTTAAGCTACCCGGATTAATCCCCAAAAAGGAGGCAATATGCTGCAAAGGCACATTTTGCAGCATCCCCGGATGGGTTTCCATAAAGTTCAGGTACCGCTGCTCAGCCGTAAGGGTAGTAAGCTCTTCCACGCGCTGCTTATCTAGCTCCATTAGCTGAGAAAAAAGCTGGATGGTAAACTCTTTGATGATGCTCCCATGCGCATACAGGTATTCATTCGATTTCTGATTGACCCGCAGCAGCGTTGCATCCGTAAGACATTCAATAGTTTCGTTGGAGAAAGTGCGGTTGGCAAAGTGGGTATATGAAGTAAAAAACCTACCCGGCCCGCCCAAATCTGCAGTAACCTCCTTGCCCTCCGCATTCACGTGGAAGTTGCGCAAATAGCCTCCGCAGATAAAATACAGATGCTGTGGAATATTCCCAGGTGCTTCTAGCACAGTTCCCTTGGGCACGTGGATGACCTCCATGTGGTCGTAGCACAACTGCCGATCGTACTCAGGCATGGGCATGTAGCCCTCTACCATATCAATGAAAATCTGAAAAGCAGGATGGGGTACCATGGTCAACGCAGTAATTAGGTTCGTAAAGGGTAGATGAAAAATACCAGAAACGAGTTGCATCTACCAATCAAAAATTAAAACAACAGTATAGAATTACTTAGTTGTCATACTTACTGTAGGAATAGTAATTTTACACCCTGAGAAGTCGTCTACTATGAAATGTAGCACCGGAAAATATTCGTACATGTCTCAAGAGCTGGCCGAAACGGCCTTGGTAGATCAGCACATCTACAAAGGGTTTCGGGTGCATGAGGGGCCGCAGAATGTATACGAATGTGGGATTTGTGGCTACTGGCACCTCACCAGCAAAGCACCTACCCGGAACGAACGGCTACAGCAAATGCATGACTCCGGTGAGATGAAGCGTAAGCAAGAGGCCAGCCGTTGGGAACATGGATTGTGAGACTTTCATCGCTTGGGTATCAGCCCGCATATTTCAAAATGGCAGACTTACCGGCAATGCTTCCCTACAACACCGATACTAGTAGTATCCTGTGGTGTAGGCAAATAACGGTGCCTGTAGCAATGCAAATACCCTTACATCTTACCCCAAATAATGCACCCCAGAAAGGCTCCGTAATCGTCCGGCGGCTTGTTCGGGGGTAATGTCACGCTGCGGGTTGGCAAACATCTCGTAACCCACCATAAACTTCTTCACCGTAGCGGAGCGCAGCAGGGGCGGGTAAAAGCTCATGTGCCAATGCCACTCAGGATGCTCCTGACCGTCGGTAGGGGCCTGGTGGATGCCCGTAGAATACGGGAAGGAGGTCTCAAACAGATTATCGTACCGAATGGTGAGCCATTGCAAAGCTTCAGCAAAGGCGGTGATTTGAATCTGGTTGAGGCTTTTGAGGTTTGGGACTGATTGCTTGGGGGCCAGCATGGTTTCGAAGGGCCATACAGCCCAGAAGGGGACCACCACCACAAAGTGTTCGTTCTCAAACAAGATGCGCTCCCCCAAACCCAGCTCTTGCTGCAAGTAGTCCTGTAGCAGGCTGCTCTCCTTCTTCTGAAAATACGCAAGCTGCTGCGTACCCTTCTTGTGGGACTCCACGGGGATGGACTCCTGAGCCCACACCTGCCCGTGGGGGTGAGGGTTGGAGCAGCCCATTATTTCTCCTTTGTTCTCGAAAATCTGCACGTGGTTGACGTAGGGAATAGCCCCTAGCTCGGCATATTGTTCCTTCCAAAGCCGCACCACCGCTTCTATCTCCAACAAAGACATCCGGGGCAGGGTCAGATCATGCCGGGGCGAAAAACAAAGGACCCGGCAAATCCCCCGTTCGGACTTTCCCCGTAGGAAGCCGTCCTCCACTTGAAAAGGCTCCAAGTCTTCCTGGATAGCCGCGAAGTCATTTTGAAAGGCGAAAGTGGAAGTGTACTGGGGGTTGACCTCGCCGTTTGCCCGGGTGTTGCCCGGGCACAGGTAGCAATTAGGATCGTATTCTGGCCGCTGTACTTGGAGGACATCCTCCACCTTGCCCTGCCAGGGGCGCTTGGTGCGGTGCGGCGACACCTGCACCCACTCCCCCGTTAGGATGTTATACCGACGATGTGAGTATTCGCTATAGAGGTCTTTCATTTTTACCAGAATAGGGCGTACAACACCGCGCAAATGATGCAAACTACGAACGCAGAGATATTAAAGGTCGCACTAGTTTTGAAAAGGCCACCGGAAAGATCGATCCCCTTGGCATCGTCTTGTCCCTTACCCGTAGTTAGGCTCACCGCCACGATGATGGCCATGGTCGCTAAGGCCGTAAGACCCATCTGGTGCATCCAGGGCATATCCGTAAGAAACTTCAAAGCCAGCGCCACGGGAATGGAAGCCAAAGCGCCCACGATGGCCCCGCGGTTGGTGGTTTTGCGCCAGAAAAGGCCCAAAACGAATACGGCCAGGATGCCGGGGCTCACTACACCGGTGTATTCTTGTATGTACTGGAAAGCCTGATCGATACCGCCCAACACGGGCGCCATAACGCACGCAATTACCAAGGCCACCGCCGCG
>DMST01000426.1:30206-34964 GCA_003454975.1 Cytophagales bacterium | reverse complement strand
GTCACTGGCCTGAGGTGCCACGTAGGTTTTATAAATATCCATGGTGAAAATGGTGGACGTAGAATTGAGCATGGAAGCGAGGGAGGAAACAATGGCGGCCGTGAGGGCCGCAACGGCGATGCCCTTCATGCCCACGGGTAATAACTGAAGTAGCCAAGGGTAGGCTTCATCCGGCTTCTGAGGCGCATGGGTCGTGGCCGTCGCACCCAGCCGGGCCATGATCTCCGGGTCATTCACCATCACGTAGGCGGCAATACCGGGAATTACCACAATGAACGGAATAAGCAATTTGAGAAAGGCCGCCAGGGCAATGCCCTTCTGGGCCTCCTTTAGTGACTTGGCAGCCAAAGTCCGCTGGATGATGTACTGATTGAAACCCCAGTAGTAGATATTGGCTACCCAGAGCCCACCAATTAGCACCCAAATGCCCGGCAGATTGGTGTATTCAGGATTGTTCCGGTCCAGGATCATATGGAAGCGATCAGGCGCAGCGTCCATCAGCTGACCAAAACCCGCTTGCCAGCCCGCTCCGTCGGAGAGGACGTTGAGCGCCAAGTAGGCGGTGAAAAGACCGCCTAACACCAAAAAGAAGACCTGAATCACGTCCGTCCAGGCCACGGCGCTGAGCCCACCGTACAGGGAATAGGTAGCGGCAAACAGCGCCAGCCCGAGAATGCCATAGACCATGGGCACACCCAATATGCCCTCCAGGGCCAGAGAGCCCAGGTATAGTACCGAAGCCAGATTGACGAAGATGAACAGGGCAATCCAGAATACTGCCAGAATAGTTTTGAGTTCGGTACTGAAACGTTTCTCTACAAACTCCGGGATGGTGTAGATGCCCTTTTTGATGAAAATGGGCAGGAAATATTTGCCCACGATAAGTAGGGTAATGGCAGCCATCCATTCGTACGAAGCAATGGCTAGCCCCGAAGCAAAGCCCGCACCGGACATGCCGATGAACTGCTCAGCTGAGATATTGGCCGCAATGAGGGAAGCACCAATTGCCCACCAAGGCAGGCTTTTACTTGCCAAAAAGTAATCCTCGGCGTTCTTCTCGTGGCCCTTCTTGTCTCGGGAAACGAAGAGGCCCACGCCTAAAATGAGGGCACAGTACCCCCCGAAAATTATGTAGTCTACCGTCGAAAAATTCATGGATGCTTAGGTTATATCATGCGATGGCACCCCCCTGTAATGGAAATGGGGATGTCTTGTATGGTCAAATTGAATTGCTGCTGGTACGCCTCTCCTACCCTATCAAGGGTCTCCTGTACATGGTCTTCAGTAACTAGGGCCAGCACGCACCCTCCAAAGCCCCCGCCAACTTGCCGTGCCCCATACACCTGAGGGAGCTCAGTAAGCGTTGTTACCAAAAAGTCCGTCTCTTCACAGGTCACCTCATAGTCATGCTGCAAGCTGTAGTGTCCCTCGGTCAACAATTGCCCCGCAGACACTACCTCGTGTTCAGCCAGGCATTTGCTCATCTGCAGCACCCGTTGGTTCTCCGAAACAATGTGGTGGGCCCTGCGCCACTGCGTATCCTCCAGCTCTCCTTTCACCTCACCCAGCATTTCTGGCGTTACGCCCTGGTAATTCCGTAAGGTGGGAAACCGCCCCCGCAGCCAGGCAATCGCCGCCTCGCTTTCTTCACGGCGGCGATTGTAATCGGAATCGCCAAGACTGTGCTTCACCATACTGTTGAGGAGCAGAAAGACACAGCCCGCTAGATCGACTTCCGAAGCCTCGTAAGTGAGATCAGTACAGTCCAGCTTCAGTGCGTGCCCCTTCTGCCCAAACAGGCAGGCGAATTGGTCCATGATGCCGCAGTTGAGCAGTGCAAAGTCATGCTCTGACTTTTGGGCGATCTTGGCTAAGTCCCACTTCTGCAAATCGAGTTCAAACAGCTCATTGAGCCCAAAACCTATACCACAACAGATGGCTGCCGAGGAGGATAATCCTGCACCCTCAGGTACGTTACCACAAAAGGCCAAGTCGAAACCCTCGATCCGGTCCCTGAGCTGATATACTACCCCATAGATGAAATTCTGCCACGGGCTTTCGGTACGCCGGACCTCACGTAGTGGTACCGACACAGCTTGATCATAATCCAAACTATACAGGTTCACCGTGTCGGTACCGTTCTTCGCAAACAACAGGTATATATGATGGTCAATGGCCGCCGGAAGCACGTACCCATCATTGTAGTCAGTATGTTCACCGATGATATTTACCCGGCCGGGAGAAGCCACTCCAACCTCTGGCGGTCGTTGATACCGCTGTTCGAAGGCACGGCGCAGGTATTGTAGGGCTTGAGTGGTTTCTCGGTTTTCGGTGGTTTGCATCTTGCAAATGAAAAACATTTGCCGGATGTGAAAGATGATTTATGAGTAAAAGTTCGAAGATAGCATGGGCAAATAGAGCATCTCACTCCCCCACCCTTTCCTTCAGGCTTTCCAGGCGTTCGCGATGGTAATCGCTGCCACTGATCTCGAAAGCACGAGTCACATTTTCCAAGGCTTGGTCCAGGTCTCCCTTCTGCTCGTAGTAGTCCGCCATAGAATCGTAGGTATTGGCGCTTTGGGGAAAGTATTGTAAGCCGAGTTCAAAGAACATTTTGGCTTTCTCGGCTTGGCCCATTTCCAGACTCATATAGCCGCTCATGTTCATTAAATCCTCCGGGTACGGAGGTACTGGATAGCCAAAATGCCGTTCTAGTTTATCTGCGCGGTAGCGCACAATCTCGGCTAGCTCTGCCGCAGGCGTTTCGAAGGAGTTGAACTTATCGGTTTGCTCCATTTGGAACCATTCGAACACCTCCATCAGACCCTGCCGGATGGCCGGAACGGGAATGGTGCCGTGCAGGTCATGGGCAAAAAATTGCTGCGAATACCGAAAACCGGCTTGCTCAGCAGCAGCGGCCACTTGGCCAAAAGCCAATATGGAGCGGGGAAACAACGTAAAGTCACTGGCATCCTCCATCACGTTATCGAGGGTAACGGTGGGGTCCTGCATGTGCAGTTGGCCACTGAGGGCTACGTAGAGTGCTTTGCCCTCCACAGGTAGCGCATCCCAATTGGCTTCCGCGTATTTCAGCATGGCCTGACCGTCCCAATCCAGGCTAGGATCGATGGCCACGTAGTTGGCAAATACCTCGGGATAGTACAGCAACATGAAGGTGGTGAACAACCCGCCGTACGAATGGCCGATCAGGGTGCGGTAGTTCGTAATGGGATATCGGCTTTCCAGATGGGGGATCAATTCCTTACTTAGGAAGGTACCGAACTCCTCTGCCCCGCCGTTGGGTTCGGTGAAGGGAAACCCGTACTTGGTATCAATATGGGTAGGCGTAAGGTCACGGGTGCGATTCTCGGCATTGGAAATACCTACCAGAATCATTTCGGGCATAAATCCGCCACTGTAGAATTCATGCACGGCGGCCAAGGTAGGCAACCACACCTCACCGTCCAGCAGAATTGCCACCGGATATTTTTCACTGGATTCAGGCTGATAGCCTGGAGGATAATGCACCCAATAGGTACGACTTTCTTGCAGAACCTCCGAGTAGATACTATCCGGGATGCCCACTTGGCTTAGGTAAGCGGGGCTCTGCTGGGCCAGAGCGAAGGCGTGTAGAAAAAGAGTAAGGGAAAGCGACCAAAAAATGCGAAGGATCATACGATGTTGGTAGTTCAATTATCCTCGCAACCTACGCATTTGGAGTAGCAATGGGGCATTTTTGTGACATCAGGCCCCTAAATTCGCAGCAAAGCATCAACCGGTTAGGGTACTCACAATGTGCAACTCGCTGAAGCCCTGACGGGTGCTGAGGTACACATACCACACATTGGATAAGCCTTGCAAGGCAACCGGTGTATGGGTTTTCTCTGTGATGAGTTGTTCTTTTATTTCCCCAACGGTCATGGGTCCCATATCCTGAATCTGGCCCATCTCAAGCGCTAGTTGGTCCAGCCAGACCGAAAGTGAGGCCTCCATATCGGGTGCCGTCACCTGGGTGGTGTAGGTACCACCACGAAAATCCAGAATGAAGGTGTACAGTTGGCTCATAAGAGAATGCAAAATAACAGCAATGGCAGAATTCACTACTGACAGTCAATCTGTTTTTCTTATTTCCTGCTTAAATTATGCAGACTAATAACCTAAAGAACCACCCAATATGTTTTTTATTCGAACCATGCTCTTCGGCTGGCTATGGCTGGCCTGTGTTCCTCTTTATTCCCAAACTCAACTCGGTAGCAATATCATCGGCGAAGCCTCTGGCGACATATCGGGAGGTGCCGTATCCCTTTCCTCAGACGGTACCCGCATTGTGATAGCTGCCGTAAATAACGACGGCACCGCCAATCTCGCGGGGCATGCCCGGATTTTCGAATATAGCGGGGGCTCCTGGTCTCAGGTAGGGGCAGATCTGGATGGGGAGGCTGAAGATGACCGCTTCGGTAGAGACGTCTCCATTTCAGATGATGGCACCCGGGTGGCGGTAAGTTCAGTCCAGAACACCAGCCTTTCGGGCCATGTGCGCATCTACGACGAAAGCGGGGGCACCTGGACCCAGGTAGGTTCGGATATAGATGCCGAAGTGGCGGGTGATCAGTCGGGACAGTCCATATCCCTGTCGGGCGATGGCACCCGGATAGCCATTGGAGCCATCAGTAACGATGGAATTGGCGCCAATGCCGGGCATGTGCGGATATTCGAAGAAAGTGGCGGTACATGGACCCAGGTAGGTTCGGATATAGA
>DMST01000426.1:27568-30152 GCA_003454975.1 Cytophagales bacterium | reverse complement strand
ACCCAGGTAGGTTCGGATATAGACGGCGAAGCTGCCGGTGACGGTAGTGGACATGCTGTGGCACTCAATACGGACGGTACCCGGGTTATCATTGGGGCGATCAACAATGACGGAACCGCTTCTAATGCCGGACACGCTCGCGTTTTCGAAGAAAGCGGTAGTGTATGGAGCCAGGTGGGCAGCGATCTGGATGGGGAGGCGGGAGACGATGCGTTCGGCCTGGCGGTGGCTATTTCTTCGGATGGGACCCGGGTGGCCGTGGGCGGCCCCTTCAATGATGGCACTGCCTCTAATGCGGGGCATGTGCGAGTATTTGAGGAAAGCGGCGGATCTTGGTCTCAGGTAGGTACGGATATCGATGGGGAAGCTGATGACGACCGTTCCGGTTTTCATATTGACTTGTCCTCCGACGGAACCATCGTTGCCATTGGTGCCGCCAATAACGATGGGGGTGCCAGCAACTCCGGGCACGTTCGGGTTTTTCAGGAAAGCGGTGGAACGTGGTCGCAAACAGGCAGTGATATCAATGGTACGGCATCAAACAATAACCTCTGTCCCGTCGCTCTTTCCTCTAACGGCTCTATTGTAGCCGTGGGCGAACCGGGGTTTGGCGCCAATGGACGCGGGGCTATTTTTGATTTAGGCTTGGCTTTGCCCGTAGCGTTGGCTCACTTTGGTGGCACGGCACAGCCAGGTGGTATTGAACTAGCGTGGCAAACGGCCTCGGAGCAAAATAACGCTGGCTTCGAAATTCAGCGATCGGCGGAGGGGGCTGCATGGGAATCTATTGGGTGGGTGCACGGCCAAGGCACCACCAATGCTACTCATGACTACCTGTTTACGGACCTAAGTCCGCACTATGGCATCAACTATTTCCGGCTGAAACAGGTAGACTTTGACGGTGCTTCGGAATACTCGAAGGTGCTTTCCATACCTTTTCAAGGGCAGTACCTGACCTTAAGTGTGTATCCAAATCCTGTGAGGGGTCATTGGCAAATCCGCCTTACAAAACCTTTGGAAACACCTGGGCAAATTATCCTTTCCGATCTGGTAGGCAGAACCCTGCACCAGGCTTCCTTGGAAGTGGGTCAGGAAAGGTGGGAAGCACCCCAAATGCCACCCGGCAGCTACGTTCTTTCGCTAAAGGCGACTGGGGGTTTCATCAGCAAAAGAGTGACGGTAGAATAGTAAGACTGCGGATTGAGCTATTTAGTGAACAACATCCGCCAGTAAAAGGATGGCTTCAGGAATTGTCGGGTAAAATCCGGAGTGGTAAGTACCCGCCGAAAGAGCGTACCCAGGCGGAAAACCATGGGTACAAACCACCGAGGACGGTCCAACAGTCCAGTGATGAGCTGGCTTAGCCAAAGCTCGGTACGTAAGGCCCGGTATACCTGGAGTTGGTAGCCTTGGAGGTGGCGATGGGAATAGTCTTGGGCCTGCACTGCCGCCATGGCCTGCTTAGCGGCTAGCTCGCCTGCGGTCATGGCGTGGCCTACCCCAAAACCGCTTACCGGATTGAGGCTATAGTCTGCTGCTCCGGCCAGCAGATACCGTTCGCCGGCCAACTGATGTCTGCGCGTGGAGAGGCGAATAACGGTGCCCTTGGCCTTCTGCAAAGCACTCCCCTGCCCTAGCTCCGGATGGTGCTGCAGCAGAGAAACAAAGGCCTCTTCCAACAATACCATGGGGTTGAGGCCTAGACGCTGTAGGTCGCGGTGGCGAATACCCAGCCCAATACCCACCCGGTTGCCAGGCAAGGGGCTCACCATCAGTACCGTTTTGTGGCGTGGCAAGGGATGCAAGAGCAGATCCGTAGGCGATTTCAAGGCTACCCCTTCCAGGCACTGGCTTACCCAAAGGTGGTCACGGCCGTAGCGCTGTTCGTCGCGCTGCAGCGCACCCGAAAGCCGCGAAAGGCAGCCCGAAGCGTCCACTAGCAACTGTGCTCGCAAGCGTACATCTCCACTGGAGGAGGTAAGCATTACCCCATTGGGTTGGAAATCTAGGGAAGCAATTTCTACCCCTTCCAGCAGGGTGATGCCCGGCTGATTTTGAACCTTGGCGCGGAGAAAGGCGTCGAATTCGGTACGCAAAGCCAAAAGGCGTGGGGGCATGGAGTCTGGGAAGCGTACCGTGAAATGGGCACCGCTGGACCGTACAAATTCGGCCCCACGGTTCTTGACGAACATACCCATGGCTTCCAATTCATCCAGATACCCAGGGTCAAGCCGACGCAAGGCGTGCAATACCCGGCCATCAAACACTTCGCCACGAAACTTATCCTGGGGCAGGGTTTGGCGATCTACCAACACACATTCTACCCCGGCCTTTTGCAGGTGCAAAGCGGCGGTGATACCGGCAGGTCCGGCGCCCACAATGCAAACGGGGGTATGTTGGATGGAGCTCAAATTGAGTAAAGACTTGGCAGCAAATATACAGGGAAAAGGCGGCATAGACGCGAATCTGTTGCATCCGGCTTCGGAAAGGGGCCACCTGCCCTAAAGTTTTTGCACGGAAAAGAACCTACTGCCCGTGCGACGGCAAGCGATCGTCCAGGCCCGCCTTGCAGCGTGAAAGGCCC
>DMST01000426.1:24017-27502 GCA_003454975.1 Cytophagales bacterium | reverse complement strand
GAGCGCGCAGCGCTACCTATGAAATTTAGGCCAAGGATACGAACAACGATGGGCTCTCATTTCTACGACTCTGCGTGATGCCGATCATGATCCTAAACCATTAGAAAAATCAGCCTGAAGTTTTGAACCACAGGGGTTTGGGAGCGGGGAGCGTCTGAACAAGTACACAACGAAATACCTTCTTTTCATAATCTGGATTTCAGCGGACCACCGAAGGGAATTTTCTATCTTCCATGGTCTGGAGAATCGAAAGAGTTCTGGGCACATTTTTCTTCTAACCCTAAAATGAAACCCAATGCAGGAGTTTGTGATTCCCCCCTACGAAACAGACGCGTACTTGCAGTTGAAGGCGCAAATTGAAACGGACGAGGCGTTCTACATGGCCTTAACGGCTTCACTGATGATCGCTACTCGCCGGGCGGCGGGCGAGCTGGACGATGATTTGTACCACGCTTTGGATGATGTGTTTGGTGGACAGGGCTGGCCCATGACCCCGGAGGAGTACCTGGACTACATTGCCATGTACCTGGTACTGATTCCTAACGAGCAGAACGATCCGCTGTATCCGGACGCGTGGACCAGCACCGACGAAGGAAATGGCTACAATCAAAAAGTATTCGACTTGCTGTGCCAGTTCTATTTCTTGGTAGATCAGGATATACCAGGCGGCACTACCCTACAGGACTACACAAACGGGGACTTTGTGTTTGCCGACTGGCTGCGGACATTCGCTACGGATTGGGGTAATTTCTTGGATACGGAGGAATCGTTTCCGCTGTGGGCACAGGCTTCGTTCATGGCTGATCCCATGTACAATTATCCCCTGTACGCTAAGAATGAGGCGGGTTGGAAAACCTTCAATCAGTTCTTCTATCGTGAGTTTAACGATGCTAACGAGAAGGGGCAAACGCCCTTGCGTCCTATTGCGGAACCCAAGAACAACAACGCGATTGTATCCGCAGCAGACTGTACCTACAAGATGGAGTACCCCATAGACGACGATGGTGTGGTGATGGGCATCAGTGGTGAGGTAGTTACCTTGAAGCACACGCATACGGTGTATACCGTAGACGAACTGTTGGAAGATGAGGAGCTGGCGCAGCAATTCTACGGTGGTACCTTTGTGCACTATTTCCTGAGTCCGTTTGACTACCACCGCTTCCACTCGCCCGCAGACGGTACGGTGGTGGAAAGCAAGGCCCTGCAAGGCAAGGTGTTTTTGGACGTGGTGCTGACGGATGAGGGGGAATTTGATGCTCCAGACAGTGCTCAAGGGGGTTACGAATTTTCGCAGGCACGCGGGGTGTTCATCGTAGATACCCAAAGCCCGGTGGGCTTGGTAGCAGCCATTCCCATTGGCATGGCGCAGGTATCAGGGGTAGATATGTACACGCAGATGAAAGGCCAGGCGGTAGCCAAGGGAGACGAGTTTGGCAAGTTCCGTTTTGGCGGGTCGGACATCATCCTGCTGTTCCAGCGGAATCCTGACCTATACCTTTGGAAGAAAGACCCCTCGCACAATCCCATCCACTTCCAGTATGGACAGGTGGCGGCTTACTGGGATGTGAAGGAGCAGCAATAGAGAAGATATAGTTTCGAAGTTGGTATAACTTCGACGGGGTTTTATGGTGTGTTAGCAGGATGTCTCCCAGACGTCCTGCTTAATCCAATTTCGATCCTCAAGCTTCCAACTTCAGTTTTTACAGCTTTCTGAAAATGGAATCACGAGCGCTGTCGGGGGTAAGGTGGATGCCCAATACTTCGCCAAACTCTACCGGGATGCGAAACATGGTATTGAGCGGATTGCCCAAGATGTGGGTCCAGAAGCAGCGGATGGGCCCGGCATGGGTCACCACCAGCACACGCTCGTGGTCTTGGGTGCGCAGCTGAGCCAGGAACTCCCCTACCCGATCATATACTTGCTGTAAGCTTTCGCCTTGGGGCGGCTTGCCGTGTACAAAGTCGGCCATCCAGGGATTCAATTGCTCAGGTGGGATATCGTCCCAATGGGTATTTTCCCAAGCGCCAAAGTTGAGTTCCTTCAGGTTATTCTCCCACTGAGGAGCACCTAATTCCAAGGCCTCGGCCAGCACTCGGCACCGTTCCAGGGGGCTGGCAAACACCGCGTCGAAAGATGCGGGAAGCTTCTCTTTTACAGCTACCACTTCCTGGGCAAAGGTATCCTTGAGGGGTACGTTGGTGTGCCCGTAGCACAGGCTACGCGGTACATTGACGGCTGTGTGGCGGATTACATAAACTTCCATAAGACAAACAGGGTAGCGAGGACTAAACATTCGGCCAGCTGCTCCACGGCCCCCAGGCAATCGCCGGTGTAGCCGCCAATCCACTTGATGAAGTAGCGGCGGGAGAAGTAGAGCAAAAGTGGCAAGGGTAAGATCACCAGGGCATACTGCCAATGAAAAGCGGCAAGGCCGGCCAAGGGTGCCAGGCCAAAGAACCAAGCCCCAAGTATTTCACGCGGACCGTGCGCTTTGGCAATGGGCTTGGCCTTGCTCTGCTCGTCTTCGCGGGCGTATTCGGTAGTAAATACCATGTTGATGGCCGTAAGCCGGGCCAGGGAATGGTAAGACAGGAAAGCGAGCAGGACCACCAACCAAGCCTCGGAGGCAGTGGTGATCCATTGTGTGAGTAGTAAGTATTTGGTCAGGAACAGGAATACCAATGCGGCCACTCCATAGGTACCTACCCGACTATCCTTCATGATTTCGAGGATCTTCGCTTTGGTCCAACCACCACCAAAGCCATCATACACATCGGCCAAACCGTCCTCGTGAAAAGCGCCCGTTACCAGCACCCCGGCCACCAGAGAGGCCACCACGCCTATCTGAATGGTGAAGAGAAAAGAGAACAGAAAATAGGCAGCAAACGAAACGCCTCCTACGATCCAGCCAATGAGGGGGAAATACCGCGTGGCCTTGTTGATGTAGTCTGGCGAATGGTCTACCCAGCTAGGGCAAGGAATGCGGGTGTAGAACATCAAGGCCGTGAAGAAAATCCTAAGCTCTTGTTTCATGTCGGGTTTGATGCGTGGTGGTGGTTGGTCCTTGAGCAGAAACTCTTTCCGCTCAAGTTGAAAAAGACTAACCCTGACGGGTGATTGACCAAGGTGAAACTCCAGCCCAGCAAGGGAGATGGATGATGGCCTTGGGCGTCAAAAACACCCACAAAAGCTGGGAAAGCCACCTACCTTAGGCCTCTGATTTTTGGCTCACCCCGGCCGATTCAAAACTTGCCATCTGGTTGAGGATGGCGACGGCACTTTGCAATACCGGATAGGCTACGGCACAGCCCGTTCCTTCACCCAGGCGCATATCCAGCTGAAGCAGGGGCTTAGCTCCCAGGAACTCCAATAGCTTTCGGTGTCCTTGCTCTTGGGATTGGTGGGTAAAAACAGCGTAGCGGGCAATTTCGGGCTGGATGGCCTGTGCCACCAAGTAGCTGGCGGTAGCGATAAAACCGTCTAT
>DMST01000426.1:13462-23960 GCA_003454975.1 Cytophagales bacterium | reverse complement strand
CTAAAACCGTCTACCAATACTACCCGGCCCAGCTCAGCCGACCGGAGCATAGCCCCACACATTTGGGCCATCTCGAAACCTCCAAACCTGCGTAGCACCTCCTGTGGCTCTGTTACGGTGCCGTGGAGTCGAGTGGCTTGGTCGAGCACGGCGATTTTATGCTGTACCTGTGGATCGTTGAGCCCTGTACCTCGGCCTACACAATCAGCGATGGGTATCGCACACATCTGGCTCATAATCATGCTGGCGGCAGAGGTATTGGCAATACCCATCTCACCAAAGCCCATCACGTTGCATTTGGCATGGGGTAGCGTTTCTGCCGCTTCCGACCCCAAACGCAGTGCTTGCTCCAGCTGTACGTAGGTCATCACATCCCCAAATAAAAAATTACTAGTCCCTGGATCTACCTTTTGATTAATCAATCCGGGCTGGTCTTTAAAATCGTAGTTGACCCCGGCATCAATCACACTCAGCTGAATGCCGTGCTGCTGAGCCAGTACGTTGATGGCCGCCCCGCCAGCCAGAAAGTTTAGCACCATCTGGTGGGTAACTTCTTGCGGATAGGCGCTCACGCCTTCCTTCGCAATGCCATGGTCTCCGGCAAAAACCAGGATATGGGGCGCGTGTAGCACCGGGTCCAATGAGTTTTGAATAAGCCCTATCTGAACGGCGATTTCTTCCAACCTGCCTAGGGCTCCCATCGGTTTGGTTTTGTTGTTAATCTTATCCCAAAGCTGGGATTCAAGTCCTGCTATCATCCTTTTAGTTTCATGGGTAAGCCGGATACCATAAAGGTAGCCGTATCTGCGGCGGCGGCCACGTATTGGTTAGCCCAGCCCTGCAGATCGGTAAACTTACGACCAGATTCTGTTTCCGCATGCAAACCCATTCCTAACTCGTTAGAAATTATGATCCAGGTGGTGTCTTTTGCCTTCAGAGCATCTATTTCTTGCTTGAACAGGTCGAGCGATTGTTGCAAATCCTGTTCGGTATCCATAAAAATATTGGTAAGCCAGAGCGTTACGCAATCTACCACCACCACCTTACCGTCTAGTGCTACTTGGCTCACATACTTTTCCTCCTCTACCGACTCCCACCCCACTCGCCGTTCGTTTTGGTGGTGTGCTATGCGCTTTTCGAAGTCGGCATCCCACCGCCGAGCGGTGGCTAGATAAACCGGCCGTTCGGCCAGCGACTTAGCCAATTGCATAGCATAGGAGCTTTTACCCGAGCGGGTACCGCCAGAGATGTAGTGGATCATGGTGTCTTGGTTTTGCTGTAGCCGTAAGGGCAATGTTTGCAGCCGTTTTGACAACAATAGCCTTTGCGCAAATGGTAGTATGCAGTGAACACCCAGCGGCCACGCTCATCCACGTGGTAATCTACCCCTTCGGTGCAATCCAGCACGGGTATCCGCCCCTCAGGCTTGCGCCAATACTTACGGGCGGCTTCAGGGTTTACTTCAAAATAGTCCTTGATCTTCTGCGCAAGGTCTTCTTTGCTTAAGCAGGTTGCCGCTTCCTCCAGCTCCATCACCTGAGGCAGCGCCATGCACCAGCATCCCGAATCGGCAGTACAGGCTACAGAAGGTTCACTCCGGGAGTAGCTCATATGGTCGGGGTTCCCTGTGGCTGAAAATAGACGGTCTTGGTTTTCAATGGCTCCGGTACCGAAAACAACTCTGGATGGAACAGGGCCGCCAACATCTCGATGCCCTCCACCAGGGTAGAGGCGCTCGGTTGGGTAAACAGATCAAAATCCACCAGATATACCTGGCCTTGCTTCACGGCTGCCAGATCTTCCCAGCCGGGCTGTGCAGTGAGGAAATACATATCCTGCTGGGTGCGGTCTGTGTGGTACCCACAAGGGGCGATCACCAATACCTCTGGGTTGTACCGGAGAATCTTCTCCCAAGAAGTCACTATGCTATCTCCTGAAGGGTTGGACAACATATCTACCCCCCCGGCATGGGCAATCTGGTCGGGAATCCAGTGGCCGCAATTGTAGATGGGGTCTACCCATTCCAGTAAGGAAACCCGGCGTAGCGGGGCGCGGTGAGCCCGCAAAGTATCCACGATGGTGTCCAGCCGCTGGGTCAGGTGCTGCAAGTGTACATAGGCATTCTCTTCGGCCCCCATCACCTTAGCAATGGTCACCAAAGAATCGAAGACATCGCGTAGCGAATCGGGGCTGATCGGCACTAGCTCAACCTCTTTATCCAGCTTAGCTACCGCTGCCGAGGTACAAGCGGTATCGATCTGGCAAACCTCACATACGTCTTGTGTGAAGATCACGTCCGGATTAATGGCTTGCAATACGGGCTCGTCTACATAGTACAGGCTGCGCCCTTCGGCTTTGCTCTGCGAGAATATGGTGTCAATCTCCTGGCTGGTATAGGTTTTCCCCTCCAACACGCAACGCACCACCTTCTGTTTTTCTTGCAGTGCCGGCGAAGGACATTCGAAGGTGACACCGTGGAGCCGGTCTTGCAGCCCCATATCATAAATCATCTGTGTAACGGCGGGTAAAAAGGAACAAACTTTCATAGGGTAACGGTTGATGGCACTGCTGAATATATCGCTTGGCCTTTCGAAACTACGCACCCGAGCAGCGTTAACTACCGGGTTTTCCAGGCACCTTGGCTTGAGATCGGGCAAGCCCATCAGAGACGGCTTGCCCTAGAAACAACTTGCGTCCAGCGCTTATTTAAAGATGCAACTGTTGGGACCAATACCTACGGCATGTGTAGCCTGAAGGGTACCCATAGTGGAGTAAATCTCGATGTTGCCCGCAGAAAAGAAATCCGGGGCTTCACAGCCAATAATGGTATCATCAAAGGGGTCTACCGAGATGCTGTAGAAATTCTTGTCGATGAAAGGAGTAGTGGGCAGTTCGGTGGCATTGGTGCTCATGCTGTACACCGCCCCACTATACAGATAATACAAAGTGGTACCTGCTGCGTTGATTTGCAGCCTATCAGGGCTCTTTGAAAAGCCCACTTCCTCATAAGACAGAGTAGTCAACACATTGCCGTTCGCATCCAGCTTAATCAAGGCGCCGGGAGTGCTTGCGTCTTCAATTACCTCAAACGTGTTAGGATCGAAAGCAGTATGACCGCTTGCCGTTACCCAGATGTTGCCATCACTATCAATCTGCAGGCTATTGGGATTGTCTTGTACCGTAATAGTAGAAGCCACGGCATCGGTGCTGGGGTTGATCACGGTAATGCTGTTGTCGCGGCCAAAACCTCCACCGTTTACTACGTATACCTGATCATCCACCAATATTAAATTGTTGGCCCCTTGGCCGGTTTCGATGGTGGCCGTCACTTCATAGGTAGTCAGATCAATCACCTTTACCGTACCGTTTACTCCGTCTACGCCCCAGTCGGTCACGTAGCCTTTGGTATCCGAAACTCCCAGGAAGTAGCGAGGGCTGATCAGTCCTTCAGAAACTGTAGCCACGATGGTATTTGTTTCCAGGTCGAGCACTTCCATTTTGCCCGAATTCTGAACTACGATGTAGCCTTGGTTATTGAAAATGGCCATCGATTGGGCTTGGTCACCCAAGGGGATGCTATTGGCACCCACAAAAACATTGTTGGTAACCGTGCTGGTGGTACGATCATAGAAAGAAAGGGAAGCATTGCCGCTGCCAAATCCTCCTTCGTTGAGAATGTAAAACCCTTCGGTACCTACCGGATCTGGCTCTACGGTGGCAGGATCACAGGCCGAAAACATTGTCAACAGCAGTGCTGCCAACAGGAACAAACGGTGAGTAAAAAACTTCTTCATGGTATATTCTGAAATTTAATCGTTAGTGCTACGGAATAATTTCTGCCCGGCAAGGGATAGCCCCGGCGGTTTTCGTACGGTTGATTCAGCAGGTTATTTACCGAGCCGCGCAGGTCAAATGTCCATCCGGAAACTAGAATGGACTTATGCATTGAAAGATTGGCCAATTGATAGGCCGGTAAGGCGAACACTTCGGTGTTCTCTCCATCGGTATATTGTTGACCGGTATGTGTAGCGGTGGTTAATAGCGAGTACCCGCGCCAATTTACCTGCAACAGCAGGCTCATTTCGTGACGAGGCGTATACAATAACTGTTTGCCCAGCTGCCTTTCGTTGGTTCCGGCCTTCAGTTGACGGTTGGTAGCCAACACGTAGTTGTAGCTCACGTCACCCTGAAAGGACCAAGCACCCCATGTGTACTGGGCGTGGGCCGAAGCCTCCAGCCCTCGGTTCCACACTTGCTTCACGTTGTCTGGTGCCCAGATACCGGTCTCCAAGGGCCGCCAAAGAATCCAGTTGTTCACCCAGCTCGTGTAGGCGGTAGCCCTTAGGCGGTAGGTTCCCTGTTGGGCAAGTTTACCAGCCCATTGCATACTTTGCTCTCCACTCCAAGAGGTTTCGGGTAGCAAATCAGGATTGCCCATGGCCCCAGATCCTACCCAAAACAAATCGTTGAAAGTAGGAATGCGGTAGTTGCGCGAATAGTTGCCACTAATGGTAAACCCGCTGATGGGGGTATACTCCCAGCCTAAGGCTGGAATGATGGGCGTACTGCTGCCATCTACGGCTTCTCCTCTCACCGACAAGGTGGCTTTCCATGGCAGTACCTCCGGCATCCACCGGATGGACTGATAGATGGCTAGCCGGTTACGAAAGGGCACTTCACCACCAAAGGAAGTCACTTGGGCATCTTCACGAATGTAGTTGATCCCCCCTATCCACTGTATGCCAGGTTTCAGATCTATTTCGCCCTCCAGCCGGTGGGTCCAGGTGGTAAAAGTACTGTTGGAGTTCAGATCAATGGATGGGTCGGTAAATACCAACCTGTAGGCCTGGTACGCTTGCTTGTAGGTGAGACTCAACCGGTCCTGGGTCCAATCCCAATAGATCAGGCCCCGCGCAAAATCATCTTGCTGGAGTGCCTCGGTATCGTCCCCACTTAGGATGGTCTCCGGTACCTGCACATCGTTCTGCTGCAGCCACACTTTGGCTCCTACAATATGGTTGCCAGGCAGTTGATAGTCCAACTGCTGTAAGAGGCCTTGCTGCTGTATGCTGGCATTGCGCCGGACCTCTTGCCTCACCGGACGTACGTAGGTGTTCTCGTAGGTGTAGTCATTTTCCACCTCACGCCGAAAGTATTGGGTACGCGAGTACAGTTTGGGTCCACTCCAGGCCACTTGGTAGTTCTGGTAGTACTGACCAAAGCTGCCCAGCTCTTGGGTAGTGCTAAGCGATAGACCTTGACCAAAACTGGCCTTGTTCTCTAGCTGAATGGTACCCCCAATGGCCCCATTTCCGTACAACGTAGCCGCTCCTCCCTTCTGCAAGGTTACTTCATCGGCTACGGCGGTGGGCAGGAGGGACAAATCCATCTGCCCAGAAAGGGGGCTCTGTAGGTTGATACCTTCCCAAAGGATGGCAGTGTGGGAGCCGCCCGTACCCCGAAAGGAAGGGGTAGTGAGTCCATTCGCCCCATAAGACCGAATTTGACCGCCTGCCAGGTGTCGCAGTAGCTCAGCCAGGCTACTGCCTTGGGTGTAGGATAGCAGCGAGCGGTCTACGGTAAGGGCTTGTAGACCGATCTGAGAGGCCTGAAACTTGCTACGGGAGATTACCACTTCCTCCAACACCAGTGTAGCCGAATCTGCAGACGGAACCTGTGCCCAAACTCTGAGGCTACTGACAAGAAGGAGGCTGCAAAAAAAAAATCTGCTCACAGGCGTAATGCATTTGCACTATGAGCTTTCGGTGAAGTGGGGAACGACAACCCAAAAGAAATACTACCTACCTAAATTGAGGAAGTATATCGCTTCAGATCATTCATTTCCGACCTTTCCTCCGAAAGCCAAAAACAAAAATCACATCAGGCAGGTCTTCTGGCTTGCTTCACTGCTTTTGCCTTCCCATCGTACGACAGTGGACTATTGAAAAGCAGCGGTATTGGAAGCTTACAGCTACGGGGATAGCTCCGGATTTTCACCGGATTCCCTTTTAATTAAGGACACCAAGATGGGCCCTCAAACCTAAAATGAAGTGCAAAGATTGTTGATTATTTCGGGGGAAGCAAGTGAAAATGATCACTGGGTTCTTGGCACCAGGGGTTAGACTGCTATTCGTTAATACCTCAGAGGAAGTGTATAGGCCAGGTTGTTAAAAGGAATCTGAAGGTTGAGCGCTATAGGTTGAATGACGCCTATTCATGCAAAATTCAACCTATAGCTAGAATATCCTCTGTACTTACACGGTGCTTACCAGCTGCCAATTTCTTCTTGCCAGCGGGAGCCTAAGGGTACATCCCGGGTATGAGAGAATGCCGGTTCTTCGATAAAGGCACGGCCTAATACACCGGTGCCGTAGTATTGCAAGGCGGCGGCTAGCATGGTTTCTTCAGGGTCGCCCCAGGCATAGGCTAGTCCATCTCCCGCCGTTTGGTTGGGCTCAAATCCGTTGAAATAGTCCGCCTCGCCATCCGCGTTGATCATGCGGAAGGCAATAAGGGAGTATACATAGGGATCACGTTGCCATCCATAAGAACCTACCGGCTTGCCGCGGGTAGCTTCGGTGCCAATCAAAACCACATCCAAAAACGGCCTCAAACCGTTGATAATCAGATCACTAGCAGATGCTGAGCTATTGGTAGTTAGAATGGTAATCCGGGATAGTTCTAGCCCGCCCTGTTTATTAATGGTATAGGTAACGTCGTTCTCAGAACGATCGCTCACGTGCTGTTGTAGCGAAAACACCTGACCTTGGGCTGAGCTAGGTGCCAAATAGTTGGCTAAATACTCAGCTACCAAAACGGAACCTCCGCCATTGTACCGTAGGTCTAACACCAGTTCAGTAGCGCCTTCGGAAGATATATAGGCAAAGGCTTCATCCAGTTCCTGGTTGGCAGTGGCCACAAAGGTGTTGAAGACCAGGTAGCCGATCTTAGTTTCGTTTTGCTCAATCACCGAGCGATGCAGCACCGCATTAATGTTCACGGTGGTTTTGGCAAGGGTCATTTCATGGGTTTCGCCTTCCAGGTCTTCTAATAGAAAGGTATTGCTTACTCCTTCTTCATTAGGCCCAAAGGCAACTCCAAAGTCAGTGATGCTTTGCACATCGGTACCGTCTACGGCAAGCATTTTCCACCCCCGCTCCACGCCAGCCTCACCAAAGGGGGAGTCATCGTACACGGACCGAATCCAGAGATTACCGTCAGCATCCCATTTGGCACCAAAGCCATAGCCAGCATAATTGCCGCCAGAAAATAATGCATTGAATTCTGCCCAATTGCCCACATAACTCCATCGGTCGAGTTCTTCGTACCGCACCTGGTCCAGTAGGGCCTCTGGACTGGTAAATTCGGAGGGCTCAATGGCTAAGTCTACATCATCGCGCCACCAATACCATTGCTGAAGCAATTCATGGAGGTACTGATTGTCTGCCTGCAATATTTCTTCTTCCGGGGTGAGCTTGGGGCCACAGCCAGTCACCAGTATCAACAGCACCATTGTCGGGGCAAGTAGTCGCTTCATGAGTTTACGAAGTTATGGATCACATATTTATACAAGTAACGTAGTTTACACTAGAAGAGACACGCCTTCCATCCTCAAAGGATTGAACTTCATCCTAAAAAATGACCTTACTGTATACAATACTCCAAGTAGATTTCAGTTAATTTTGACAATGAATTGGGTAACAAGCGTGCTACTTTCTGCTCTTCTTTGCCTGGGTAGCCTCCCGCTGCTGGGCCAAAAGGGACCCGCTTTACCCAAAGACCAACTCAAGCTATCGGTTTACGGTTTGGGCGGCGGCTGGGAGCACCGGCTGGGAAAATCGTACCTAACCACCAACCTGCATTTTCGAGTAACCTTTGACCCACAGGTGGAATGGGAATGGTTTCAGACGGAGTTGGACTGGAACCCCGATCCGGCCCTGGTCTTCGAGCCCCGGTACTATTTCCTGATGCGTACGCAGCACCGAAAGGGCTGGAAGACGGACAACTGGACCGGTCCCTACTTGGGCGCACCTATCTCACTTCACTTCTCTGATTTTTCCTTGCGCAGTGGCCTACACTTGGGGTACCAATTCGCCTTTGGCAAGAAAGACACGTTTTACGTACGGGCCGCCTGCGGTCCGCAAAGGCGTCGATTCCTTTTCCTCACCTCTACCCGGTTCCAGTATGACTTTGGCGTGGGGTTTATTTTGTAAAAAAGCAGCCCCAATTGTTCCAATACCCCTACACACCACCACACACCCCTTGAACTGAGAAGTAAAAAGCACGCTATTTGAGGAAATGGGTTTCATCAACCATTTCTTTAACCAATAGCCAGAAATGCGCCTTCGAGTTCTAACTTTCCTATGTTTCTTCGGATTCTTATCCGGCACTTCATTTTCTACCAGTTATCACGTCTCCATCATGGGCGACGATGCCAATCCTGGCACTAATGAACAACCCTTTCTCACCATAGGCCGGGCCAGTGAAGTGGCACAGCCGGGCGATAGCATCATCATTCATGCGGGTACCTACCGCGAGTATGTAGATCCTCCGCGCGGTGGTAGCAGCCCCCGCGACCGCATCATTTACATGGCCGCTGAGAATGAGGAAGTATTCGTAAAAGGCTCGGAAGCCATTGATACCTGGGTAGATCAGGGTGACGGTAGTTGGCGGGTAGCCTTACCTCTATCTTTCTTTGGGGAATACAATCCTTATACTCTCTTTGTTGACGGTGATTTTCAGGGCTATGGGCAATGGCACCACCGGGGCGATGTGTACCTTGAGAATGCAGTACTGCACGAGCTACGCAGCCTGAGCCAGCTACTAGTGGAAAACTATACCTGGTACACAGAATCTACTGAAGACAGTACAGTGATCTGGGCCAACTTCGGCAATGAGAATCCCAATGAAGCGCTTACGGAGATCAACGTACGAGAGCTCATCTTTTTTGCTTCGCAAATCAATGTGGACTACATCACAGTAGACGGCCTGCGTTTCTTGCACGCAGCACCCAACTGGCAGGCTCCAAATATAGGAGCCAGTGACCCGAATCCGCTGACCCAGGTTGGAGCCTTGGGGTGCAATATGGGGCTTGGCTGGATCATCCAGAACTGCGAGGTGAGCTACAGCAAAACGGCCGGCATCATGCTAGGCGAGTCCTTTGATGATGAAGAGAACTTCCAAAACATTACCGCCTTTGGTGATCACTTGGTACAGAACAACGTAATCACACGGTGTGGAGAGTACGGTATTGCGGGGCAAAAGGGGCTTTCCCGTTCGGCCATCCTGAATAACCGAATTGAGGATATCAACTATCGCCGAGAATTTGGCGGCTTTGAGACGGCGGGCATCAAAATCTGGAATTGCGCAGACGTACACATTGAGGGCAACCTAATCCGCAGGGTGCACACTAACTTATCGACCACTTCTTCTGCTTACGGCATCTGGATTGATTTTGCCAACCAAGGCACCCGAATCACCCGCAATGTGGTAGAATCGAGCCTCTATACGCAATCCACGCTTTTCCTGGAAGCTAACGTGGGGCCTACACTGGTGGATAATAATGTGTTTCTGGAACGCACCGACCGGGTGGTTCTTATCTATTCGGGCGGCTCCATCCTAGCACACAACCTATTCATCGATGCCAATTTCGATTTCGATATTCAACGATTCGACAACGCCGGATCGGGAGCCCGGCGGGCCTATACTCTACGCCCACACAGCCTTGTTGTTACCAACCCCAACACCCCTGTGAATTTGGTGTACAACCAAGTGTACAACAACATATTTGCCGGAGGCAACGGACCGGATGGCTTTGGAAACAATAGCGGTACGGGCAACCTAGTAGATTTTAACCTGTATATGAACGGGGCCGTGGCTAGTGGTAACCATAGCCGGGTGATACAATCCTCTTTTGCTTTTTCCCATGCACTGACCGAAACTACCCAAGGGTTGACAATTTCGTTCGAGATGGACGATAGCTTTGTGGGCCTCCCCTCCCCTACGGTGGACACTGCCCTGGTAGGTATCATTCCGCTGGCCGAACAATCCATAGCCGATGAGGCGGGCCATCCTATAACCGTGGATTCGGATTTTGAAGGTGTATCCCGCCCGATACACCCTACCCTGGGTCCGCTACAAAATATGGTGGCGGGCACCAATACCCTGCAATTGGCCTATGAGGTATTCCCTACCCCGGGTGTGCAACATCCGGTTCCGGAGGTGGAAAGCCCTACGGTGGAACAAGGGCCTTTCCTTGATGACCCTGCTGAGATCCCAGGTACGGTGGAGGCAGAAAACTACGATGTGGGCGGCCAAGGGGTGAGTTTCAATGACGATGAGGTGAAGAACGGAGACGGAGGAATACGCCCCGATGACAATGTAGACCTGGGAAATGACGGTGCCAATGGAACCGTGGTAGGCTGGTTCGACAATGGCGACTGGATGGAATATACGGTAAACGTAGCTGCTGGCACCTATCGGATTGTTGCCGAAGCGG
>DMST01000426.1:9916-13428 GCA_003454975.1 Cytophagales bacterium | reverse complement strand
TTCGGCCCTCAGCGCAGGGGTGGGCGAGCTGCAGGTTAGCTTTGGTGGGGTACGGCAAGCCACCATTGACATCTCGGGTACGGGGTCCTGGGGTACGTACCAGGAGTTTGCGGCCGAAGGCATCGAACTGGCCGAAGGTACCGAGGTCATTATGCGGCTTACTACCACGGGAGGATTCAACCTGAATCGCATTCGGTTTGAGGCCATGGTACTTTCTCTGCAAGACTACCTGCCGCTGGCGGAGGGCATTTCGGTATATCCAAATCCCACCAAGGCTCAAGTGAGCGTTTCACTGCCCGACCAAAGCCCGGTTAGCTCACTCGAACTGTATTCTATTTCGGGCCAATTAATCAAACAATCTGGCAGCTCTGGCCTAGACTTGGTAGAACTCCCAATAGGAAGCTACTGGTTGGTGATCAACCGTAGGTACCTGACACAGGTGGTGAGGGAATGATCTGACCCTCTGTACTAAGTCTTCCCCGTTAGCGAAAAGAGAACCATAATGCGTTGATGTATAGCTCAATGGGGATGCTCGGTAGCGTGGAAAAGGAAAAGCGGGGACAAACACTGCCCTCGCTCTATTTTTTGCATGTAATCCTGAAATCGCCCCCCCCTACTGCAAGCACTCTCTTACCTTAATGAGTGTAGGGTAGTCGGCATCTTTAATGTCGTTTCCACTGACTTTGAGTTGGATGTTTCTGTCAGGCTCAAACGCTAGAACAATGGAGGACCCACCATAGCCAAAATGGCCCATGTATTCGCCTTTTTTAACTTCCTGACCTTTTTTGGTGGCACTGATAATACTACCTACACCCCAAAATCCTATAGCAATCATGGCGACCAAACCTAGATTTTCGGTTTCAATAATCCATACGTAGCGTTGATGTTTACCCAGTTTTTCATACCAACCTACCCGATCGCTACCCGAGGGTCGTGTGGGCGCAAAATCTGTCGCTGGGTCAAAGTCACCAAAGTCATAATTGTATGAACCTTCATACAATCCTTCCTTCTTAATGATACCGGATACAGGGGCATGGAAATGGTGGTAGTCCGTGAACCATAAAAGGATATCATAAAGCGGCCCACCTAAGAAATGGCTGCCATATTCGGGCAACGCTTCGAGTAACTCAAAGTCGTCCGACTTACCGGGTAAATCATAGCGTAGCCCCTTTTTCTCGTCAGCATTCCCTCCTTGATCAAGATAAAAGATACCGCCATCGGATGGAGCCACAATATCCGCGGTGGTACACAAGGGCCGCTCATCCGCCTTTAGATTTCTAAGGAAGAATTGGTTGAAGGAGGTAAATCCACTGGCGGGGCCATCGGGATGGGGTTCTATGTAGTTGCTGATATCAAAAGGATGATCGGGCGTACCCCCATACGCTTTCCATTCTGCTAGGGTAGAAACAGAGGAAGAACTATTAATCCAATCTCCGTGATAATTCAGAAATTGACGAAACCAAGGCAGAAAGGCGTGATGACTGGCCAGTTGGAGCCCACCCACGGTATTCACCAAATAGTCCCAATATTCGATGTATTCACCAGGTCCGGCTGGATCTGGGGTAAACGTTAGCCAGGTATAGAAAAACTCCTTCAGGGTATTTTTCTTATATCCCGGCAGGTAGGGTACCCAGTATTTAGCCACCTTCTCTCTAAGCGGCTGCAAGGTTTCTCCACATAGTTGGGCCAGTGCAGCGTTATAATAACCAACAAGTTCGGGGTTTTCAGCAAAGAGTTTATCCAAACCAACAATATGCTCAATAGCAGCCGCGCTCTTGGAATTCCAGTCAATCGCTTCGGGCAGTTGGATGGGACTAATGGGAGTACTTGAACTCATAAGGGTATGCATTATTGTGAGGGGCCATGTAAACCAAAACAGGCTAATGAAGCCTGGATAGGTGTACAATAATACGCTTCGATCGTATAGGCCAGATTTGTTTTCAAGGGTTCAAGGTATCTGAAGCCATAAGCCTATCATATTTCAGACTCTTTCAATGGCTATGATTCTTAGTAGACGAAGTATGGCCTTCGGGATATCTCTAAATGGGCAGACTGGAGGTATTTAGGTAATGGCTATCCTGCCAAATCTTGAACCAGAAATTGATGGTTTTATAAGCTAGTCAAGCAGTGAGAAAAAAAGCTCTTATTTCCAAAATGGAATAGGAGTTTTGGCTTATGCTCAAATACGGGGACTTATAACCAGGGTAAGAAAGACCAAGGAAAACTATGGTGGGGAACCGGGCAACCCCCATTTGCTAAAATCGACATACGTCTGTTTCCCTATCATAAAAACTATCCGTCTTCTTTATCGTTCTTCGGATGCAACCTTTGCGTTGCCTTACAGCATCTACAAAACAAATCATAAACCCGAACTATGACTCGCCTACAATTTGTCCTTTTATTCCTGACCACTAGCTGCCTATCTACTACCTTTGCTCAATCCCGATGGGTAAACCCAGCGCCTGAAGGGCTCACCCAATACGAATGGCGCGGACTGCGGCAAGGCTGGGATCTGCGAGCCCGCACCGTGGAAGTGATCACGGACGATCAAGCGTCGGTATACGGTTTCTTCTTAGGGGCATATGAGGAAGGCATTGCGGTACTGAAGGACCAGCCCCACCCTTTCGTAACGGCCGAAAAAATGGAGGTAGTGCTGGTACCTCAAGACCAAGTACGAAAGGTCACTCTGCGTACCCTGCACAACCGAACTTACCGCCCGTTGGCAGCCGGGCTCGCTATTTCGGCCTTGGGCTCGCCTTTCGTAGCCGAGATAGGCGAGATTGATTTGGCTTGGGCCTCTAGTATTTCTGCCGCAATTTTCGGTATTCCCACCCTAATCGTTGGTACCGCAGCCCGGATCATGTACCCTTCCAATCGAGTTTTCACGGTGGGACCTGGGGGCAGGCTCTCCTATTCACAGCTAATGCAAAAGTTGAGCCCTTACCAACAAGTTCCTGAGCTTTCGCTTGCATTTGGTCTGCCTGACTATGCTATCATGGATCCGGGAGACCCTGAGACCTATAAGCGTCTCAATCCCGCTATGCCTATGGTAGCACGGCACTTCTCCCCTACCCGTTGGTCATTTGACGTATTATTCCAACAGCCTTATCATCTGGGATTCAGCCGGTTGCAGCCCAGCCTTATTGAAAACACGGGAGTGGCAACAGAAGAATATACTGCTGGTTTCACCCAGCATCTGAATGCCACCATCAGCTATGCGCTCTATCCCCGACTTAGGGTAGGATTAAACTACCAATACACGCACCAAAACTGGCATATGGATTATAGTTTTTTTACGCCCCCCGAAAACAGCGGGAGGTTAGAATGGAATTATCACTACGTAATGGCCTTGTTACAGTATCCCCTTTTGGCAGCGGATATGATGCAGAAAAAGCGCCATGGATTACACTTGGGATGGGGAGTAGGTGCACTGATAGGAGATGTGCAGTACAATGCCCGGGTTGGGCTGGAAGACCCGGTGTATGCCAGAAGTTTTAACCAATGGATACGGC
>DMST01000426.1:9214-9877 GCA_003454975.1 Cytophagales bacterium | reverse complement strand
CGGCCAGCCACCCACCTGATGGTTAGTTACGAATATTTACTGACCAGAAACCTGGGGGCTCAGGTGCGCTTTGGAGGCAATGTGGCTTCTTCTTACCGGCTTACCAATGTTTTTCCATTTACCACTGCGTCCGCACCAGAGATTCGGGTGCCTATGGGCTCCTTGTACTGGGCCGTAGGCGCCAGCTTCAAGCTATAAGCTAACCTATAATCCGGGGAATCCCAGGTGGAAAGCAGCCCATGCTATTACCACAAATGGTGTACCTGCGTCTTTACCTTCTCTTCGTACAAGGCGTTGATTTGGGCTACTTCCGTCTCCGTCAAAGGGGCGGCGGTGGTAGCCGCAAGGTTGTTGGTTACTTGTGCCGGTTTAGAGGCCCCGGGGATCACACAGCTTACCTCCGGGTGATTTAGTATCCACTGCAGGGCTACGTGCACCAGTTCCCGGTTGGGTACGATCTGTTGCAGGTCGTTCACCACCTCCAGACCCAGGGCATAGTCTAACCCCGAGAAGGTCTCGCCCTTATCAAAGACCTCACCATTGCGGTTGAACTGCCGGTGGTCGTTGGCGCCGAAGGTGGTATCCTTGCCAAACTTACCCGTGAGCAGTCCGCTGGCTAAGGGCACCCGGGCCAGAATGCCCACGTTACGCCGGGCTGCCTCC
>DMST01000426.1:1032-9160 GCA_003454975.1 Cytophagales bacterium | reverse complement strand
CCGAAATAGCAATTGTGCCGGCCGCTGCCGGAAGAGGTTGAAGATCACCTGCACCGTGGTCACGTTTGGGAATTCAATGGCCTTTAGCGCCTCCTCTACCTTCTCCACGCTCACGCCCAGGTGGCCAATCTTGCCCTCCTCTTGCAGCCGCTCAAACAGCTCGAAGATCTCCGGCCGATAGTATACCTCTGTGGGCGGGCAGTGTAGCTGGATCAGGTCTATCCGCTCCAGGCCCATGTTCTTGAGGCTGGCCTCCACGAACGCCCGCAGTGCCTCTCGTGTGTAAGCCTCATTTACGTGCGGCTGCAGCTGGCGCCCGCACTTACTAGCCACGTATAGCTGCTCACTCCTACTCCGCACCAAGCGACCCACAGCCTGCTCGCTCTCCCCGTTTCCGTCCCCGTATACATCCGCCGTGTCAATAAAGTTGACGCCTTGGTCCACGGCCGTATTCAGGATTTCGTCGGCCAGCATGTGGTCAAAGGGTTCGCCCCATTTGCCGCCTACCTGCCAGGTACCCAGGCTGATTTCTGATACGTTAATTCCTGTTTTTCCGAGTGTGCGATGGTTCATATAGGTGGAGTTTAATTACGGTCACAATGTGTAAAAAATGAACGGGTAACTGCATACCCATCGCGCGTACCCTGGGTATACAAAAGGTAGAGTAAAGGCCAAGCGACCTCCCACTGGACTACTATATAGCTTCACACCGGAGCAAGAAGAAGTATAAGATTATTGCTATTATCTTCTAAAAAACTTACCTGCCGGGGACTCTTTGACCGATTTTGGGTTAAACACAGAAAAGAATCATCAGAAAGGACCTAGTGAAAAAAGTACTCTTCCGGCTGTGCAGCTACATACCTCCTAGTCAACATCAGATTCTACTCATTGAAACAACCGTCTCGGATGTCTGGTCCTCAATAGCGTGCGTTGGTGCTCGGGGTTGATATGTGCGTAGATCTGCGTGGTATTGATACTAGCGTGGCCCAGGAGGCCTTGGATAAAGCGAATATCGACCTCCTCCTGCAGGAGCAGGGTGGCGAAGGTATGGCGGAAGATATGAGGCGTTATGTGCTTGGGCAACTGCACGGCCTCGGCGTACTTCCGCACCATCAGGCGCACGCTCTGCTCGCTGAGGCGGTTACCCAGGCGGTTCACAAAAAAGTAGTTGGCAGACTCGATGGTGGGCTGAAAGGTGCGAAAGTAGAGGCGCAGCATATCTACCGTGGAATCGTGGCCGATGTGGAGCAGGCGCTCCTTACTCCCCTTCCCGATTACGCGTATAAAGCCCTCCTCCAAGTTAACCTCCTGCGGGCGCAGGTGGCTTAGCTCCGCTACGCGGATACCCGTGGCAAAAAGCAGCTCCAGTACGGCCAGGTCGCGCAGGCGCGCCCGCTGCTGGGGCAGCCCCGCCTCTACTTCGGCTTTCCAGAGGGCGTACACGTGAGCAAAGATCTTTTGCACCTCCTTTACCGTCATAACGGTGGGTAGCTGCCGTGGCTCCCGGATCTTCAGCTTGATCTTGCGAAAGGGGTTGACCACAATGTGGTCCTCAAACTCCAGGAAGTTGAATAGAGCCTTAAGGGTAGCAATCTTCCGCTTGGTGGTTTTGGGCTTGAAGTCAAATAGTGTCTGCAAATAGGCCTTCACTACGTCTCGGTCTATTTGCTTAATGCTCTCCATAGGCAGGCCCTGGGATGGCAACCATTCGGTGAACTGGGCCAGATCGATCCGGTAGGCTTTTATGGTTTTTGTACTTAGGTTCTTTTCGAACTGGCAATGGAGGAAAAATGCAGAAATCGCTTCGGTTACGGTCATGGGGATGGGTGTTTTGAAGGGTCAAAACTTTCAACATACGCCATTCCTGTACAGGAAGCCAAGCGTATATTCTAGAATTGCATATGCATCGGAAGAGATTTCGGGTGGTCCGACAGCATTGAAAACTCCCCCATTCAATCCAAGCTTGAAGGGCTTCCTTTGACCGCTTGTCACCAGCATGCTAAGGCAAAAAGAATTTTCAATTCTGAAAACCACAATTTTCCAATTCGTCCGTAATATGGTGCCCAAATACAAGTAAACCCACTACTATGAAGTCTTACTATCTTCTCGGTATCCTGGCTTTAGGCATTGGAGCCTGTACCCATTCAGGAGACCAACCATCTTTGCCCCAGCTAATGGATGGCTCGCAGACTGCCCCGACTGCGAAAAAGATCCCGGAGGAACTCACCATCCACGATGACACTCGAATAGATAACTATTACTGGCTCAACCAAAGGGAAAACGCAGAGGTAATCTCGTATCTGGAGGCCGAAAATGAATACACCGATGGGGTGATGGCTCCACTTGAGGGTTTCCAGGAGGTGCTGTTTACTGAACTCCGGGCGCGGGAAAAAGAGGACCAGGAAACCCTCCCCTACAAGTACGACAACTATTACTACTACTACCGGTACATAGAGGGTGGTGAGTATGACATCTTTTGCCGTAAGGAAGGCTCCTTGGAGGCCGAAGAGGAAATTCTGGTGGACAACAACCAAAGGGGTGCCGGGTACGGATATTACAGCTCTTTCGAGACGGTAAGCCCCGACCATAATCTGATGATGATTATGACGGACACGGTAGGCCGCAGGAACTATTCTGTGCAGATAAAGGACCTGACCACGGGTGAGTACTTGGCCGACGCGATCCCCAACACGACGGGCAACACCGTTTGGGCCAACGACAACCGGACCATTTTTTATGCAAAAAAGGATATGGTAACGCTGCGTTCTTACCAAATCTACCGCCACACCTTGGGCACCGACCCCGCCACAGACGTACTGATTTACCAAGAGGACGACGAAAAATTCAATACTTACATTTTCAAAACCAAGTCGCGTAAGTTTCTCGTCATTGCCTCTAGCAGTACCTTGTCTAGTGAATATCAGATTCTAAATGCCGACACCCCCAAGGGGGAGTTTCGGCTGTTTCAGCCCCGCCAAGAAAATCATCAGTATGATGTCTCGCACATCAACGATCACTTTTACATGCTGACCAACCGCGAAGGGGCTACCAACTTTATGTTGATGAAGACCCACGAGGATGCTACCGGGGAAGAGAATTGGGAAACGGTCATTGAGCACCGTGAAGATGTGTTGCTATCTGGCCTTACCACCTTTACCGACCATATGGTGCTGAGTGAGCGGAAGAACGGTCTTACGCAACTGAGGATCATGAAATGGAACGGTGAGGATGACCACTACCTGGACTTTGGAGAGTCGGCCTACGTAGCCAATGTGGGCACCAATATAGATGCCAATACTACCTCGCTGCGGTACAATTACCAGTCACTAACTACCCCTAGCTCTACGTATGAATATAATATGGAGACCCGGGAGCAAACCCTGCTCAAGGAGAGCCCGGTTTTGGGAGACTTTTCTCGTGAAAACTACACCACGGACAGGCTTTGGGCTACGGCTGCCGACGGTACCCAGGTACCGGTAACGGTAGTATACCGTACTGAAAAGTTGGAGCAAGGGAAGAATCCGCTGTTGGTTTCTGGCTATGGTAGCTACGGATATAGCCGCGATCCTTACTTCCGAATGAACGTACTCTCGTTGCTCGATCGTGGATTCGTGTATGCCATTGCCCACGTGCGGGGCGGGCAAGAGTTGGGCCGCCAATGGTACGAAAACGGCAAATTCCTCCACAAAAAGAACACCTTTACTGACTTCAACGACTGTACCGAGTTCCTGTTGGAAGAAGGTTATGGAGACCCCGCGCGGGTATTTGCCCAAGGGGGTAGTGCAGGCGGCTTGCTGATGGGAGCTATCATGAACATGCGCCCTGATTTGTACAAAGGCATCATTGCCAACGTGCCTTTTGTGGACGTAGTGACCACCATGCTAGACGAGACTATTCCGCTCACCGTAGGTGAGTTTGAGGAGTGGGGCAACCCCAAGGACAAAGAGTACTACGACTACATGCTATCGTACTCTCCGTACGACAACGTAGAGGCAAAAGACTACCCCAACCTACTGGTAACCACCGGCTTGCACGATTCGCAAGTACAGTACTGGGAGCCCGCTAAGTGGGTAGCTAAGCTAAGGGAGCTGAAGACCGACGATAATCTGGTGCTACTGCAAACCAATATGGAAGCCGGACACGGAGGTGCATCGGGTCGCTTCAATGCCTACTATGAGGTGGCGCTGGAGTACGCCTTTTTATTGGACCTGGCTGGCATTCAGGAATAACTCCTGAAGGGTACTACCCTACTGCAAAATGATAAAGGGCCCTGTGAGTTGAACTCGCAGGGCCCTTTTAGTTTTGGACCAGGAAAAAAGAGGGTCATGGCCCTATCGGCTGTGAAGCCAGGGGGTGGTAAAAGCCCCCATGGGCCGCTTAATCCATCTGCAAGGAGTCTCCTTGAGGATCTTGGGAAACCAGTAGCCGGGCGCCCGTGTAGGTAGCCAGGCCCAACAATATACCCCCGAGCACTCCTTGTGCCAGTACCACCAAGGGGGTAGGCATGAGCAGTAACTCACCCATCAAACCCAATGCGGTACCCTCGGTGAGGATAGCCATGAGCAAGGAATACCCTAGCCAAACCAGCGCTCCGGCAATGAAGCCACTGCCAAAGGGGCTGCCTCCCCAACGCTGATACGGCACAAAAGCACCGGTTGCGAGGCCCACTAAAAGAAAGGCCCACCAGATTTGGGGAATTAGTAACTGAATTAAGATAGACCCAAGGGTCAAAATAAGGATAGGAAGAAGCTTTTTCATGGTTAGGGATTTTCTGAGGTCCAAACAGCAGAAGCCGCATCTTGGGCAGCTTGGGCATCCGGGTAGCGCTGCAAAGGGAAGTACCGTCCTGCTTGCCAGTCTTCCAGCGCTTGGTCGTATTGTGGAGATACTGGATTGCCGGTAGTTCCACCGGCCACTAGGCCGACCCCTTGGGGCTCATCAGTCATCTCTACCACCATACGCCAGGTAGGACCCCAATTTTCGCTAAGGGCATTGAGAGCATCGGGGTGGCCTTGGGGATTGAACCCGCTGCGCCCCAGCGCCTCCAGCTCGGTAAAGTGGCTAAACCGAACGGAGTTTTCGGCACCCCAGCTATCGGGTAAGGTCTCGGAGAGCAACACCTCCCAGGCTTTCCGAATCACTTCCTGTGCTGTTTCTACCTCCTCGGTCTCTAGCCGGTCGAACAGTGGATGGTTCGGCTGTTGCTGCATCAGGGTGAGCTGTACCACATCGTCCGGAGTACGGAAGAAGTGCGGCAAACGGAAGAGCTCATCCCAGGCGTAATACTGAATCAGGTCCCACCAAGCATCGAAATAGACGGCCGCTTGTGACGAGGCATTGTACCTGCCGTCCCAATCCTTCAAAGCGGCATAGGCCTCACCGGTGGAGGTTTCTAGTTGGCTCAGCAAAAAGGGCAAGGCCCGCACGGCAAAGGCATTGGTATTATCAAGCTGCAAGGCTTGCATATCCGTGACGGTAGATGCCTCTAGCCCACTCAAGTTCTGACGCAAAGTGGCCGCGCGCAGTTCGCTCCAATACCCGCCCACATACGTACTGTCGGAGACCGTAAAGGGGTTGTTGTTCGCATTGGCGACGAAGCCCTGCACCGGATCTAGCTGAAAAGGCAATTGGTCTTGCGGCAATTCCTGAGGCAGTTCGGCCGATTCCGCTCCGTCCAGCACGAAGGTACCCTCTCCTACCCCACGCTGATACACCAAACCTTGGTGATGCAGGGCAATGTGCCCTTCCGTATCGGCATAGGTGAAGTTCTGTACGGGACTTTTGAAATGCTGGATGGAGGCCTTGAATTGATCGTAGTTCTGAGCCCTGTTGAGCCCGTATAGCGCACGGTATTCGTTGGAGGGTGTATGCAACCCCCAACGCAGCGCCATGTGCTGAAACTCCGGCACTGCCGTAAACTGGGCATCGGAAACGATAGGCCCGTATTGGGTAAGGTATACCGTATCGGTGAAGGTCTCCGCATGGCGAACCCTGAAGGTTTCAACCCGCTTGTCAACGGATACCCATTCACCGTCCACCTCATAGGCCGAAAGGTCCTCTTTCAGGGTGAGCTTATACCAATCCCGCACATCGGTAGCCCCGTTGGTGACGCCCCATGCCAAATCGCTGTTGAAACCAATAACCACGGCGGGTGCGCCGGGAATAGACACCCCGTACACGTTATGATCGGGCCCGTGGAGTTGAATCTCTAGCCAGATGGCCGGCAGCGTGAGGTTCAGGTGCGGATCGGAAGCTAAAATAGCGTTGCCAGACTGCGTTTTGGCGCCGGAAACGGCCCAGCTATTGCTACCCAATCGAGGGTTATACTGGCTGGGGTTTACCACCGCATCTTCTTCCAGAAAACGGTAATCCAGGTATTCGGGAAAGGCCATTCCGCGAGGGAAAGTAGCCAGCATCGGCTCTTGTCCCTCCTCGGTAAGGCGGTAGTTGGGGTAGAGTGTACGGAAATTGTCTTCTCCCAGTGTAGCCAGTAGGTGGCTAGCACTCAAGTCTTCCTCGTATCCGCTCAACTGAGCCGCCATGTACTTCATCACCAATACCGATTTCAGGTTCGTCCACGGCTCGGGGGCATATTCCAGCAGCTTATATTCTACCGGATACTCTGCATAAGACAGGCCATCCCGATGGGCATTCACCCCGGCCGTATAGGCATCCAGCATAGCCTTGGTTTCAGGATGTTCTTCGATGAAGGCTAAAGACGTCTCAGCGGCCATGAGGATACCTTGGCGGCGCTGGTACCGATCGAAATCGAGGTAGGCCTCTCCAAGCACTTCCGACAAACGCCCGGCAGCCACGTAGGACAAGAAGTCCATCTGCCACATCCGCTGGGAAGCCGTCACAAAGCCCTGTCCATAATAGAGGGCCTCATCGGTCTCACCAAATACGTGCGGCACTTCCCGGTCATCCCAGGTGACCAGCAGTCCGGGCATGGCGGTTCCGGCCAGTGGGTTAGCAACCACGCGTTGGTTTTGCTGGGGCCCAAAAAACGGGTTTAAGAACTTGCCCAGCGGGGGTACCCCCATCATCTGTATACTCAGCCCCCAGACTACCAGAACCAGGGTAATACCGGGAAAAAGAAAGCTTACGGAAAATTTCTTTGCACTCATAAGGCAAGGGTATTGGAAAGTAATTGTGAAGCCTCCCAAGCGCGTAGGCGGTGGTCGGCAACTGAACTAGAGGTACAATAGGCCAAGCTGTAGGGTGGCTGAAACGGTACCGAGACCAAACGCCAGGCGGTAGCTTCGGCCACACGATCGGGCAAGCAGTTATGCTGGTTGAGACCCGCCGCAATACCCTCACCGGTGGCCTTGAGAAAGGCCTCTTTCCGTGTCCAGAGCCGCAAGAAGGCCTCCTCCTGAAAATTTTCCTTTTGCAGGTACACTTGCTCTTGCGGATGAAAATGACCTTGCAAAGCGGCTACGTCCTGCAGTGGACCACACTCAATGTCAACTCCCACGGGAGCATCAGCAAAGGCCGCCACTACCCAGTGGCCTGCATGACTAATGTTGAAGGCCGGCCCGCTGGTTAAGGTAGGTTTCCCCTTGGGCCCTTTGGCCCATTGATCCCAGTGGAACGGAATACCCCGCAACTCGCAGTAGTGCCGCACCAACAATCGACCCCAGGTTTTAGCCTTGCGGTCTTCGGCCTTTCTAAATCGACCAATCTCGGCCTGCATGGCCCCAGGAAGCTCCTGCAAGCCCTGCTGCAGCTGCGCACTGGAGATGGTGCTCAAATCAGTATACCACAGGGAGACCATAAGGCTGCATGAGGGTCTGGGCCAGGGTATTGGCGTGTTCATTGATAAAGAAATGGTTGCCTGGCAACAAGCGGGTATGGGCTTTTGCCTGCGTCATTTGTTGCCAGTTCCCAATACGTTGGGCACTTTCCTCGGCATCTCCCATCAGGGCATAAATGGGGCATTGTACCGGATCAATAGCAGCGGGAAAAGGTCCTTTTTCCACCACCTCGAAATCGGCCCGCATGATGCGACCAAAGAATTCGAACATTTCAGCATTGGACAGTACTTCTTCGGGGGCACCGCCCAGTTTCCTGAGCTCGCTCTTAAAGTCCTCGTCATTCATGCGGTAGCGGTTGCGAGGCTCGTACG
>DMST01000426.1:755-976 GCA_003454975.1 Cytophagales bacterium | reverse complement strand
CGGCTCGTACGCGCCCGGACCGGCATTGCCCGTCACCACCAGAGCTTGTGGGCCATCGCCCAGCTTTTCCAGTTCTTGTACCACCCGCAATCCCAAAGAGGCACCCATGCTATGGCCATACACCACAAAGGGTTGTCCGTTGCGTAGTTTGCGAATCTGACTCATGTAATCTGCCACGGCTGCTTCACGATCGTGCAGCAGTGCCTCTCGGATACGGCGGG
>DMST01000426.1:0-693 GCA_003454975.1 Cytophagales bacterium | reverse complement strand
CGGGAAGTTCTAAAGGCAGAAAGGAGATCTGCTGGGGAACGATATTCTTCAGAAACTGAAACGAATAACAGTTGCCGCCCGCAAAATGGAGCAAGAAGAGTTGGGGTTGTTCTGTTGCCATCAGGTTAGCGTTTCTTCGGGTTGATCTTGCACCAATACAGCCGTGTCGTCTATCAGCTTTCCGTATTCCATTCGGTACACCTTATCGGCAGTACGGTAGTACGCGTCATCGTGGGTGATAGCCAGTACGGTGCGGCCTTCCGCTTTTAGTTCTGGGAGAATTTCTTCGTAGAATTTGCGGCGGAAATACGGATCCTGGTCAGCCGCCCATTCATCCAGAACCAAAATGGGTTTATCCTCCAAAATAGCCGAAATAAGGGCGAGTCGTTTGCGCTGCCCCGTGCTGAGTTCGGTAGTAGAAA
This sequence comes from Cytophagales bacterium, assembly GCA_003454975.1. Classification (GTDB taxonomy): domain Bacteria; phylum Bacteroidota; class Bacteroidia; order Cytophagales; family Cyclobacteriaceae; genus DMST01. Next base: position 271 of record DMST01000426.1, on the reverse strand, counting down.
AACCATGTTCGGTGATCTCTACACGGCCTTCCATGTCAAACCGACTTAGATAATTCCTAGCCCGCTCTACATCAAACCCTTCATTGCCATAGAATTGATCGAACAAATAGAAATCATTGAATACCACCGAAAACAGGCGCTTATACTCGCCGTAATTCTCATCAGCAAGGGTACGCCCGTTGAACGTAATGGTACCTTCGTTGGGCCTCAGCAGGCCCAGGAAACTGTGCATGAAGGTAGTTTTGCCACTACCATTTCCGCCGTAGATGAA
>DMST01000072.1:37542-51884 GCA_003454975.1 Cytophagales bacterium | reverse complement strand
GTCGTCCGCTATCGCGGCCTTTGGTTGGGGCCGAGCTTTCATTGGGCGCCTAGCCGACTCGCCAGCCAACACATAGACCAGCGACAGGCTCAGACAATGGCTCTATCGCTCACACGTTAATACTAAATTAGCCATACCTGAGCAAATAGTTAAGTAGAAATAGTTCAATGAGATTATATTTGATATAGAATCTATTCAGCTATGTAAACCTTGATTTCTTTGCTGATTAGATAAGGAGGCTTGGTCTTCTTCATTGACCTATTCTCCAAATGTAAATTGGCTGGTAGTTACTTTTTGGTCCCGGCGGGGAACCGATCGCCCCAAAAAGTAACCGCGCGGCGGCCGCCAAAAAGGTCTAGTCAAAATGATGCCGGGCCGCGTAGGCTTCCCCCCGCAGGCCTACGCACACCCCGCTATTTTGACGGGCCTACGCGCTTTAACGGTTTGATAGTAATGCCCATAGCTGAATACATAAAGTATAAATTCATAGATAAACCATCTAACCTCAAATGGATACACGACAAACCAACAAGAAATTTTACTTCAGGGATTTAGTGGCAGAATATGACCCTGAAAATCCGTCCAAAGAATCCTACAAAGAGTTAGAGAAAGAGTTCATCCAGAAAATGGGTGACATCCAAGAAATCTTTATTTGCAAATCCAAGCCTGCAAATGATGCCTTACCTGCAGGAGTTGTCCTAATTGATAGAAAAGTAGGATCAAATACTATACTAGGAAAAAGGTGGCGAAAGCTGATTGGGAAAACAACACAGCCTGATCTCTTATTTGATCACTGCAACCTGAAAAACCCAGAGCTTCAGGCTCATATATCCAGGGTTCAAGAGCTTAAACTAGAATCTTCTAAGTTTTTGACTGACAAAGATTTACGCGACTGCTTAGGATTTTTATTTACAGCAGCGCGGAATATCCTATGCTTGGTGGAGTGCCCTTATAATGAGAAGGGGCAAGATGATAAAAGAAATCACCACTTAGAAGTAATCAAACAACAGATCAATAAAGCCGACGAATACCATACAGAATACGCCAAGCTGAGAGCACAAAAATTCTATATGCAAGGGGTGATCATGGGGTTGCTTGTGTTAGTTATTCTCATTTTAGCTTATTCGTATTTCATCCATGATGATCTATCAAAAGACTATCAATCATTATGGGTTGCGGTATTAGCGGGAGTATTAGGAGCTGCTACTAGTGTGTTTTCTAGAATCTCAAAAGGCATTTTAGAATGCCAGTATCAGCTACAAAAAAGGATAATACGAATTCAGGGAGTAACAAGACCTTTTGTTGGGGCCATTGCTGGTACTCTCGTCTATTTCATGGTCTCTTTGAATTTATTTGGACCGACTGATTTATCCCAACCCAATAGTATTAAAACCACCGCTTCCCTCTTTTTATTGGGTTTTGCCTCCGGATTTAGTGAACGTTGGATTGAGGATCATCTTCTGATGTTTAATAAAAAATTGAAAGTCACTAACAGCGGCGATTCTGAATAGACAAATAACTAGGGTTCTTAGGCAGAAAAGCTAGCCTCTCCTAACTTGCGAGGCTATGGAATGGCAATGGATTTACAAACCCGTACCCAATGAAACCTCGGTCAACCAGCTGGCAGAAGCCATCAACGTAAATCCGGCGCTCGCCACCCTGCTGGCCCAGCGGGGCATTACCACCTACGACACTGCGAAGGCATTTTTCCGTCCCAGCTTGGATCGGCTCCCCGATCCTTTCGGCATGGCCGATTTGCACAAGGCCGTAGACCGGCTGGTTTCGGCGGTATCCAACGAAGAGAAAATCCTCTTCTACGGCGACTATGATGTAGACGGTACTACCTCGGTGGCGCTAATGATGAGCTTCTTCCAGGAATACTACCCCCAAATTCTGTACTACATCCCCGACCGGTATGCAGAGGGCTACGGCCTTTCGCTAGCCGGAGTGGACTACGCGCGTAAGGAAGGAGTAAAGCTGCTCATCACGCTGGACTGCGGCATCAAGGCCCACGAACCCATCGCGCAGGCGAATGCCTGGGGCATGGACGTCATGGTGTGCGACCACCACCGCCCGGAAGGGGAGCTGCCTCCCGCCCATGCCGTCCTCAATCCGCAGCGGCCCGACTGCCCGTACCCCAGCACCGAGCTTTCTGGCTGCGGCGTAGGCTTTAAGCTGCTGCAAGGCTTTTGCCTCCAACAAGGCCTGGACCTCAACGAGCACCTGTACCCACTTTTGGATCTAGTAACCATTGCTATCGCGGCGGACATTGTGCCGATTAAGAATGAAAACCGAATTTTGGCCCACTACGGCCTACAGGCCATGAACGTGCAGATGCGCCCGGGAGTGAAAGCGCGCGTCGAGCTGGCCGGAATGTCCACACCCATTTCCATTTCGGACGTAGTGTTCTACCTGGCCCCGCGTATCAATGCGGCCGGGCGGCTGGCCCATGCCCACGATGCGGTGAAACTCTTTCTCAGCACCAAGACCGAAGAGGCCCAGCGGCGGGCCCAAGCATTACACGACAAAAACCAGGAGCGCAAGCAAGTAGACCAGTCCATCACCCAGGAAGCCCTGGCCATGCTGGCCCAGCAAGAGGAACGCAACAGTACGGTCCTATTCAAGGACGATTGGCACAAAGGCATTATCGGTATTGTGGCTTCGCGCTGCATCGAGCACCACTACCGCCCCACCATTATCCTGACGGAAAGCAACCGAAAAGCCACGGGCTCAGCCCGCTCCGTAGCGGGGTTCGATATTTATGAAGCCTTGCACGAATGTGCCGACTTGCTCGATCAGTTTGGCGGTCACACCTACGCCGCTGGCATGACCCTACCGCTGGAAAATGTACCCAAACTGCAAGCCCGGTTCGAGGAAGTGGTAGCCAATACCATCACGCCCGAGGCGCAAACGCCGCAGTTAGAAATTGACCTGGAATTGCCCCTGGCCTTCATTACCGATAAGTTTTATCGCATCCTGAAACAAATGGCTCCCTTCGGTCCGGCCAACCCCGAGCCCATTTTGGTAAGCCATAACCTAACCCTTGGCAGCGCACCGCGCTTGCTCAAAGAGAAGCACTTGAAGATGTCAGTCACTACCGCCGATCCGCAGGTAGGTCATCTGGAAGCCATCGGATTCAACATGGCCGAATATTTTCCGTTACTGAAAACAGGAGATCCGTTCAGTATGGCATACACGTTGCAGGAAAATACTTGGCGCGGAGAAACTTCCCTCCAGCTACGGATAAAAGACATCCGCATTGAATCCTTATCTTAGCGCGAATTTGAAATTATGAAGCTACGAGCAGAGCATCTGGTAAAGAAATACAAAGGCAAACCTGTAGTGAACGACATCTCCGTCGAGGTGAGCCAAGGCGAGATTGTGGGTCTGCTGGGCCCCAACGGAGCCGGTAAAACCACTACCTTTTACATGATTGTGGGTTTGGTGAAACCCAACGAAGGGGAAATCTTCCTGGATGAAAAAAACATCACCAAGCAGCCCATGTATCGCCGGGCCAAAAGCGGCATTGGCTATTTGGCGCAAGAGCCTTCGGTTTTCCGTAAGCTGACCGTAGAGGAAAACCTAAAAGCGGTGTTGGAAATGACCAAGCTGAGTAAGGGCGAGCAGAAGGACAAAATGGAAAGCCTGCTGGAGGAGTTTGGCCTCACGGCCAAGCGCAAACGCCAAGGGATGGTACTTTCCGGGGGTGAACGTCGCCGTACCGAGATTGCACGCGCCCTCGCCATGGATCCCGCCTTCGTCCTGCTCGACGAACCTTTTGCGGGTGTAGACCCCATTGCGGTGGAGGAAATCCAGGAGATTGTGGCCCACCTGAAGGAACGCAATATTGGTATCCTGATTACCGACCACAATGTGAACGAGACTCTGTCCATCACTGACCGGGCCTACCTTATGTTTGAAGGCCGCCTCCTGAAAGCCGGTACGGCCGAGGAGTTGGCAGAAGACGAACAGGTACGGAAGGTATATCTGGGTCAGAGCTTCGAACTCAAACGCAAGGTTCGCAAAAATGCTACACCAGAGGCTGCCGAAGTGAACACGCCCACCGAGCCAGAAGCCATTTCCCCCGAGCAAGAATCAACCGAAGAAGCATAAGTACGTGGCCGGACTAGACCTCATCAACTCCATCGGGACGTGGGTGATGAAAAAGCGCATCCACCAGATCGAGCTTTTTCTCAAATATCCGCATGAGGTCCAGCTAGACACCTTTCGCAAGCTTATTCACGAAGCGCGCGATACCGAATTTGGCCGCAAGTACGAATACGCCACCATCGATACGGTGGAGAAGTACCGGGAGCGGGTGCCGCTCCAATCCTACGAGGACATAGTGCCCTACGTGGAGCGGCTCATGCGCGGGGAGCAAAATATCCTTTGGCCTTCCGAGATCAAGTGGTTTTCTAAAAGCAGCGGCACCACCAATGCCCGCAGCAAGTTCATCCCCGTTTCTTATGAGGCACTCGAAGAATGCCACTTTGCGGGCGGCAAAGATCTAATCTCCATCCACGTCAACAACTACGAGGGCTCGCGCCTCTTTTCTGGCAAAAACCTCTCCATTGGGGGCAGCTCCCAGCTCAACCCCTTCGACGAGGAGCACGGCGATAGCTACCTGGGCGACGTGAGCGCGGTGATCACCAAGAACTTACCTCTGTGGGTGCAGGTCATCCGCACGCCCAACCTCGAAATCGCCCTGATGGACGAGTGGGAATCCAAAATCGAGGCCATGGCCAACTACACCATCGATCAGGACGTGGTCTCCATGAGCGGGGTCCCCACCTGGACATTGGTCCTGATCCAACGGCTGCTGGAGATGAAGGGGGTCGATTCTATTCTAGATGTATGGCCCAATCTGGAGTTGTTCGCCCACGGCGCGGTTTCCTTTACGCCCTACCGCTCGCTTTTCAAGGAGCTGATTCCCTCCGACAACATGGACTACCTGGAAACCTACAATGCCTCTGAGGGATTTTTTGGTTTGCAGGACCAGCGCGGCAGCGATGAGCTGCTACTCATGCTGGATTATGGCATTTACTACGAGTTCATTCCAATGAGCGAGTGGGGTAAGGAGAATCCCGAAACCATCGGGCTCGATCAGGTAGAGAAGGGCAAGAACTACGCCCTCGTTATCTCCACTAACGCCGGACTCTGGCGCTACCTTATCGGCGATACCATCCGGTTTACCTCCATCAAACCCTACCGTATCCACATCAGCGGCCGCACCAAGCACTTCATCAATGCCTTCGGCGAGGAGGTGATTGTAGAGAATGCCGAAACAGCCATCACCCGAGCCTGCGAAGCTACTGGGGCTACGCTGGACAACTTCACCGCCGCTCCACGCTACTTGGCCCAGGGCCAAAAGGGCGGCCATGAGTGGGTCATCGAGTTCCAGCGCCTGCCCGATGACCTGCATCGCTTCCGCACGCTGCTTGACGAAACCCTGCGCGAGGTCAACTCCGACTACGACGCCAAACGCCACCGCGACATTGCCCTGGAGGCGCCCGTGGTCCATGCCGTTTCGCAAGGCACCTTCTACGAGTGGATGCGCAAGCGCGGCAAGCTGGGTGGCCAGAACAAAGTACCCCGCCTATCCAACACCCGCGAGTACCTGGACGATCTGCTAAAGATGATCGAAGAGCAGGGTAGGAGGTTGGAGCAGCTTTGAATTGGCTGAAAAGGCAGGGTCTGATTTCATGAAACGACCCCCTATGTTTTGAAAAGTCTGGTTCCCAGGTTCAAGCGTCTCACTCGGACCCAGCCTAAAGTTAGCGTGATGCTAATAGGCCACATGGCCTCCTCACCAGCTCACTACATAGCTACCTATTACTCCACATCATAGGTGATATAGGCCGAAACCATCCAATAGTTGTTTTCTTGGTCTTTGAACTTTTGGGCTTCAGGGATTTCGATTTTTAAGGTATGCTCACCAGCCATAAGGTTAGGTAAGTTAATCACTTCTGGTGGTACATCACTACCCGGGCACCAGTTGGAACGAGAAAGATCAGAAGAAGCAATACGCTCGGAAGAAGGTTGAGTTTCGTCGAACTGATTAGCGGCCCATGTGCCTGAACTAGGATTGAAGCGTCTGAAACTTGCACAGTCATCCCGCCAGGGGATAAAACGTTTTATTTCCTGTTCGTCTAGCGTAATGATGTTTTCTTTTTTGACAAATTCATCACCCTCTGAATGCCCTCCATGTCCCGTAGTGGTGTAGTGAAGTTGGGCATTTTTGAAGCCCTCGGGCATATTAAACTGTAAGGTGATATTACCGTCGTGAAAGCCATCAAACAACCGCTGATTCGCTGAATATTTAGACGTATTAACCAGTGGGAGCACCCGGGTCACCTTTTTGGTATGCAAGGGGTGCGTTGTTTCTTTGAAGTCTAAGTCCACCGATAGCGAGTACCCCTCTTTTGTCCAGGTATCGATGAATACACCAATGTACACTTCGTCTTCCAGTACGGGGAGCAAGTGGGTGATGTCTTGTTCCCAGGTTACTTTTTCTTCCCAATGCGGAATGTATACCGGTTTGCGGTCTCTTACTCGCTCATGGTCATTGAAAAAACCTACACCAAAAGGCGTCATAAAGCGCAACAGCTCTACATTGGGTGCATAGTGGGTACTGTCGTTAGCGAATGCCTGCACGGCAGGATAACTTTCATTCAAATCAGCCAGATTGAAACGGCCACTTTCAAAATCGAGCAGATTAATCCCTGAGCTTTTTGGGATGACGAACAGAGAACCTGATTTATCCCAAGGGTCTCCCTTTGATTGCAGGCTTACTTTAACCCGTACGCTTGGTTGTAACTCATACGTAGGCAGGGTTACTTTTTTAACCAATACACGCCCAGCATCTAATTGAAAAATACCATCAGGGTTAGGTTGTGGAGCATCCTTATATGCCAGGTCAAAATTAAGGGGTGTATTTTCAAAAACCGTTACCTGTTGATCCCCAAGAGAAACATAGGAGGATTGACAACCCGTGAGTAATAGGATGAATGAAACAAAAATTCCTTTATACATAAGACTAACGTGAGACGGATAAGATAGGGGGTAGAATAGAATCGCGGTAAGGTCATTTGTAGCTAAGGTGGTAAAAGGACGACTAGCGGAGGTCAGAAACGTAATGTCCGCTGAGCTTCTCTCCCAAAGCATTCGAATACCAGGCCACCTATCTGTGGCTGCTAGGTAGCCATTTCCCCTTCATTTGTTTAAGGATGGCCAGGAAAACACCCGACTGTATTAATCCGAGAAACTAAAATCCTTCAGCACTTGCCAGCGCTGGCCGTCGTGCTTGAGCAGGGAGAGGGTGGTTTGTTCCCAAGCCAAGTTGACCTCGCGGTCTTTTACTTCCTCCCAGGCAGTCAGAAAAGCTTCCTTTTTCAAGTCGCGGAAGGCGACGGTGAGGTGGGGCACGAAGCCGTTGTTCTTGTGGGTGTCGTTATGGATGCCGAAGGACTGGCGCAGGGTGCGGGCTAACGATTTTTGTAGTACGCTAAGCGGCTCAGTAAGGGGAGTATCCAGGTAGATGACGCGGGGCGGAAAGGCGGCGAACCCGTCAATGGTCATCGGAAAGGAGGTACAGGCCTGGGCAAAGTCGGCCAAACCTTCCATGAAAAGGTTTTCCCGATCTTCCCGCCACTGAAAGGGCATTTGTAGCGTTACGTGGGGCGGGGAGTTCAGTGCTTTCTTCGTCTGAAACTGATCCCGAAACCATTCCTTCCATTGCCAGGCCTGAGTATAGATAGGTTCTGGGGGTACCAGGGCGATAAAGTAACGAGACTTTTCCTTTGACATAATAGGACGAGGTACTTGGGACAAGGTGCTATGGTGGTCCTTTCAACCCACATGTCCACCGAAACAAAAGGGAAGGTGGAGAGTCAACAGAAATTTCGCTGCTCTTTAGCAGGTTACGAAGGACAAAGGAGATAGGCGTAGCGTGCTACGCCTTTACGCAAATGCTTCCAAGTTCTGTATTCCTCGTCCTCCGAAGCTTTACGCGAAGGAGGGCTGTATTCTTTAAATACCCTTACAAATCCTTCTCGATTCTCACTTCTGGCTTCTCAATTCTTATTTAATGTGCATCCAACCACGTATCTCCAAAGCCGACCTCTACCACCATGGGTACGTGCTTGAGGGGTAGTGCCTCGGCCATCAAGCGGGGAATTTCGGTTTTCATCAGCTCCACTTCGTCCTGGTGCACGTCGAACACCAATTCATCGTGTACCTGTAGAGTCATGATGGATTTCACCTTTTCTGCTTTCATCCAGGCGTTTACATCAAGCATTGCCTTTTTGATGATATCGGCAGCCGAGCCTTGAATGGGTGCGTTGATCGCATTTCGCTCGGCCATGCCGCGGATGGTCTGGTTACGGCTGTTGATGTCGCGCAGGTAGCGGCGGCGGCCGAGCAGCGTTTGCACGTACTGCTGATCGCGCGCATCGTTGATCACCTTGTCCATGTACTCCTTTACGGCCGGGAACTCGGCAAAGTAAGACTTAATGATTTCGCTGGCCTCGCCACGCGGAATGTTGAGCCGCTGCGAAAGGCCGAAAGCCGAAATTCCGTAGATGATGCCGAAGTTGGCCGTCTTGGCCCGGCGGCGCTGTTCGGTGGTCACCTCTTCCAAAGGCTCTTTGAATATCTTGGCGGCGGTGGTCGCGTGAATGTCTCGGCCATTCTGGAAGGCCTCAATCATGTGCTCGTCATTCGCAAAGTCAGCCATAATGCGCAACTCAATCTGGCTGTAGTCAGCGGCCATCAGCGTAAACTCTTCGCCCCGGGGTACAAAGGCCTTCCGAATTTGACGGCCTCGGGCCGTACGGATGGGGATGTTTTGTAGGTTGGGGTTCACTGAGCTGAGCCGCCCGGTGGCGGCTACCGTCTGATTGAAGGTAGTGTGAATGCGGCCGTCCGTTTCACTGATCAGGGCAGGTAGGGCATCCACGTAGGTGTTTTTCAACTTCACTAGCTCGCGCCATTCTAGAATTTTGGCGGCAATTTCGTGCTCCCCGGATAGCTGAGCCAGCACCTCTTCGCCGGTGGCGTATTGGCCCGTCTTGGTTTTCTTCGGCTTATCTACCAGCTTCAACTTATCGAACAGTATGGGGCCGAGCTGTTTGGGCGAAGCCAGGTTAAATTCCTCCCCGGCCAGCTCATAAATCCGCTTTTCGGTTTCGCCTGCAGCATTGCCCAAGTCCGTACTGATCTCACTCAGCGTATTTTCGTCTACCCGCACCCCCTCGGCTTCCATCTGACCCAGCACATCCAGCAGGGGAAACTCTAGTTTTTCAGCCAGGTCCTTCATGGCAAACTTGTCCAGCTCAGGAGCCAACTTTTGCTTTAGCTGCAGCGTAATGTCCGCATCCTCGCTGGCGTATTCTGCCACCTCATGCACGGGCACATCGCGCATAGTCTTCTGCTTTTTGCCCTTGGGGCCAATCAGCGAGGTGATGCTCACCGGCTTGTAGTGCAGGAAATTCTCCGCCAACACATCCATGTTGTGCCGTGTTTCCGGGTCTATGAGGTAGTGCGCCAACATGGTATCCAGATAGGGCCCGGCCACCGCAATGTTGTACTTCTTCAGCACCTTGATATCGTATTTCAGGTTCTGACCTACCTTGATGATGTTGTCGTTCTCGAAGAAAGGACGGAAATCGTCCACGATGGCTTGCGCGGCCTCCCGGCCTTCCGGTACGGGCACATAATACGCCTCGCCCGCTACGTAGGCGAAGGACATACCTACCAGCTCCGCTTCTAGTGATTCCAGTCGGTCGGTTTCCGTATCAAAGCATACTTCGTCTTGCATCAGCAAGAATTCCAAGAGCTCTTGGCGCAGCTCCTTCGTATCCATCAGGTGATAACGGTGCTCGGTAGTATCCAATGTTTTGTACTCGATGGGTTCAGCAGCAGCTTCCTCTTTTCCAGCCGCCGGAGCGCTAAACATATCCAGCTGGCTGGTATCGGCCTTACTCGATTGTTTATTCTGGATTTCTTCGCCCAACACCCGGCGCGCCAACGTGCGGAATTCCAATTCCTCGAATAGGGGCTTGAGTAAATCTTTCTTGGGTTCGCTTCGCTCCAGTTTATCCGGCTCAAAAGCGATGTCTACGTCCTGCACAATGGTAGCCAAGTGTTTGCTCAGTACCCCCTGCTGACCAAACTCTATCACCTTCTCTTTCTGCTTCCCCTTTAGCTGGTCGGTGTTTTTCACCAACTCCTCTACACTGCCAAACTGCTTGATTAGCTTGGCGGCCGTTTTGGCACCTATACCGGGTATGCCCGGAATGTTATCTGAGGCATCACCCATCAGCCCCAGGATATCGCGCACCTGATCTACCTCCGCAATGTCCCATTTGGCTTTCACTTCCGCCGGCCCCAATACATCCACGGCATTGCCCATGTAGGCAGGCTTGTACAAGAATATGTGGTCCTCCACCAGCTGGCCGTAGTCCTTGTCGGGAGTCATCATATACACCTCGAAGCCTTCTTGGCAAGCCTTTTTGGCCAAGGTACCGATGACGTCATCCGCCTCGAAACCTGCTACTTCCAGCACGGGTATATCGAATGCGGCGCATACGTCTTTGGTGATGGGGATGGAAATCACGATGTCCTCGGGCGTTTCTTCGCGCTGAGCCTTGTAGGCAGGGAATTCTTCGTGCCGAAACGTAGGACCCTTAGGGTCGTACACCACGCCAATGTGGGTGGGATTTTCCTTCTTGAGTACATCCAACACGGTGTTGGTGAAACCCAGCACGGCGCCGGTGTTCATGCCCTTGCTGTTGACGCGGGGGTTTTTGCTAAACGCAAAGTGGGCCCGGTAAATCAGGGCCATGGCATCGAGAAGGAAAAGTTTCGGTTTGTCGGCCATAAGAGAGGTGTAATTTAGGTAGGCGAAGGTACAAAGGAATTGACGATTGACGAGGTACGATTTACGAATGGAAATCTGAAGATTGACCCAATCTGTAGCAGCCGGCCCCGGCTGGTATTTTATAATAGTTCATCTACATACCGATGTGATCAAAATGTACCCTGGTCGTGGTTCGGGGAGTTCCGAAACAGGATTTATCCCAGAAGAGCGCAGCGCTGAGGAAGAAACTCCTCCATTCGCGTGAAGCTTCGAAAGGCAAAGCAGCCAAGCATACGAACATCGGTCGCCTTTCCTTGGTTACGACTCTTCGGCTAGCCGATCCTTTTCCTAAATCAATCTTAATGCATCATTACTCGTGAGGTGGTTTTCTACTTCTCATCCAAAATGAGGGTAGGCACGGTTAACCTATATCTAGACTTTTTCCGAATTGTTCTTTTCTGCCGTTGGCTTTGGTTGAGGGGCTATTTTCATTGCATGGAACATCAGGAAAGTAGTCTGCATCAAAAGGGGACAGGGTTTATTGAGCGGTTTCAGGATTATCTGGGGGAGTTTGTGTACGGCGGTATCGACGGGAGTATCACCACGTTTGCGGTAGTGGCGGGGGCAGCCGGAGCCGGGTTGGACAGCTCCATCGTGATTATTCTGGGCTTCGCGAACTTAATTGCGGACGGATTTTCTATGTCGGTGGGGGCTTTTCTGGCGAGCCGGAGTGAAAAGCAGCAATACGAAAAACACAAGGCCGTGGAGTACTGGGAGGTAGACAACATACCAGAAAAGGAACGGGAGGAAGTACGGGAGATTTATGCGGCCAAAGGATTTGAGGGAGAGCTACTGGAGCAGGTGGTGGATGTGATCACGGCGGACCGCGACCGCTGGGTGGATGTGATGATGAAGGACGAGCTGGAGATGATGGAGGAAAGTAAATCGGCTTTGGGCATTGGTTTTGTTACGTTTATTTCTTTTTTGATCGTGGGTTTCATTCCTCTTACGGTGTATGTAATCGACTATATATCAGGTAGTTTTCGGTATCCGTTGTTCCTTTCGGCCTCGATCTTGACCACCTTGGCTTTTCTGTTAGTAGGATGGATGAAGGCCTTGGTGACCCAGACCAATAAGTTGCGGGGCATGCTGGAGTCGGTGGTGCTGGGTGGGCTAGCCGCCGGTTTGGCCTATTTGGTCGGTGATTTGTTGGAAAAGCTTTTTTAACTTTCTGATAGTAAACCTACCCGCCATGCAAGAACACCAACAGCACATTGTGGAAGAATACATAGCCGCCTACAACCATAAGGACGTAGTGGGCATGGTGAAACACCTGCATGAGGAGTTGATTTTCGAGAACATCACCGGCGGAGAAGTGGATTTGCGGCTGGAGGGAAAGGCGGCTTTTCGGCAGCAAGCTGAACAGGCCACGGCTTACTTCTCGGAACGAAAACAGACGCCTACGGCATGGAAGTTTGAAGGGGGTCTGGTCACGGTGGAGTTGGACTATCAAGCCACCCTAGCTATGGATTTTCCTAATGGGATGAAGGCAGGGGAGGAGTTGAAAATGAAGGGAAAATCGGTGTTTCAGTTTGCGGGTGATCTGATCATTAAGCTGCAGGATATTAGCTAGCAGTTCTGTACCAGGAAGGATTTATTCGATTTGGGCTGGTTTGTCAAACCGGCTGATATATCCTTTTTCAACGGCGAATCTTCTAACCGAGAGAACTAAGTCATCGGGCTGGCTGGTTGAAAGGGGGAAAGCCTACTGAAATGGTCCAGAAAATTCTTGTCTTCTACCTACATTCCAAAGCTTGGTACAAGCGTACTTGGCTGGGTAGGTTGTGCCCTGCGTATGTGCTTTGGGGTATCTTCATTCTAGTAGTTCTGTTGGGTAGTTCGGCCGTGTATTGGTAAGCCCGATGGGTTGATGTATTTTCCGGGCAAATCCATTGACCATGCAAAAAGCACTTTTCGGGTTGGGCTTGATGGCTTTACTAGCCAGTTGCCAACCCACCGAAACCACTGAAGACGCTGCGAACATGACCTACGTTCCTGATACCCATAGCTTCGCCAATCCTCAAGAGGCGGTAGTTACCCACTTAGACTGGGAAGCTACGGTCGATTTTGATTCCAAAACCATTCAAGGCGTGGCCCGGCTCACGATCAAAAGGGCCCAAGAGGCTCAGGAGCTGGTGCTGGACACCAAAGATCTGACCATAGAGAAGGTGACCTTGGGTGCAAAAGAGGCCGAAAGTGATACCGAATTTAGCCTGGGCGTAAAGGATCTGCACAAAGGGCAGGCGCTTACCATCGCCCTGGCACCAGAAGGGACTCAGGTAAATGTATACTACACTACCAGTCCGGGTGCCGAGGCAGTGCAATGGCTGGATCCGGTGCAGACGGGTGGCAAGGTGCACCCCTTTCTGTTCACCCAGAGCCAGGCCATTTTGGCACGCAGTTGGGTGCCCATTCAAGATTCGCCCGGTATTCGGTTTACCTATTCTGCACAGGTGACGGTACCCACCGATCTTAGGGCTGTGATGAGTGCAGGAAATCCCACCGAGAAAAATGAGGAAGGAGTGTACTCCTTTGAAATGAAACAGCCCATTCCTGCCTATCTGCTGGCACTTTCTGTAGGCGATATCGAATTCCAGTCTTTGGGTGCGCGCTCCGGAGTGTATGCCGAACCCGGTACTTTGGAATCTGCGGTTTACGAGTTCGCTGACCTGGAAAAAATGATCGACGTGGCGGAGGGGCTTTACGGTCCTTACCGTTGGGACCGGTACGATATTCTGGTGTTACCTCCCAGTTTCCCGTTCGGTGGCATGGAGAATCCCCGGCTCACTTTTGCCACGCCTACCATTCTGGCCGGTGACCGATCGCTGGTAAGCTTGGTGGCCCATGAGCTGGCCCACTCCTGGAGCGGTAATCTGGTGACCAATGCCACTTGGGACGACTTCTGGCTCAACGAAGGATTCACCGTTTACTTTGAGCAGCGCATCATGGAAGCTATGGAAGGCCGCGACTATTCGGAAATGCTGGCCAGCTTATCGCAACAGGACCTGAAAGCGGAAGTCGCCGAAATGTTACAAAGCCATCCTGAAGACTCCCATTTAAAACTAGACCTGGAAGGCCGTAGCCCCGACGAGGGGTTGACAACCATCGCTTACGACAAAGGCTATTTCTTCCTTCGTTGGTTGGAGGGAGAAGCGGGTCGGGAAAATTTCGATGTGTTCATCAAGAACTACTTCGAGGCGAATGCTTTCCAGACTATGAGCACCGTGAATTTCCTCAGCTACATGGAGGAAAATCTGGTGAAGGCCAACGGCCTCAACTTGACCGCCGAGGATTGGAATGCCTGGGTCTACGGTCCCGGATTACCCCCCACATTGCCGGAGGTAACTAGCGATCGGTTCGATCAGGTAGATCAAGCCCTGAGCACGTGGATGGAAGGGGGAGGCATCGTTACCGAAAATTGGTC
>DMST01000072.1:261-37512 GCA_003454975.1 Cytophagales bacterium | reverse complement strand
CGAAAATTGGTCGAGCCACGAGTGGCTGCGGTTTGTGCGTCAGCTGCCTGAGCACCTTACCCACGAACAGATGGCTAAGCTGGACGCAGAGTTCGGGTTCACAAAAACCGGAAACAGTGAGGTGCTCACCGCTTGGCTGGAACAATCCGTGAACAAAAACTACGATGAGGCATACGCTCGCTTGCGAGAGTTATTGGTGAATACGGGTCGCCGGAAATTCTTGGTGCCTTTGTACAAAGCATTACTTGAGTCTGATAAGGCTGAGATGGCAAATAGCATCTACCGAGAAGCCCGCCCCAACTACCATTTTGTGTCCACCAATACCTTGGACGCCATGCTGGACTGGGATTCGGCAGATTAATATTTTCTTAGCGAATCCCATCGTCAAGTGGGGTTCGCAATATTTTTTTCCATTTCAGGGGTAACATTTTCTGGTTTTGGGTATAAAGGGTTGAAACCTGATTCTGCCCTATGAAGTCGCATCAGTCCCCAACCTCCGAAACATCCTCCCAATTACCCACAAGATCCACACCTGAGAAGACCTCTGCCGTGGGTAGTAAAAATGGGCGAGGCCATATCCAGCTAAAGAAAATTCAAGAATTAGCGAATAACAGCAAACAAGTAAAGCAGCTTAAGGACATTCAGTCCATGGCCGATCGTCACGTACTACAGGCCAAATCCAAGGGAGAAAAGAATAGCGGTCTGCCGAGTCAACTAAAATCTGGAGTGGAAAGCCTTTCCGGAATAAGCATGGACGATGTAACCGTCCATTATAATTCTAGCCAGCCCGCTCAACTACAAGCACACGCTTACGCTCAGGGCACAGATATTCATCTTGCTCCGGGTCAGGAGAAACATTTACCCCATGAAGTCTGGCATGTGGTACAGCAAAAACAGGGTAGGGTAGAGGCCACCACTCAACTGAAAGGAGATACTCCCATCAACGACAATGCAGGTCTTGAAAGAGAAGCCGACGAAATGGGGGATAAGGCTATGCATGTAGGAGCACAAAGTTCCGTTGGTGAAAACTCACCTTTGAGTACTTCCTCTTCCAGTGGACAAAATTCTCCAGCCCAGCTGCGAAAGATCGGCAAGTTTGGTATGGAAGCAGAAGTATTAAAGCAACGATTCAAGATGATCTCGCTAAAGAGTTTTCCCGAAGCTGAGATTCTAGCAGATCCGGAAATCGTATTGGAGGAGTTTTCCTTAGGTATCCTAGGCAACCGAATCAAAGTAACGCTGGATAACGAAGTCAGTTACCAAACCAATATTGAGAGGGTTCGATCCTTCACCGTGGAGTTTGTGGCCAATCCGGTGGATGTGTTAACGGATGATCCTGCTGATTTGCAGCAAATGGAAACCGCCTGGGGATTGACTAGTCGCTTCTGGAAAACCAATTTACTGCATGCCCACAAAGTCATCGGTATGGTAGGACAAGCTGTAGACTGGTTTACACAAAACAAGTACTGGGAAGCACCCCAATTTGATAAGTACCATGCCAATGAAAATGTAACACCCGGGGACGAAAGCTCTAAACTACACTGGGACGGTCCTGGATTTTTTACCTACATCGATGCCACCACCGAAGATCCTGATGTGGCCATGCAAATGACTGCGGGCTCTACTTTAGAAACATTGCAGGCCATGTATCTGGCCAGTTTGCCGGTAATGGCCGGCCACGCTGCCCCTACCCAACATCAAATTGGAGAATCGGTCGCCTTAAACCAACCCTCAGATGATACCCTCCATCCTGAAGCTTGGGCGCTACTTTCCATTCTAAAACGATACAAGGACGAAAGTTTCCATGCAGATACTGAAATCCTGATGGGTAATTCGAGACCCAAGCGTTATCAAAAAGAATATATCTCCCTCATGGTCCGCAATTCATTAGCTGGGGTTTTCGGTAGCATGAGTCCCGAAGCACGGCAAGTATTCATTGGTTGGGTAATGGACTACGCACAAGGTAGGGGTCCTATACAGGATGAGTTCATCCAAGGATTCGGGGCTGCTTTCTTCAGTGCTCCCGCTACCAAGGAACGGCAAGCCACCCAAATGGAAGATGAGGATACCAGCCTTTCCAATGCTCGAGTATTAATAGGCATCATCAATCCCTACCTTGATGAAGCAGATCGCGATCCGATCCAACCCGGAGATGCCTTTAGCCAAGTTACTCCACCTTTGGCAGGGCTAGGGGAGTTACACGAAAATGCCCCGGATCAACTACAGAAATATGGCATTACCTCACCGGGCGAAATGATGGCTGGAGTTCGTGGATTAATTGCTGAAAGCAGGGCTTCCAAAGTTCGGCCGCTTTCTGAAATGCCCGAGGTTTATCGGCAGTTAGTTATCGCCCTGCAGCGGGTAGAAGAGCTATACGGTGGATGAGTACCGCCATTTCCACTGTCAGAAAGGCTAGGTTACCCGTAATTCTTTCAATAAGGATAACTTATTGTAAATCAATACTTTGTGTTGCTGGAGAGTAAAAATATTGCGCGCAATCTGGGTGCATCTTCCAAAAATGTTAAATGGCTTACACCCAAAATCGATAAAAAAGGCCCTGAGAATTGCATAGGAATAGGCAGGTTGACCTGTGGTCAGGGTGTTTCACGTGAATGGCCTTTATCTGATGTTTGGTCTTCACTGGATCACTTTTAAGGTTCCACTGAGTAAACACCAGAATAGATTAACCATCTTGAGTTCTCCAACTCATCCTGCTATGGTCCCTGGTCTTACTAGAATATCAAGGAGGAAAGCCGGCTATCAGACCTATTATGGAGCCCCGCTTCCTTAGCCACCGAAATTCTTTTCAGCTGACGTACCTTCTGATTTGTTGGTTTTTCCTTTCCGACCCAAGCCCATATTGATAGATCAATTGCCTCACCGCTTACAAACCCGGGTAGGAAACTACTTTACTTCTGGATTGAGCTAACTACAATGGGAACTTCAATACTAATAGATTGACAGTCAACTAGTTAATGAATAGTATGTTCTTTCCCGTAGCCAATTAGTTTTCTAGGGTTTCACCTGCCGCCTAGAAAATGTTAATGATTTGACACCCAAAATCACGAACAAAGGCCCTGAGAATCGCACACAGAAAACCGAACTGACCTGTGGGGCGGGCTGTTTCACGTGAAAGCTCCGTTTTTAGTTGTGCTGCACATAGTGCCGCCACTTTTCTAGCACATTTTGGAAGTCTTCTGGAAGGTCGGTATCAAACTGAACAAACTCCTGTGTCTTCGGATGCACAAAGCCAAGTGATTTGGCATGAAGCGCTTGGCGGGGCATTAGCTTGAAACAGTTCTCCACAAACTGTTTGTACTTGGAGAACTGGGTGCCTTTCACAATACGGTCACCACCGTAAGTAGCATCATTGAAGAGCGGATGGCCCAAATATTTTCCGTGGGCACGGATCTGGTGGGTACGTCCGGTCTCCAAGTTAAACTTCACTACGCTGACGTATCGCAAGGTTTCCATCACCTCATAGTGCGTAATGGCATGCCGTCCAAAATCGCCTTCAGGAAAAGCATCCACCACCCGTCGGTCCTTTAGGCTGCGGCCCAAATTCACATCAATGGTACCTTTTTCAGGCTCGGGTTCTCCCCACGCCAGGCCATAGTAAGTTCGTTCGATGGAGTGATCGAAAAACTGCTTTGCCAAGTGCGTCATGGCCGGTTCCGTTTTCGCAATCACCAGCAGGCCAGAAGTGTCCTTATCTATGCGGTGAACTAAGCCAGGCCGTCCGTCATTGCCTTCCATTTCCGGTAAATTTTGGAAATGGTAGGCCAAGGCATTCACCAAAGTACCGCTCCAGTTGTTATAGGCAGGATGTACCACCATTCCGGCTGGTTTGTACACCACCAGTACATCCGGATCTTCATACCGAATGTCCAGGGGTATATCTTCCGGTACTACATCCGTATCGCGGGGCGGCTCGGGCAGTGCAATCCGAATTACTTCATTGGGCCGCACCTTGTAGTTGGGCCGAATTGCTTTTTCGTCTACCCGCACATACCCTTCCTGGATGGCCTTTTGCAACTTGTTGCGCGACACGTTCGGCAACCGATCCATCAGAAATTTATCGATCCGTAGCAGCGTTTGCCCCGGGTCTACCTCAATCCGGTAATGTTCAAAAAGGCCATCGGCCTGCTCTTCTTCAGGAAGTTCGTCGGGAGTCATTGCCACAGATGCTAAATTTGGCCACAAAGATAGCCAAATGCCCTTGCCCACCACTTTTTTACCCAATGAGGTTCCATTGCAGCGACTCCAAGATGTTGAGTACGAAAAGCGAGGTGTAGAAGTATGGGTAAAACGAGACGATCTCATTCATCCGCAAGTAAGCGGCAATAAATGGCGTAAGCTGAAATATGTAGTGGCCGATGCCCTGGAAAAGTCAGCCACCAAGCTCATCACCTTTGGCGGGGCACACTCCAATCACCTGTTGGCCCTTGCCGCCGTATCGCATCACCTGCATTTAACGGCGGTTGGGGTAGTGCGCGGCGAGCAAGCCGAAAAGCTGAGTCCTACGTTACAGGCATGCCAGGAATTTGGCATGCAGTTGCATTTCGTTTCCAGATCCGACTATCGACGGAAATCGGAACCCGATTTTCAACAAGAATTATTGAAGGAGTTAGGAACTGGTTATCTCATTCCCGAAGGCGGCACTTCATCCTTGGCTTTGCCGGGCGTGGCCGAAATCTGGCAGGAGCTCGATCAACCCTTCGACTTTCTCTACACCGCCGTTGGCACGGGTGGCACCTTGGCGGGACTGGTCAGCGTGGCTCCACGTGAAACACAATTGGTAGGCGTGCTAGCCCTCAAAGGCTACCAAGGCCAAATGGAAAAGGACGTTGAATCCTTGCTTGCTTCCTCGAATTCCTCAGCCAGTACCTGGAAGCTCATCCACGATGCTCATCATGGAGGATACGCCAAGGCCACCCCCGAACTTGTGCACTTTGTGAAGGAGTGGCCTCAGAACCACAGGTTTTTGCTGGACCCAATCTATACCGGCAAAGTATTCTACCATTTACACAAGCAGATCCTGACCAACCAATTCCCAGCAAACTCACGCATCTGCGTACTCCACACCGGTGGGCTTCAGGGCATTGAGGGTTTCAACCAACGGTGGGGCAGCCAGCTACCCACGTCTCTCTGATTACCCGGGTTTTTCCATTTTTCTCCAACCCTGGCATGATGCCGTTTCACGCTCTAGGCCGGAGGGTGAATTGGCAGCGTATAGATATTTGTCTAGAGAATTAATCATCTACCAACGCTATCAGAAGACATTAAATGATTTTCCTGGGCTTTGGATTATTAGTTTTCTGCGAAAAATAGAAGGCAACAGCCTGACCATCCCAAAGCCAAAATGAATGGCGAGAAAAGTGGAGGATGTCCTTAGGCTCTCATCAATTCCAATTGAACATCGATTCCCTCGCGATTTCTTCCAGCATTCAGCTAGGAAACATCCTGTCTCCTGAAGGATTTATTGCTTGGGATCTACCTGGCCATTGACCCATTTCACTGTACGGAGGAATTCCATCACAACCAGCCTTAGGAACAATCTACCAGGGCAATGCCTTGATAACCAGGCCCAAAGGGGTTGGTGAAATGGGTCTCACCGTAGATATTCCCATCGTGAACCTCTACAATCGGGGTCGTCGAAAAGCTTTTTCTGAGTAAAGAAACCAAAGCCTAACATGTGTTCGTATATAGAAGATACATAACCGATAAGAACGAACCGAATGCCATACTAACGTACTTACCGTGTTATGTGGGTCGAATCAGAAAAGCATCGAATACTTCGGTGCTTTTTCTGTTTCTATCCTTTTCTGCTACCTCTAGGAATTTCTTTCACCACATTCATACAAATTACTCAACGGTTATGCCCTCCACATCGTGAAAAGTAAATGTAAGGGTGGGCTTTTTTGGCTTGTTCTTCGTTACTTCCGTGCGGCCCACTGTGGGTCTATGGAAAATTGGATAATTGACTTGAGAAGGAGGGCCTAATGACACCCATGCCGGGATTTCAGCGGTTGATCGATCAGCTGCAAGCGTACAAGAAAAAGTACTACCTCAACCAGCTATTGCGCGGAAGCATTATTTCCGTTTTGCTGCTGCTGGTAGCTTATTTGGTATTCAGCTCGCTAGAATACAGCCTTCGGTTTTCCTCACCCATGCGAGCGGTACTTTTCTTTGCCTTTCTAGCTTTGCTCATTGGTATGGTGGGCACCTTTGTGGTATTGCCTATCCTGCGGCTGTTGGATAATCGCCGACAGCTCTCCTCCGAAGAAGCCGCTCAGCAGATTGGTACCTACTTTCCCGAAGTAGGCGATAAGCTACTTAACACCTTGCAGCTCAGTGGTTTATCGGCCGATCAAAACGCCCTTATCCAAGCCAGTATTGAACAACGCAGTCAGGAATTGGGAGTTTTTACCTTTACCGATGCCATTCCTCTTTCCCAAAACCAGCGCTACCTCAAGTACCTGTCCATTCCCTTCTCCGTTGCCATTCTTCTCTGGATTTTCTTTCCTCAGCTACTGCGCGATGGAAGCACCCGAATCATTCAATACCAGCAAGATTTTGTGCCCGTAGCTCCGTTTCAGTTTCAGGTTACCAACAATTCGCTCACCGCTTTCCGCAACGAAGACTTTAAACTTTCTCTAGCTCTCACAGGAAGCGCTTTGCCCGATGCGGTGTACATGGAAGCCAATGGCCGCCGACTCAAGATGATTGCTACTGGAGGTGGACAGTTTGAACATACCTTTTCAAAGATTCAGCAAGACATAGATTTCCGGTTCGAGGCCGCCGGCTTTTCGTCGGCCAAGAATTCCATTTCCGTAGTCAACCGGCCCAACCTCAAGAACTTCAACGTTCGGTTAGACTATCCCAACTATCTAGGAAAATCTTCTGACCGGCTTGCCAATGTGGGGAACCTACAGGTACCTCAAGGCACCCGGATTACCTGGCAATTCAACACCCTTGATGCTGATAGTCTACAGCTTTCGTTTGAGAGCCAATCAGAAAATTTAATACTACAACCATCTGGTAATCAACTATTTGAGTACCAAAATAGCTTCCTGGAAACGGAGCAATATGGCATTACGCTGTTCAACGAATTCAGTGCCAACCGAGAAGAAATTAGCTATTTGTTGGATGTAATTCCTGATGAATATCCCACCATCTCTCTTGATCAGTTTCAGGATACTACGCTATACCAGTATGTGATCCTGGGCGGTAACATTGCGGACGATCACGGCCTTACTGAATTGCTGCTGCGTTATCGCATCACCGAAGCTGGGCAAGAACCCATAGAGCGGTTTGAGACGGTAAGCTTGAACCTAAATACGACTCAGATCAGCCAAAGCTATTATGAGCGCTGGGCGGTAGATACCTTCAACTTAGAGGAAGGGGACAAACTGGAATACTATCTGCAGGTATTTGATAACGACGGTGTAAACGGCCGCAAAGCCACCAGAACAGGCCAATATACCTTTGCTTTGCCCAGTACAGAGGAAATTGAGGAAAACCTGGACCGGATAGCGCAGCAAACTGAGGGTCAGCTGGATAAAACCTTGCAGCAGGCTCAGCAGCTTCGGGAGAAACTGAAGGAAAATCAAGAGCGGCTGCAAGGCAAAAATAACCTGGATTGGAGAGACCAAAACCAACTGCAGCAGATGCTGGAGCAACGGGAGCAGTTGGAAGAGGCCATTCAGCAGATGCAGGAGCAATTGAAGGAGAACAACCTACAACAATCTACCTTCAATGAACCCAGCCCTGAACTGCAGCAGAAAATGGAGAATCTACAGGAATTGCTGGATGAGGTGCTGGATCCTGAAACCAAAGCCATGTGGGAGGAGCTGAAACGGTTGCTGGAAGAACAAGCCGACAAGGAACAAATTCAGGATATGGTAGAAGACCTCAACCGCAGCGAGAAGAATCTGGAAGAGGAGCTAGACCGTACACTAGAGCTATTCAAGCGGTTTCAGGCAGAAATGCAGCTTGAGAATGCACTCGATAAGTTAAACGAACTGCAAGAACAGCAAGAAGAGCTATCAGAGGAAACTGGTGATGAAAACTCGGAAACCGATGACTCTAGCAGCGAAAACGAAGGAGATCAGGAAAATCAGGAGTCCGGAGACGAGCAGTCTGACAGCGAAAGCAACGAAGAGAACCAGAATTCTGACTCTCAGGATAACAGCGAGAGCGAAGAGGGATCCGAAGAAGATTCTAAAGAGTCAGAAGGGGACGAGCAAAGCCAGGGAGAGGAAAACAATCCCTCAGATAATCAGGAGGACTCTTCTAATGAGGATGAGGACTCAGAGTCACAGGAAAGTGAATCATCAGAAAGTGATCAGCAAAATGGTCAGGAAAGCACTCCAAAATCCGATGAACAGCTTCGCCAGGAGCAGGAACAACTCCAAAAAGACTTTGAAGAGGTACAGGAAGAGTTGGATAAGTTCCGTAAGATGAACCAAGATCTAGATCGACCGAATCCGGTACAGGATACTTTCGACGAGGAACAGGAGATTCAGAAGCAGCAACAAAATAGCGAACAACAGCTCCAACAAGGCCAGCGCCAGCAGTCTCAGCAATCGCAGCAGAATGCCACTCAACAAATGCAACAGATGCAGGATAAGCTGGAACAAACGCAGGGTGGTATGAGCATGCAACAGATGCAAGAGAATCTGGATAACCTGCGTGATATCGTAGACAATCTGGTGAAACTGTCCTTCAATCAGGAAGAGCTCATGCAGGATTTCCGCGAAGTACAGTTGCGCGATCCTCGCATTGTGGAGCTATCCCAGCGCCAACTCAAACTCGCTGACGATTCCGAAATCATTGAGGATAGCCTCTTGTCGTTAGCGAGCCGGGTTTTCCAGATCCAATCATTCGTTACACGGGAGCTCAATTCCATGAACGACCATATGGACAAAACGGTAGAAGACTTACGGGACCGTAATTTCAACCAGGCCCTCAGCGAACAACAGTTTGCCATGACTAGCATGAACAACCTGGCTCTGTTGCTAGACGATGTGCTGGAGCAAATGCAGCAACAGATGGCACAGGCCATGGGCATGGGATCAGGATCAGGTTCTGGGCAAGGGCAAGACCAGTCCGACGGCTCAGGAGGCGACATAGGCAAACTGCAAGAGCAGCTCAATCAACAGATACAAGATCTGAAACAAAGCGGCAAATCGGGTAGGGAGCTATCCGAGGAGCTAGCCAAGCTAGCCGCTGAGCAAGAACGTCTTCGCCAGGCCATGAAACGACTCCAGCAGATGAGTAACGGTACTCCTGGGGGTGAACAGTTAGGCGGCGAACTCTCTGAAATCATGCAACAGATGGAGGAAACCGAAACAGATCTGGTGAACAAGCGCCTCACAGAAGAGCTTATAGAACGACAGAAACAAATGACTACCCGTTTATTAGAAGCCGAAAAGGCGCTGAGAGAACAGGACATGGAGGAGGAACGCGAAGGTGAGCGAGCCTCTGCATATGATAGATTGGTACCGGAAGCATTCGAAGAATACATTCGTGCCAAGGAGAAAGAGATTGAGTTACTAAAATCTGTTCCCTTGCAACTCAATCCCTATTACAAAAAGGAAGTAAGTGATTATTTTAAGCGACTGAATGACAACTGATCATAACTTACCCGTAAGCCGTATGGACGCTATTCGTATTGAGATTCCTTCCTTATCGGAGAACATCCGCATCGTGGAAAGCTTCATCGATAATGCCAAGGAGAAATATGATCTCAATGATGATATCTACGGAAACATCATGATCGCGGTAACCGAAGGAGTGAATAACGCCATCATCCACGGCAACCAAGAAAATAAGGCCAAGAACGTAGGCCTATCTGTTGCCTACGAAGAAAGCATCATCCGTTTTGTGGTCCAGGATGAAGGCCCGGGCTTCGACTTCGACGATCTGCCAGATCCTACTTCGCCCGAAAACCTGGATAAAGTAGGAGGCCGAGGTATCTTCTTGATGAAACATCTTTGCGATGAAGTCCACTTCCGTGATGAAGGTCGTACCGTAGAACTCTGCTTCTACTTCAACTGATCCTCTTTCATGGATATTGAGCTACCTGAAATCTCCTTCTTTTCTGAGGAGATTTCTTTTTCTCCCCCCTACCCTATTCCACAACTGGAACAATGGATACTTTCCATTGCAGAAACTCACCAGTCCTCGATAGACTCACTCAACTACATTTTTTGCAACGACGAGTATCTTCATAAGATCAATGTGGACTACCTAGACCACGATACCTATACGGACATTATCACCTTCGACCAGAGAGAGAAACCTGGAGATCCCATTGAGGGGGATATATTTATTAGTGTAGAACGAGTCCAAGAGAATGCTTCCACTTTTAGTACCCCCTTCGATAACGAGCTAATGCGCGTTGTTGCCCACGGGCTACTACATTTAATCGGCTTTGGTGACAAAAGTGAAGAAGAAGCTGCTGAAATGCGCATCCAGGAAGAGCGTGCTATAGCACTATTTTCTGCTTCTTAATCCCTTCCTATTTCGTCTATTTCTTACCAAGCTGTTCCACGTGGAACATCTATTTACTCTTTTGCCCCAAATGAGATGTTCCACGGCGTAACACAATAGCGGAATTCAATGGCAAGAACGGCGTTTATGGTCTATTAGAGCAGAAAATGAATGGGAAACTACAGCCTCTAAAAATGACCCAATTCATAGTGGGAAACACCACTGTTCCACGTGGAACACTTGCTCAAAGAAAGGTTTCACAATACAATGGCCTAAAAAATATAGCACCGAAATAGTAATTCTCATACTCCAATCTAAACCAAGCAGATATTCCACGTGGAACACAAATGAAACCAGTATCACACTCGAAAAAGTGAGATAATCACAAGGATGAACTGAATCCTACATTGTAGCGTACATCAGAACAAAACAATTGAGTGTGCAGGTAGGGAAAGCAATAAACAAGACCCACATAAGAAACACGCATCCACGACGATCGGCATAGCAGTAATAATAAGCATACCCAATTGTTCCACGTGAAACATTAAAGCAGCACGACAACAAAACAGAATGCTTTAACAGAAGTCAATGCGTAGCGTTCCACGTGGAACACCCAAAATGAATCTACCAGAATAGAAACTGGCTCTATTGTAGCAGAAAATTCCCCTCCCCTCCCGAACTTTGTAAGTCAAACAATTGTCACTACTTGACGAGAAAAGAGACGAGGATGTTCGCAGAGTATGACGTAATCGTAGTAGGTGCTGGCCACGCAGGATGCGAAGCTGCACATGCTGCAGCCACCATGGGATCAACAACTTTACTGATCACCATGAACATGAATACCATTGCCCATATGTCGTGCAACCCAGCCATGGGTGGTGTAGCCAAGGGACAAATAGTACGGGAGATCGATGCCTTGGGTGGCATGTCGGGAATCATCACGGACAAATCCATGATACAGTTTCGTATGCTTAACCGATCTAAAGGACCAGCCATGTGGAGCCCACGTACACAAAACGACCGCATGAGGTTTGCTGAAGAATGGAGATTGGCCTTGGAGCAAACACCAAATCTGGATTTCTGGCAAGAAATGGTATCGGAAATAATGGTAGAAAACGATACTGTAATAGGCGTAAGAACACAACTGGGAATAGAGATAAAGGCAAAGACAGTAGTGCTCACAAACGGTACCTTCTTGAATGGTCTTATCCATATAGGAGAAAAACAATTTGGAGGAGGCAGAGCAGGAGAAAGAGCAGCAACCGGAATCACAGCGCAATTAGAATCATTAGGATTCGAAACGGGAAGAATGAAAACCGGAACTCCACCCCGAGTAGACGGTCGGAGCCTCGATTGGTCCAAAATGACCGAACAGCCTGGTGACGAAAACCCTGGGAAATTCTCGTATAGTTCAGAGACCACTCCCCTTACAGAACAACGCAGTTGTTACATAACCTATACGAATACCACCGTACATGAAATATTGGAGACGGGCTTTGACAGGTCTCCCATGTTCAACGGGAGAATACAAGGTTTAGGACCACGTTACTGTCCCAGCATAGAAGATAAAATCAATCGATTCGCGGAAAGGGAACGCCACCAAATATTTGTGGAACCCGAAGGATGGAACACAGTTGAAATCTACGTGAATGGGTTCAGTACATCATTGCCTGAAGATGTCCAGTACAAAGCAATGACCCAGATCCCTGGTTTTGAGAAAGCCAGAATGTTCCGCCCAGGGTATGCGATAGAATATGACTTCTTCCCTCCTACTCAATTACAGTCAACCTTAGAAACAATGGGAATAACCAACTTATACTTCGCTGGTCAAATAAACGGAACAACCGGCTATGAAGAAGCTGGCTGCCAGGGACTAATGGCTGGTATTAACGCCTCACTCCGTGCACAAGAAAAGGATCCATTTATCTTAACTCGATCGGAAGCTTATATAGGAGTATTAATAGATGACCTCATCAACAAGGGCACGGAAGAACCCTACAGAATGTTTACCTCTAGAGCAGAATTTCGTATTCTCCTCAGACAAGATAATGCAGACCTACGACTCACTGAAAAGGGCCATACCTTAGGATTGGCATCAAACCAGCGATTTCTCGAAATGAGTACCAAAGCAAATGCACTGGATAATCTTAGGAAGAACCTAGAAACCATATCAGTTACTCCTGCCTCTGCTGATCCGCATCTGGAAGCAGCAGGTACTAATACCTTACGAGAGAAGACTACGCTAGCAAAACTCATCAAGCGACCCCAGATCAACATCGGTCATTTATCGGCCATGTCAACAGACTGGCAAAAAGCCACCGAAGACACCAACCAAGACATTTTAGAGGCTGCGGAAATAGCCATCAAATACGAGGACTATATCGCAAGAGAACAAGAGCTAGTGAATAAGATTCAGGGATTGGAGAATCACAGGATCAGACAAGACTTTGATTACCTTCGCGTCAAAGGATTATCCTCTGAAGCTCGTGAAAAACTAATCAAACAACGTCCAGAAACGTTGGGTCAAGCCTCGAGAATCAGTGGCATATCTCCGGCCGATATTTCCATCTTACTGGTATACTTGGGAAAATAATACTGGATGTACACACGACTGGATTCCTGTCCAAATTGCGGACATACTGAACTAGCGAACGATCGTATCATTGTAGACCATTCGATAAGCAAAGAAAGCTTTGCCCTCTCACGATGCAAATCGTGTGATTTCTTATTTACAAACCCCAGACCATCCGATGAGAATCTGGGTAAATACTATGAATCAGAAGACTACATATCCCATACAAACAATGGGAATGGATTAATAAATCGTCTGTATAAGGCCGTAAGAACGGTTACCCTAAGACAAAAAGTTAATCTCATAAAATCCTACCAACCGGAAAAGGGTGCCTTACTAGATATAGGATGTGGGACTGGTCATTTTTTGGGAGCAGCTCAAAAAGCTGGATGGCGAATCACCGGGGTGGAACCAGATTCGGGGGCCAGAAAAATTGCTGAACAAGAAACCAGTAAACCTATATACTCTAGCATACAAGAAGTACCGGAAGAAGGAAAATACAATGTGGTTACTCTCTGGCACGTACTAGAACATCTTTCTAACCTGGGCGGGACACTCAAAAAACTAAAGGCAGTAACGACCAAAGAATCAACTCTGGTGATAGCAGTACCCAACCATACATCATGGGACGGGCAACACTATGGTGAAAACTGGGCAGGGTATGACGTGCCCAGACACCTTTACCATTTCAGAAAAGAAACCATGGCATCACTCATGAAACGGCACGGTTTTAGAGTGATAGAAAGAAAACCTATGGTGTTTGATGCTTATTATGTGAGCCTTTTGAGCGAACAATATAAAACCGGCAGTAAACGACTATTAAGCGCCTTTCGGTCAGGGTGGAAATCCAATCGGTGGGCAAAAAAGAACGACCTGGAATACAGCAGTGTGATATACATCATAAAACGGAAATGACCCGGTATCCTGTAAAACCTCTTCTCCTGTGCCTCATTGCAGGAGTAACATTCGGATGTGCCAATGATATCCCCTTACGGGGCGGACCAGAAGACGAAACACCACCTACCCTGGTATCGTCAGATCCTCCTTCACAGGCATTGAATGTAGAAACTGAAACCATCACACTCACCTTCGATGAAAAGGTGAAAGTAGAACAATTGGGAGGTGAATTGATCGTAACGCCACGATTAGAAAAGACACCAAGCTATACCATCAAAGGGGAGACGGTAACCCTAAAAATGGAATCACCCCTGGCAGACAGTACCACCTACGTATTCAACTTTAGGGAATCCATTAAGGATGTAACTCAAGGAAACCCAGTAGAAGGATTAGCACTAAGCTTCTCCACAGGCAACTTTATCGATTCCATGTATGTAGAGGGAATAGTAATAGACCCGTACAACAACAAAGTGATAGAGGAGGCGACCGTAGGCCTTTACCCATTAGGCGACACGGTAGATCTATTTACAGGCCAGCCTTATTACTTCACAGAAACAGATGCAGGTGGAAATTTCATCATCAGAAATATACGAGCAGGAAAGTATACTATATGGGCCTGGGAAGATGAGAACGATAACCTAAAAGCGGACGCGAGAAACGAAAGCTATGCCTTTATCACGGATACGTTGGATTTGAATGGTGATTCCATACCCCCTATCCAATTCATCATTCAACAGCTTAACACACAGGAGTTCAAAATCAACAACACCCAGGCGGACAGGTACTACAAAATAAACTTTAATAAACCAGTAACAGCTTATAGCGTTGTCCCACTCTACGACGGAGATTCTGTGCCCTTGAATATCCTAAACAACGAGGGTAAAACACTTCAATTCTATAATCCAGGAATAACAGACAGTACAGGAATCATAGTTACCGTGAAGGATACCCTACAACAAGAGATTGTTGACACTCTATGGGTAAAATTTAAAGAGTCACAAAGAAGACCGGACTCTTTTGAAATGACCTTAGATCCTGGGGACAAGACCCAAATATCAAGCCCGTCTTTGGTAACCTTCACTTTCACTAAACCAGTGGAGGCGTTCAACTTAGATTCTCTGAAGTGGGAACTTGACAGCCTCAATATATTTCAAGTGAAGACAGAACAACCAAGTTGGAATATCAACAGGACAGAACTGTCTACCCAAATCCATTTACCAGATAGTATTACAGTGATGAAGTTAGATAGGGTAGATTCGGTAACCCTGGATACCACATTCGTAAAGGAATACATGGGAGGAACGATTGGCATGTCTATTCCACGTGGAACCATCGTTTCAATAGAACAGGATACTCTAAAAGAAACCACCCTATCCTACTCACGAGAGGATACTACACAACTAGCCATCATGGGAGGCATCATTGACTTACCCAATGCACCAACGGTCTTTATTGAACTAATAAAGGGTGGAAAAATTGAACGTACCCTTTCGGCTACCACAGAATATCGATTCAATAGGCTAAAACCAGGTGATTACGAAATGAGGGTATTGGTGGATGAAAACGGTGACGGAGAATGGAGACCAGGAAACATCCTGACAAATACACCAGCTGAGAAGGTATTCTATTACCAGGGAGTAATAAACCTACGAGCAAACTGGGAGAGAACAGACGTAAATATCACCATGCCCGAGAACCCTATCACACCAAAACCAACTGAACAACCATCCGAAGAATAAAAAACACCCAATAATCCCCTAACGCAGGGGATTTTATTTTAGAGATCTATTTAACATAACAGTAAAACATAGGTTTTACCCAGATAAAGAGATGTGCATAACTAAGGGATAACTTGGAGGAAAACAGGTGAAAAACTGCATTAAACCTATGGGAAAACCGCCTACAAAAGGTTCATAACCTATAACTACTAGGGGATCGTTATAACAAGTGGACTAAACCAGGCAGTATTCCTAAATTCAATCCACACTAAAAATGTAGAGTCCTCTTTTCCCACAGAAAGGAACTAATTGTGGAGAAGTATAGAATACGATTGACTACCAGTACATTAAGCCGAAAATCCCTGTGGATAAATTTCGCATAACATAAGCGTAACAAACAACTCAGTATATCAAGTAAAAATGAACCTAACTTATCCACTTATCCACCGAGATAATATCAATAATAAAATATATATAAACATAGTATTATGGTAAGGTTACGGACTCCTCGTGTCCTGCTTACGCAGGCACTCGTTTGCTTGGCATTGGTGGCAATACCAAGTTACCTACTGGCCCAGGGTGTAACGCAGCAGGTTCGGCTTGCCAACGAATACTACGGACGCGGAGAGGTAGAGAAGGCCAAAGAGTTATATGGCAGCTTGGCTCGGAGAACAGAGAACATTCCGCTGATTCATAGCAACTACTTCAATCTGCTGATGGCCTCTGGATTTTATGCAGAGGCAGAAGCATACATCAAACAGGCCCGCCGAGCTTACCCCAATTCCTTGGTATATCAAATTGACCAAGGTGTATTGGTTGCTAAAACTGAAGGAGAGGAAAACTCGGAGTCCTACTTTCGGGTGTTGATTGAGGAGCTGGCCAGAAATCCGGGGACGGTAAGTAACGCCGCCCGTCAATTTGTACAGAAGCAACGGTCTGACTTAGCCATCGACCTTTATCTGGAAGCCAGGCAGACTATGCGGGATTCCCGAGTATTCTCTTTGGAGCTCGCCTCGGTATACCGATACCGGAACGAGATAGACGAGATGGTAGAGGAGTACCTCAACTATCTAGACAACGGTAGCTCGAATAATCTCAGCTACGTTGAAAACATATTGCAGTCGGTACTGAAGGAAGAGGAAGACTTCATCAACTTGGAACAAATGCTGTATGAAAAGGTACAGGAGAATCCGGGGAATCGGCAGTATTCCGAACTACTGGTTTGGACCCTTCTACAACAGAAACAGTTTTATTCTGCTTTTTTACAGGCCAGAGCCATCGATCGGCGCTTTGGGTTGGATGGGGACAAGAGCATGTCTGTAGGAACCATCGCTCTCAAAAATGAAGACTGGGAAACGGCAAAGAGGATATTTGAGGATGTAATCGAACGATATCCAAATACCCTGAATAACATTAGAGCCACTCACTCGCTCATCCAAACACGCGAGGCCATAGTCCGCAATCAGTTTCCAGTGAACCTGAATGAGGTACGCCAATTGGTACGCGATTATGATAGTTTTATTCAGGAAATAACGATCCGCCACGAGATGGCGCAGGATGCCCTGAGAAGCCAGGCGCTGCTTCATGCTTTCTATTTGGACAACATAGATTCGGCAGAGTTGCTGCTAGCGAAGCTGTTAGAATTTCCGATGATAGATAGCAAGCTGCGTGGGCAGGCCAAGCTGGACTTGGGTGACGTGTATTTGCTGAAGGGAGAACCCTGGGAAAGTACCCTACTCTACTCTCAGGTGGAGAAAGAATTCAAGGATTCACCTTTGGCCTATGATGCCAAGCTCCGCAATGCTAAGCTATCTTTTTACAAAGGGGAGTTTCTGTTGTCGCAAGAGCATTTGGACGTATTGAAAGAAGCCACTACGCGTGAAATTGCCAACGATGCCATGTCGCTGAGCCTGCTCATTCGGGACAATATTGTGATGGACAGCACAGAAGCCGCTATGAGGCGATTTGCGGAGATTGACATGCTCCTGTTCCAAAATAAGTACGAAGAGGCCTTAGAAGGCTTCACAGCTATGCTAGAGGAGTTCCCAGACCATAGCCTGACCGATGAAATCTGGTGGAAGCAAGCAGACATCTACCGCAAGATCGGTGAATTTGATGTTGCGCTGGGCTTGTTAGATCAAATTGTGTCAAAGCACGGATACGATATTTTGAGTGACGATGCGTATTTTCTCATGGGGCAGATATACGAGCGTCAGCTGCAGGATACTGTGAAAGCCCAAGAGATATACCAGGACTTTCTGCTGAAATATCCTGGAAGCATTTTTACTGCTGAGGCTCGGAAGCGTTTCCGAGCCCTTCGTGGAGATTTGGTGAATTAGACGAAATCCGGCTGAAAAAAAATTGGCCGGCCAAGGCCGGGTACGTGTTTTGAATACAAGGGAATTTTTCTACCTTATTTTTCTGAAAACCACTCCCCTATGGCCATTACACGAGTATTCGATTTCCTCTACAATCAAAAAGAAGAATATCCGCAGGCATGTGCGGTAGCCGGAAAGCAAGACGGCTCTTATGTGGAATATTCCACAGAAGAATTCATTGACATTGCAAACAAGTTGAGTCTGGGCCTTATCCAGCTCGGCGTCAAGAAAGAAGATAAAATTGCCATTATCTCCTACAACTGCCCGGAGTGGAACTTTGTCGATTTCGGCTTGATGCAATTGGGCGCAGTAAGCGTACCGATGTACCCCACCATTACGGAGGAAGATTACCGCTTTATTTTTGAGCATGCCGAGGTGAAGTTGGTATTTGTTGAGAATGAAGAACTCTATCACAAAGTAGGCCGGGCCCTGGAAGGTATTGAAGGGGTAGAGGGAATCTATACCTTCGAAAAAGTAGAAGGAGCTCCACATTGGACAGAAGTAAGAGACTTGAATCAGGAAGGCGACCCCATCCAGATCAAACCCTACATGGATCAGGTGAAACCGGACGATCTACTTACTCTGATATATACTTCAGGTACTACCGGTGTTCCCAAGGGAGTAATGCTCAATCATTACAACATTTTGAGCAATGTATTTTCGGTAGCCAAAATCTTCAATGTAGACGGACCCAATTCCAAGTGCCTGAGTTTCCTCCCCATTTGCCATATTTTTGAAAGAACGGGAGTATACGCCTACATCTATTTGGGTGTATCTATCTACTATGCCGAAAGCATAGAGACCATCAGCGATAATCTGAAGGAAGTAAAGCCAGATTTGTTTGCTGCCGTACCCCGTCTGTTGGAAAAAGTGTACGATAAGATCATTGCCCGGGGTATGGATCTCACGGGAGTGAAAAAATCCCTCTTCTTCTGGGCTGTGAATATGGGCTTGAAATTTGACCCGAATGAGAATCTAGGTGGATTCAAGAAATTTAAGCTCCGCATGGCAAACAAGCTCATCTTCAGTAAATGGCGTGAGGCTCTGGGCGATAATGTAAAATTCATCGTATCGGGTGGTGCGGCCTTGCAACCACGACTTGCCCGTGTTTTCTGGGCAGGACAAGTTCCAATTTTGGAAGCCTACGGTCTCACCGAAACTTCACCAGGTGTGAGTTTCAGTCAATTGGACGATTTGCGGATCGGATGCGTAGGTCCGCTGCTTGATGGAGTGGAGGTGAAAATTGCTGAAGATGGCGAGGTGATGGTAAAAGGCCCTAACGTAATGATGGGTTACTACAAACGCCCAGATCTGACGGAAGAGGCTATTGAACCCGATGGTTGGTTCCATACCGGTGATATTGGTGAGCTGGTGGAGGGTAAATACCTGAAAATCACCGACCGCAAGAAAGAAATGTTTAAAACCTCGGGTGGTAAGTACGTGGCGCCCCAGCTCCTGGAAAATAAGCTCAAGGAATCCATGATGATTGAGCAAGTCATGGTGGTGGGCGCTGGCAAACGTTTCCCCTCTGCGTTGATCGTTCCTAATTTTGAGGCCTTGAAAGAATGGGCAGAAATTAAGGGTATTAAATACGCTAACGATAAGGAATTGTTAGCAAAACCTGAGGTGAAGGATAAGTTTGACCGTGAGGTAGAAAAAGCCAACGATGATTTTGCGCAGTGGGAGAAGGTAAAGAAGTACGCTATCCTACAAGAGGAATTCTCGGTAGACAAAGGGGAAATGACGGCGAAACTATCGTTGCGCCGAAAGATTATCCTGGAACACAATGCCACGGTAATCGACGAGATTTACCAATAACGGTCCCGTGCTGGCATTCATCCTAGCCCCATACCGAACTCAAAACGATTCGCCTGGAAACGGGCGAATTTTTTTATACTTGCTGCCCGATAAACGCTATTTGCTTCAACCGTATGAGTGAAGAAAATGTACCGGCTTTACCGCGTGATGCCATGGCAGAGCATCAGGCCAAAATCCGTCAAGTAATTGCTGAAGTAGGTAAGGTAGTGGTTGGTCAGGAACACATGATCAATCGACTGCTGGTAGGCTTATTTACCCAGGGCCATATTTTGCTGGAGGGGGTGCCCGGTTTGGCAAAAACCCTTACCGTCAACACCCTGGCCAACGTTCTCCATCTGGATTTTCAGCGCATCCAGTTTACGCCCGACTTGCTGCCTGCCGACCTCATTGGTACGATGATCTATAACCAACAGACATCCAAGTTTGAGGTAAAAAAGGGACCCATCTTCGCCAATGTAATCTTGGCAGACGAGGTGAACCGCTCTCCCGCCAAAGTACAATCGGCTTTGCTGGAAAGTATGCAGGAAAAGCAAGTTACCATTGGTGAAACGACTTTTGGTTTGGACCGACCCTTCCTAGTATTGGCTACCCAAAACCCGGTAGACCAGGAAGGAACCTATCCCCTACCCGAAGCTCAGGTAGACCGTTTCATGATGAAGGTTTTTGTGGACTACCCCACTAAGGAGGAAGAGCTGGAAGTGATGCGGCGGATGTCTAACCTATCGGCCGAGCATACCCTGGATACTATCTTGACTAAAGAAGATATTTTTGATATCCGTAAGGAGATCAATGGAGTAAGTATAAGTGAATCACTAGAACGCTATATCATCGAGTTGGTATTTGCTACCCGCCAGCCGAAAGATTACGGCTTGGTAGATGAGGCCCAGTACATTCAGTTCGGTGTTTCCCCCCGAGCTAGTATCAACCTAAACCTGGCCGCGAAAGCGGTGGCCTATATGGATGAGCGCGATTACGTACTGCCTGAAGACATCAAAGATGTGGCACAAGATGTACTTAATCACCGCTTGTTATTGAACTACGAGGCGGAGGCCGACGGTGTGGATACTCGACATGTGATTGACACCGTACTTCGGAAAGTGCCGATCAATACCTAAGTCGATTAGCACCTGTCAATAAGAGAATTTGAAGGTCTCTTTGTGTATTAACCGGAGGGACCTTCTTTTCGTATATTACGATATGTACCAGCTAATTTATTTTTCTCTAGCATTGCTATTGGGCCATCTTTGGTGGGCAATTACCCTTCATTTCAAGGTTAAGAAGACGACTTACTACAAGCCTGCACGAAAACGCCTCCACTATCGGGTTTTATGGATGCTTCCCTATTTGGGCCCTTTGCTTGTCACCATTTTCCACAGAAATTCTACTGGTCCGCTGAAAACAACTACCAAAAAGGATCGAAAGGTGAAAAATGGATCAAAATTGGAGAGTACTTATCCAGGAATTTCATCGGCAGCCTCTACCTCACATAATTCATAAAAGGTAATACAAAATAAAGCCGTCGAGAGTAAAGTCACCTGGACCACAGGTCAGCTCCTTCTCCTCTGCGCGAATCTCAGGGCTTGTTTTCGCGAATTTAGGTGTCGCATTTTTAACATTTTCTGGACCATAGCACCGAAACCATGGTTCACAGTGCCCTAGGGTATCCTGATGAAATATAATAACCTGATTATCAGAAGCTTACCTTAATCCCTTGACCGCTTCCCAAAGCACTACGCCCAGGCAAACGCTGACGTTGAGGCTGTGCTTGGTCCCGAACTGGGGAATTTCTAAAGCTACATCGGCTAGGGGTAGAACGGCGTCTTCCACACCAAACGCTTCGTTGCCGAAAACTACAGCGTACTTCTTGCCAGACTCAAAGGCGAATTCGTTGAGCTGCACGCTCTCGTCCGTTTGTTCGATGATGCACAAAATATAGCCATCAGCCTTTAGCTGCTCCAGCGCTTCGGTAGTGGTAGAGGTGTATTCCCAAGCCACCGAATCTTGTGCCCCGAGAGCGGTCTTTTGGATATCGCGGTGTGGTGGTTTGGCTGTTATCCCGCAGAGGAAAATCTTTTCGATGGCGAAGGCATCGCCAGTACGGAAGGCAGCCCCTACGTTGTGCATGCTGCGGATGTTGTCCAACACGACCACCAGGGGAATCTTGTTGGTGGATTTATAATCGTCGACCGAGATGCGGTTCAACTCGGAGGTGCTTAGCTTTTTCATGATGGGCAAATTTCCAGAATGCTAGGGAGAATGGAAAGGATCATCGTACCACCAAAGGCAAGCTTACACCCCCCAACTCGTCCTCTACACGAAGCTGGTACATCCCAGCCTGCAGCCGGGAAAGATCAAGCCGCCAGCGCTCGCCTTCCTGAACACTTGAAATCTGGTGGAATCTTCCTTGAAGGTCGATCACCTGAACGCGGCTCAAACTGGAAATGCCTTCTAGATGAACGTAGCCCCCCGTGGCGGGCTGCGGGTATATTTTCGCAGAAGCCCGGTACTCCAAGGGAATACCCACTACCCCACCCCGACGAACGGAATTCACTTCTTTCAATATCCAATTCTCATAGTCAAACTCTACGTCTACCACTCGGTCTGAGATGGGAATGGCAAACTTCTGATTGTTCTCGCTTTGGAAAACCCGTACGATTTCTTGGCCACCGTTTTCCAAGGTGAGCCGGAAGGGCAAAGTGCCTTGGAAAAAAGGAGCACCGTTATAGCTGCCGGTTTGATCAGATTGAATCCAAACGGTATCGGCCCCATCTTCCCAGGTAATATCGTAAATGGGGAAACCACCGCCGTAGTACCATTGCTCAAAAAACCAGGTGAAATCCTGCTCCGTCAACTCGTTGAGGACTTCAACAAAATCATCGCCGGTTCCGGTGGCAAAGGCTTTACGCTGAACAAACTCCCTTAGCACCCGAAAAAACAGGTCATCGTCATTGATCTCGTGCCGGAGCATGTGCACCAGCTGGCCTCCTTTACTGTAGGTGAGCCGGAAATCGAAAATACGTGACGGAAGATCGGCCCCACTCTCAGGTACGAAAACGGTACCTCCGTTCTCAGAGAGGATGCGCTCCACATCATCTTGCCGCCATTCTTCGGCGGTAGCACGGTCGATTAGCTTTTCGATGGCGAGGTACTCGGAATACCGGGCGAATCCTTCGTTGATCCAGATGTCTTGCCAGGTGCCACAGGTAACATAATCGCCAAACCACTGGTGTCCTAATTCATGAGCAATGAGGGTAAAGTTGAAATTGCCCATCAGCGACATCGTTTGGTGCTCCATGCCTCCACCAAATGGCGCCTGAACGTGGCCGTACTTTTCGCCACTAAATGGATAGGCACCAAATAGCTCAGAAAATAGCTTGAGCATATCTGCGGTTTCATCAATATCCTCCCGATAGAATTCCAAAACCGCTGGATCATCGTAGATGTAGTTCTGCACAAAAATGGGGTTCTCCCCTTCTGGTTCTACCGTGAAATTATACTCCTGATAATCTCCGATGGTCATGCTAATGAGGTAGTACGCAATGGGATAATTCGTTTTCCACTTGTGCGTAACCCGAACTTCGTCTAAAATCTCAGGTTCTTGGCGGATACCGTTGGAAGCTACTTCCTGATCTGCAGGAGTGGTAACGTGTATCCAGACAGAATCCGCTTTGTCGGTGAGTACCTGTTTCGCCGCAAACCACTGGTAGGCGTTGTAGGGTTCGGAAAGCGTATAAGTAACCCGCTGGTCCCACTGAGCGCTGTAGGCATTATTAATTCCCTGGAAAAAATTGCCGGTGATGGGGATCGCACCCGAATAAAAAATCTCAAACTCCATCAGTGTACCTGCGGGTTCTTCGGGTGCCAATAGAATTCGTACCTCGTCTAGTTCATGCAGAAATACTGCCTCTCTACCGTTGATGGTTACCGAGGAAACATCATAGTCCCGCTGCAGTTCAAAAACAACTTCGTCTAGAGCACTCGTGGCTTCTACCAAAATAGTAGTAGATCCCGATAAGGATACATCGGCGTTGCTCGCTTCCAGATCTAAAAAGTACCACTTCACATCAAATCCCGTATCGTCGGTTTCCTGATGAGCTAACCGCTGTGCCCAAGCTTTGGTGTGCCCACAGGTCTCGGTGGTGTGAAGATGGGACTGTGCCCAGCCCCATGAAATTTGAATAAAGAAGAGGAAGCCGGCCAAAACGTGCGGCCGGTATGAAATGAAAGTAGGCAACTTGTACTCTGTTTGTAGGTTTTTCTTAATTGTTCCGCTCGATGAAACTCACCACCGCTGCCACAAAGGCA
This sequence comes from Cytophagales bacterium, assembly GCA_003454975.1. Classification (GTDB taxonomy): domain Bacteria; phylum Bacteroidota; class Bacteroidia; order Cytophagales; family Cyclobacteriaceae; genus DMST01. Next base: position 13,327 of record DMST01000072.1, on the reverse strand, counting down.
TCGGGTTCGTTACTCATGGGTGAGTGGCCGGAGCGTTCAAAGATAATGAGCTCTTTATCTTCAGCACTGATTTCTTCATAAGCGGAGTATCCTAACTCTGGACTCACCACAAAATCGTATCGGCCCCATAATAGTAACGTGGGAGTGGTGATCCGATTGAGTTGTGAGGTAGCAGAATATTCTTCGAGGCCTGCTTCGCTGAGATAAATATTGGTGAGCCTACCGGACCAAAAGGAAGTGAGCAAATTGTTGAAGTACAAAGTATTTGCTAGTAGCTGACCCAGGTTGGACAGATCGCCGGATTCCAAGATATCCGCATTGTTCAGCTCAGTTTCTGCTTCGAATCCCTTTTGGTTTAGAAACAAAGTATGCTCGGGTAAAGCCTGTGCGGGATTAGGATTCATGATGGCGATGCTATCCAAAATTTCCTGCCAAAATTCTACAGAATTTCCAGCGGCAATTTGTTGGTTACCTATGCTGTCAAAAAGCCGAATGCCTCCACTATACACCAAAGGTAAATCGTGTGCTCCGTCTACCTCAATCCAACCGTCGAACAACTCTTGGTAATCATCTTTGATCATGACGGCGGTACCCAAAGTACCGCCCCAGCTATGGCCCATCAAGTACAGATTGATGTTCTCACCGTATTTAAATTTCAGCGTGAGTGCCAGAGCACGTACATCTTCCACCAGCTCATCGATGGTTACATCTTCCAGACTGTAGTTTCCTTGTGACATGCCTTGGCCGCGCTGGTCGGTGTAGACTACGGCGTACTGTTGTTCTAGCTGCTCAGCATAAGAACCCGAACGGTATTCCATGCCACTTCCGCCGGGGCCACCGTGCAGGAGCAGGATGAAAGTATCACTAGACACATTGCCAAATACGTAGGCGGGAATGTCAGCATTGTTGCGGCGCACGTGCAATACGTCGGCCACATTGGTAGGCTCATCAGATTCGCAGCTAGTACCTATGGCCACGATGCCTAGTAGGATGGGGAGAAAATATCGGAATTTCATTAGCGACGGGTAGCAAATTGGTAAACGAGTTCTATTCCGGCGATGGGCATAATGTTGACATTATAGCCCAGCAAAAACTGCGTGTGCAGATTGAGCCAAACGGCTGATTTTGGATTGCCGATTCCGAAACCATAGGTGCCTGATAAGGTGATAAAATTGCGGCCGGCAATGCCGAGCGCGTCTACACTGTTGCCCGTAACCTCATATACTTCCGGAAGGAAGGAGTAGTGGAAGCCAGGTCCTACCCGCCATTGCCGAGACAGTCCTTTGTCTCGGCCGGAAACCCGGCCAAATTCCAGGGAGCCGTGTAAGGCAGTGAAACTTCTAGGATCCCAATACAGTCCAGCCTGTGGGGCCACCACCCACCGGTGTTTCACGTTGGGCTGGCTAGGGAACAGTCTACCGAGCAGTCCGCTCTTGCTATTTTCTAGTAATTGATACTCCACTCCCGCACGAACACCGGGTCGGGTCAGCATCACTCCGTGCAAACCTACGTTGCCCCGAAGTTTAGAATCTTGGGCTTGGCCTACCTGAGGCGCCATACCCCACAAAAAAATTACCAAGGCTACGGCCACCTTTGCCGTTCTTGGTAGATACCGTTTGTTTACTTTCATACTCTCAGTAAGTTGCTCTGCAAAGGTCATATATTATTGACCCACTTTTATTCGAAAATTGACCAAAACGATATGGGTATGAAACCTTCTTTTCTTCGCCTGGCCATGCTATGTATATACAGCTTGGCAAGCATATTCCCTGCCAAAGCCGACCAGGGCATGTGGCTTCCTTTGTTGCTCAAGCAACTGAACGAAGAACGCATGCAAGAATTGGGTATGAAAATGTCAGCGGAGGATATTTATTCCATCAATGAGGGAAGCTTGAAGGATGCCATTGTATCGTTTGGCGGCTATTGTACTGGCCAAGTAATATCCGAGCAGGGGCTGCTGCTTACCAATCACCATTGTGGGTATGGAGTCATTCAGTCCCATAGCTCGGTGGAAAATGATTTGCTCACCAACGGATTTTGGGCCCCATCGTTGGAGGATGAAATTGCTAGTCCAGGATTGCACGCTACGTTTATCATTCGCATAGAAGAGGTGACGGAAAAGGTAATGGCGGGCATCACGGAGGATACCCCAGAGATTAAGCTGGAAAGTTTGATTGAGACCAACATTGCTAAAGTTTCGGCTGATGCTATTGAGGGCACGCATTACCAAGCAGAAATTAAGCCGTTCTTCAACGGTTCAGAATACTACATGTTTGTGACTGAGCGCTTTGAAGATGTGCGTTTGGTAGGGGCACCTCCTACTTTCATAGGTAAGTATGGGGGCGATACTGACAACTGGGAGTGGCCCCGCCATGTGGGTGATTTTTCGCTTTTCCGAATCTATGCCGCGCCCGATGGAAAGCCAGCCCCATATTCTGAAGACAATGTGCCCTTGAAACCCCGCCGTTCACTCAATCTTTCACTGGCCGGTATCCAGCCCGGTGACTTTACTATGGTATTTGGCTTCCCTGGCCGTACCCAGCAGTACCTTACTTCGGATGCCGTGAAGCTATTGGTGGAAGAAACCAATCCTCACCGAATTGGGATTCGGGAAACCAAACTGGAGATCATGGACCAGTACATGCAGGCCAGCGACCGTGTCCGAATTGCCTATGCCAGCAAGTATGCCAGCACGGCAAACTACTGGAAAAAGTGGATTGGGGAATCGATGGGACTAGAAAGCTACGATGCCATCACTAGGAAGAAGGCGTTGGAAGCTGAGTTTATGGAGTGGGTAAATGCAGAAGCAGGGCGTAAAGCAAAATACGGTTCTGTGCTGGATGACATTGCTGCGGAAGTACAGAAAGTGCAAAAAGGCAATGTAGCGTACCAATACTTGCGCGAAGGTTTGGTTCGGCATGATGCTATCCAATATTTCCAATTGCTCTATGCCTTGGCTTCCATTCAGGATACCGGCGAGCGTGAAGAGTATTTGGTAGAAGCGAAACGATTCCTAAAGAATTTTGATTTGGCTACGGACAAAGCAGTGCTATCGGCCATGTTGGATTTATATCGGGAAAACGTGCCGAGCACCTACCATTTGTCTGCTTTTGCCAAAGCCGGAGATCCGGCGGAAAGTTTCTATGAGGGCGATTGGCTGTCTATGGAATGGCTGGACGAATACGCAGGAAATCCTCGCGCGCATCAAAAGGCGCTGTACGACTTGACCGCGCTGGAAATGGTAGCAGAAATTCAAGAATTCTACTCTACTGCCCGTGGTGAAGTAAATGGTCCCCAAGCAAAAATTGATGCCCTGACTAAAATCTACATTGAAGGCTTGCGTGAGATGAATGCAGACCGGGCCTTTGCCCCGGATGCAAACAGCACGTTGCGGGTAGCTTTCGGGTCGGTAGGAGGAATGGAACCTCGTGATGGCTTGGTGTACCGGCACTACACCACCTTGGATGGTGTAATTGCGAAAGAGGTACCTGGCGTAGCAAATACCCATGAATTTTTCTTGGACGAGAAAATTAAAATGCTGGCTGAGTCTCGGGAATATGGCCGCTGGGCAGATGAGGAAGGGTATTTGCCGGTCAACTTTTTAGCGAGCAACCACACCACAGGCGGCAATTCCGGTAGCCCCATTTTGGATGCGGAGGGCAACCTGATCGGACTCAACTTTGACCGCACCTGGCAAAGCACGATGAGCGATGTGATGTATAATGCGGAGATCTGCCGTAACATAGCGGTAGATGTACGCTACATCGGGTGGGTGATCGAAAAATACGCAGGAGCAGATCGGCTCATTGAAGAGATGAATTTCGTGAACGAGCCCATGGCAGCAGAATAAGGCTGGCATTCGTCGAAAAGGAGACTGTGGTAACAGGTGGTCTCCTTTCTTTTGGGTACTATCTTTCCCAAACCAAACTACTTTGCATCGATTTGTTTACTTTGGACAACTTGCTGCTGATCCCTCAATCAAAGATTTTCGTTAGACGTTTTATGACGGTTTCCTTTCGTGGCTTGGCATGGCTGAGCCTAGTGATGGTGGTGGCCTGTGTGCGACCCAACGAAGAGTCAACCAACGGCCCTAGTGGATTCACTCCTGCGGCCGGCGGCAAAAACTATGGCGGTGTGTTCCGTCTCAACGAAAGTGAATACATAAAATCGTTACACCCTCATAGTATCACGGATGCCTTCACTTACCGAACGGCGTCCCAGATTTACGAAGGCTTGTTTGCCTTCGATCCCACTACCCTGCAAGTAGTGCCTCGGTTGGTAGAGGGTTACGACCTCAGTCCCGACGGCACCAGTTATACCTTTCGGTTAAAGAAGGGGGTTTATTTTCAAGATGATCCCTGCTTCCCCAATGGAGAGGGTCGAGAGCTGGAAGCCAAAGATGTAGCCTATTGTTTCGGTATGCTGTGCACACAGCGGCGACAGAATCAAAATTTCTCCCTGTTTCAAGGAATCATCCAAGGAGCAAGCGAATACTACGCAGCCTCTGCGGAAGGCCAAGCACCAACCGGCGGTGTCTCCGGCATTCAGGTAGAAGACAAGCATACTCTTCGGATTCAGCTGACGGAACCGAACAGCTTATTTTTGATGTACCTAGCCCAGCCTGCCTGTTTCATTTATGCCCCGGAGGCCGAAGTTGCCTATGGCGAAGGCATGCGCAATCGCGCCGTAGGCACGGGCCCGTTTTTCTTGGCAAGTATAGACGAGGATATTGCTATCATTCTGCGGAAGAACCTGGACTACCACCGCAAGGATGCTGAGGGTAATACGCTTCCATTCCTGGAGGGTATTCACATTCAGTTTGTAAAGGATAAAAAAACGGAGCTGTTGGAATTTCGCCAGCACAACTTCGACATGGTGTATCGCCTGCCTACGGACTACATTATGGAAATATTGGCCGGTACGGCCGAAGATGCTGAAGACGGCGAATACAGTGAATATCAACTGCAGCGCGTACCTGAAATGGTCACGCAGTTCTTGTTTTTCAACACACAAAACGAGGTGTTTGATGACGTAGATGTGCGTAAGGCTTTCAACTTTGCTGTGGACCGTCAGAAGATATTGAACTATGTTCTCAATGGCGAAGGATTTGCAGCGGGTAATCATGGCATCACTCCGCCGGTTTTCCCAGACTATGATACCGAAAAAGTAAGAGGCTATTCGCTGCAGAAAGATTCCGCACAGTACTACCTGGAAAAGGCAGGCTATCCGGCTGGGGAGGGTTTCCCGGAGATTTCACTCATTCTGAATGCAGACGGAGAACGCAACACGCAAGTGGCAGTGGAGTTGCAAAAGCAGTTTCTCGACCATTTAAATGTGAACGTGGAAATAAAAGTGTATCCCTTGGCGCAGCTTTTGGAAAAGGGATTTTACGGAGATTTTAATTTGATGCGAGCCGGTTGGTACGCGGACTATCCCAGCGCAGAAAACTTTCTCTGGTTGTTTTCTGGCGAATCGGTACCCAAAACGCAGGACCAACCAAGCTACCCCAACGTAGCGCGCTGGAAGAATGAGAAATACGATTGGCTGTACCAAGAGGCCATTCGAGCCCGCTCGATCGAGGAGGCCAACGAGCTATTCCTAGAAGCCGAGCAAATTCTGATGGACGAAGCACCTTTGTTAGTGTTATGGTACGATGAGGGCTATCGACTACTGCAACCCCAAGTGCGCGACTTCCCTAACAACCCTATGCAATACCGGGACCTGGCCCTGGTTTGGTTTGATTATTCTCTGTAATTCAGTGGTGTTGATTTAAAATAAGAGTGGTAGGAGTATTCATCTGTATAGCTTAAAAAGCATGCCTATTGAATTTTAAAAAGGAAACTTCCTCGCACCCAAATCAGGACCCAATCAAGGAATCTTTCAATCCTGGAGGCAAAAGACTTTCTGGGCAATAGGCCCAAGTCCGGAGACTAGAGCGGTGATGTTTCCTAAATCCGGCTATCTTTGCCGCCATTATGGCAAAGCAGCAAGACACGTCCGAGAACAGCCTGTTTGCGAAGGTGATCAGCCACGCAAAAGAATACGGGTTTGTATACCAAAGCAGCGAAATTTATGATGGTCTCCAAGCCGTGTATGACTACGGCCCCTGGGGTTCTGAGCTGAAGAAAAACCTGAAAGATATCTGGTGGACGGCTATGACGCGCCTGAACCACAATGTGGTAGGTATTGATGCGTCCATTTTTATGCACCCCACCACGTGGAAGGCTTCTGGCCACGTGGATAGCTTCAACGATCCGATGATTGACAACAAGGATTCGAAGAAGCGCTACCGCGCGGATGTGTTGCTGGAAGACAAGGCGGCGGCTTTGGAAAAGGAGGGCAAAGCAGACGAAGGGAAGGCCCTAGTAGAGAAGATGGCGGCTTTGCTGGACGCTGATGATCTAGAAGGTGTGCGCAATCTTATTATAGAGCAGGGAATTGTCTGCCCCGAATCGGGTACCGATAACTGGACCGAGGTACGGCAGTTCAACCTGATGTTTAGCACACAGATCGGATCTGTTGCGGACGACAGCAGTACCGTGTACCTGCGTCCGGAAACGGCCCAAGGCATTTTCGTGAACTTCCTAAACGTACAGAAAACCTCACGCCAAAAGGTTCCTTTTGGTATTGCCCAGATTGGTAAGGCTTTCCGTAACGAGATTGTAGCGCGCCAGTTCATCTTCCGCATGCGGGAATTTGAGCAGATGGAGATGCAATACTTCGTGCGGCCCAATACAGAAATGGAAAGCTACGAGCGCTGGCGCGATGCGCGGATGAAATGGCACCAGGCCGTTGGTATTCCTGCTGAGAAGCTGCGGTTCCACAAGCACGAAAAGCTGGCTCACTATGCGAATGCGGCCGAGGATATAGAATTTGAATTTCCCTTTGGCTGGAAGGAAGTAGAGGGTATCCACTCCCGAACTGATTTTGACCTGAAGGCACACCAAGAATTCAGCAAGAAGAAAATGCAGTACTTCGACCCCGAAGTAAATCAGAACTACATTCCCTATGTAGTGGAAACCTCGGTAGGAGCAGACCGCCTTTTCTTGATGCACCTCTGCGAGGCATATACGGAGCTGACGGTAACAGACGGGGAGAAATCGAAAACCCGGGTCTTTTTGAAACTGCACCCGGCGATTGCTCCCGTAAAAGCGGCCATTCTACCGCTGACCAAGAAGGACGGCTTACCGGATAAAGGAATGGAGATATTCCGCAAGCTGCGCGCGAAATTCAACGTGATATATGAAGAGCAGCAGTCCATTGGTAAGCGCTATACCCGCCAAGACCTGATTGGTACTCCCTTCTGCATTGCCGTAGACCATGATACGCTGGAAGATAATACCGTGACTATCCGTCACCGAGATACCACGGAGCAAGAGCGTGTCCATATTGATGAGCTGGAAGCTCGCTTGGCAGAAGCTTGCTCGCCAGAGCGCATCTACGAGCAGTTGCTTTGATGTTTCATTGTAATAAACCAAAAATGGCTGCTACTCATAAGGTAGCAGCCATTCTTTTTACGTAACTCAACCAACCATGGATTATCTTTTTCTCCTTGCCCCCTTGGCCATTGTCCTCGTGATAGTGGTGGGGTTCTTCAAAATCTTCCGGGATATCTACCGGCATTTTCAAGGCAGCATACGGGAAAATGCCAAAGTTTACTTGCTATTGGGCAAGCATTATCGGGAGCCCATCGAGAAATATTTCCCTTACTACCAACGCTTGAATGAAACCGAGAAGGCGCGGTTTCGGCACCGAGTGGCGCTTTTCATTCGCACCAAAAAGTTCTTGGCTAGAGGCGGGCTTGAGCGGGTGACTCCAGAAATGATTGCGCTGATCAGCGCTACGGCCGTAATGCTCTCTTTTGGTATGGAGCTTATCTACTTTCGCAGCTTTGAGCGCATATTGATTTATCCCACGGATTACTATTCTAAAATCAACCAGGCATACCACAAGGGAGAAGTGAATCCTCGGCTAGGCATCATCATTATATCCTGGGAGCACTTTGTGAAGGGCCTAATTGACGATGGAGACGGAATCAACCTAGGCGTGCACGAGCTGGCCCATGCTTTTCACCTGGAAGATCGGATTATCAGCCGGGAATATGATTACCTGCACACGGGACTGCTGGCCTACTGGACTAATCATGCTCGATGGGAGATGGAAAAAATTGCCAGTGGGAACGACCATCTATTTCGACCCTATGCAGCCACCAACGAAGAGGAATTCTTTGCCGTGGCCTTGGAAAACTTTTTTGAACGCCCAGCCGAATTTCGTGATGATCTGCCACAACTGTACAATATCCTGACACGCCTAATCCGCCAAGACCCCGCTGAAGGCATGATCTTGGGCTAAGGATGATTAGTCGAAGGCGATGGGGGTATTTCAAAGTGAAGCTTGAAGCCTCCACGTTTTATCCCGGACCTACCTACCAGGATATTGAGCTCGCTTATTGCCCCAAAAACAGAAAGATCAAGTAAAGGGAGATGTCTGCTTCCCAGGTTTTAGGGTTAAGCAATCCAAAGAGGAATCGCCTCATGGTTTGCTGCAATGGTGGGGATTTTCTACTTTGAATAGGAAGACATCTAACCACTAACCCTATTCGAACCTATGGCTGCACTCTCTGCCAAAAAAACTCTGGAGCTGCTACTAGATAAATGGTGGGAAGCCGTGTGGGATGATATTTACATTCGGGTATGCTTTCAACGATTGGCCGGCACCAATGAGCAGGCCATGGTGATTCTCTCCAATGGCAAAGACCCACAGTTTCCTGAGTTCGAAGGCGGCAAATTCACCCTTGAAAAGCGCTCTACGCAAGTATTGCTCCGCTGGAAAGGTGAGGTATGGGGAGAGGTGGCTCACCAACGACCGGATGGATTCACCTTAGCACGTCACCCTTTCGGAGTCGGGAGGGGATTCAGGATTTTACTAGACTTTACCTAAGATTAGCCATGGGTGATACTAACTCCAAGATCACTGAGCAAAATGGGCGAATGGTCATCATTACCCGAAACTTTGGCAATCGTGCCGAAGGCTGCGTGTTGGCACTTTTTGCCATTATTGGAGTGATATTGATTTTGGGAGCCAGCGGCTACATCGGGTTGCAGGTGTACGAAGGTACTTACGTATTTTCTAATCTGCTGATTGCCAGTCTTCTGTTGTGTTTTGGCTTGCTGGCAATGCTGGCCGTCACTACCCAAAGACCCAAGAAAACCAAGGCCACGGTCACTCTGGACGCTAAAGAGGAAGTGCTGCTGTACCAGCAGGACGGGATGGATCAGGCCTTTATGATTGGGCTAGGTTCGGCCAGCCACCTGGCCTTCACCCACGAGCGGCGGAGCAACCAAAACAGCTCAGGCAACAGCTCCTACACGGATGTGTATGCGGTATTCTTGATTCTAAAAGACGGTACCCATTTTTGGCTCTATGAGGTGACAAATAAAAAGGACCGTGCCATTGAATTGGCCGTGGAGATTCAGCAATACTTGGGTATGAAACTGGAAGACTCGCAGGGGATAGGTGCTTCCGCTGAGGCGTCGCGCAGCTATCAACGGCAAGAGGAGAACCACAATTTTAGGGCTTCAGCCCAGCTAAAAACACAAACGGTCCAGGGTGGTACCGAGTATACCTTTCGCAAAAGGCCTTCCTTTAGTCATCGGTTTACGCTCTTTTTGGTGGCTTACTTCTTTACTGGTATCCCTACGTTTATACTTACTATGGTGATGGACAACGGTGGAGGTTTTGGCCTCTGGTTCGTGATTCCCATTTTGGTCATATTCGTGGCTATTCTCTTTTTGGTGTACCTGGTGCAAGCGCGACAATACCGAGTTATTGCCGGGCCTGAGCGGTTGGAGATCCAGGTAAAATTTCGGAATGCCCTGGTACAGGCCCGATTGGGTCGTACTTTCATCCTCACCCGCGAGCAAATCCAAGCCGTCCGGCTCAATCGACTGCAGCACGGTAACTTCTGGCTGAGCCTCAGTTTATCACCCGGTGCTGCACTTAACCGTACCTCTTCTCTATTGGTGAATATGGGGGCCTTTGGCAAGAATGCTAGCCTTACTACTCAAGATAAATACACTACGTTGGGATTATGGGAGATTCCTCTAGCAGCTAATGCCAAACGCGAACCCTATTTGGGAGACTTGCTGGTGGTGAAGGATGCGCTGGAGCGGTTGTATGAAAATGAATGATAGTGGCTACAGGAACTTTGGGAGGAATCCTAGGATGATGGTCCATTGTAATTTCTAGATACAGTGCCTGTTGATTGACCCAAATTCGTTGGTTTCTCCAACAAAACCCTACGTAGACGGTTGATTCACACCCCTGGTTTTCCCCATCCTCTCTCGTTTCTTCCTACCTTTATTCTAACGAAAAACGCTAATCTCCCTTCCTAATGAAACGCATCCTGATTGCTCTGGGGATCCTTGTGGTATTGGTTATCGCATCCCTGTTTATTCTGCCGATATTTTTTAAAGACGACATCAAAGCGGCCATTGACAAGGAACTGGAAAGTACCCTGGACGCAACGGTGTACTTTGATCACGAAAACATCGGCCTGAGTCTGTTTTCCAACTTCCCCAACATGACCGTGACGCTGAAAGAGCTGGGTATTGTAGGTAAGGGGGTATTTGAAGGCGATACCCTGCTAGATGTACGTACCCTAGGTCTGGAAATGGACATCAAGAAGCTTATTAAGGGCGATATCACCCTAACGGGCTTAAGCTTAGAAGAGCCGCACATTCTCATACTTTCTTTGGAGAATGGCCCGGCCAACTATGATATCGTCAAATCATCTGACGATGCGGAAGCAGCCCCCGCCGAGGAGGAAGTAGAGGAAGAAACGGAGGAGCAAATGACTATCGCCATCGACCACTGGTCCATTACCGAGGGCTCTTTTGTGTACTATGATGCTGGGTACGGCATGCTGATAGATTTGGAAGGCCTGAATATGAAGGGTGGAGGGGATATCACCACGGAGCGGTTCGATCTGGCTACTGAGCTAGCTATCGAAAAAGTAGGCTTTGAATACGATGAGGTGAAGTACCTCAACGGCCAATCCTTGGATGGCAATGTGGTACTGGACATGAACTACGTGGACTATACCTTTACCTTCAAACAAAACCATCTCAACCTCAGCGATTTTGGTTTGCACTTCGATGGCTTCTTCGGTATGCCGGATGAAGGCTACGATCTGGATCTGACCTTTGCCTCAGAAGAAACCACCTTTAAAAGTCTGCTCTCTTTAGTACCGGAATATTATGCCGGAGATATTTCCGACCTGACAGCCGAAGGCAACGTACAGTTTGACGGAGCGCTCAAGGGGCTTTACAGTTTTGAAGACGACGGTATGCCTGCTTTCCGCTTCAATTTTCGGATAGACGATGGTGCTTTCAACTATCCTGGTTTGCCCTCGGCTTTGCAGGACGTGAACCTGCACGTGTTGGTAGATAACCCTTCAGGTAACATAGACGAGACGGCCATTGACGTCCCAACCTTGGGACTCACCATGGGTACTACCGGACGGGTGGAAGGGACTGCCTCGGTACGTGGCCTTAGTACCCCGGAGATAAAAACCGATCTGGAAGGTAACCTTGATTTACACGCTTTGGCTACCTCTTTACCTCCAGAAACCTTGGACGGTATAGATCTGGCAGGTGCTTTTGCCTTCAAGGTAGTAGCCGATGGGATTTACGATGAGGAAAATGACCGTATGCCCAAGTTCGAGGTGAACATGAACCTGAACCAGGGCGAATTGACGTATGCCGAGTATCCCATCCCGATGAAAGACATCGAGATGAAGCTGGAGGCCAGCAACGCCACTGGTACGCTGGACGATACAGAAATCCTTTTAGAGAATCTTCACCTAAACCTGGATGGAGATGAAATAAAGATCAACGGCTCCTTGCGCAATTTGGCTGACTACACCTGGAAGGTAGCGGCTGTAGGGGGACTAGACCTGGACAAGCTGGCGCACGTGGTACACTTAGAGGATACTGAACTGACCGGACGACTTGCAATGGATCTGACAACTGAAGGTGTGTACAGTGCGCTGGAAGCGGAGCAGTACGATCAGCTGCCCACCAACGGTACTTTGGAAATCACCAACTTCCGCTACGCCAGCCCGGATGTACCCATGCCGGTAGAGATTAGCCGAGCTGATATGTCCTTTGATCCACGTCAGGCAGCAGTGAATAGTCTCGACATGACCTTGGGCAAAAGCGACGTGCACCTAAAGGGTTCAGTGACCAACTACCTGGCCTACGTGATGGAAGAGGGTGCCGTACTACAAGGATCGCTGGACTTTACTTCGAATACGCTAGACCTGAACGAGCTGATGGCTTCGGACGATTCCGAAGAGGAAGTAGTAGAAGAAGGGATGGAAGAAGATACCACTACCAGCACCATGGAAGTAGTAGTGGTACCGCAGAATATCGATTTCACCTTGAACTCTGCCTTGACCAAAGTGTACTATGATGACCTGGAGCTAGACAATATTAAGGGCAAAATTGTGGTGCGCGGAGGGCAAGTACTTTTAGATGGGCTCACGTTCCGCACACTCGATGGTGACTTTGCTGTGAGTGGAGCCTACGATACACGTATCCCGGAAGACCCTAAGGTGGATTTAGATCTTGATATTGAAGAGGTTTCTATCAAGGATGCTTATCTGGCATCGGGCGTCGTGCGTCGGCTGGCACCTGTGGCGGAGAATATGACGGGTAAGTTCAGCACTGATTTCAGTATACAGACTGATCTGGAGGAAGATATGATGCCTGATTATGGCACCTTGACCGGAGCAGGACTTATTGCCATTGCCCGGGCAGCATTGGAGTCGGGCCCGCTGGTAAGCGGAATTGCCGAAACCACCAAACTAGGCAACAAAGCCGATGGTGTTCGGATCAAAGATATCATCCTTTCGGCCCGAGTGGAAAATGGTCGTGTGAGTGTAACCCCCTTTGATGTTACCGTGGGTAGTTACAAAACCACGGTATCGGGTAGTGGAGGTCTGGACGGTACCTTGGACTATCGTTTGGCGATGGACATCCCCACGGGTTCGGCGGGGCAGGCA
>DMST01000072.1:0-192 GCA_003454975.1 Cytophagales bacterium | reverse complement strand
ACTCAAACCAATCTGGTGGGAAATACGATCAACCTAAACGTGGGATTGGGTGGTACGTACAAAGATCCTTCCTTTAGTATATTAAGTTCTGAAAGCAATGGTAGTGATGCCGAAGGGGGTAGTGTAGCCTCCACAGTAACTAGCGCCGTGCAAGAAGAGGCTGCGGCTGCCGTAGAAGAAACTACCCAGCAG
>DMST01000425.1:46622-66418 GCA_003454975.1 Cytophagales bacterium | reverse complement strand
GGGAGTAGGCTCTGGCTCTGCCGCTGCAGCGGCGGCAGCTGCTGCTCTCCTACGCTCTTCTAGTTGCTCCCTACGGTTGGCTAACACGGCGGAAGTTTGTTTCTTCAACTGTCGGCTGAAATTATACCCCAACACAACCTCGTGGGTAAGAAGGTTATTGCTCACTTGGTTGTTGAGACCTAGCTCAAAAGTATATCCTACTTTGAGGGCACCCCGAAAATCCATGCCTATGGTGCCGTGCACACCGCCCCCGTTGTGCCTATAATTAGCACCTATCCAACCTATATCATTGAACCAAAACAAGGAGGCAACTTCGAACTGATCGGGTTGATTTTCCAGCAGCCGATACAGTACGGTTGGTTCCAGCGTGTATTTGTACTTGTTTAACCCCTGCTTACCAAAATTTAACCGATAACTGCCTGAGAATATATACTTGCCAAAAGCAGCAAGGGTAGGCATGGTAAAGGTCTGGTCTGTAGCAAAATTGGTTCCAAACAAGCTTGGAATGGAGGCGCCCACCGTGGCATTATACCCGCTCCAAACTATGCCGGCTTGACCCTCCAGGTAAAAGGAACTGCCCAAGGCATTAAGTATGGCAGGGTCATCGGGGTTGGTCCCCGTAAGATCTATACTGTTACTGCCCACCCCCGTGCTGATACCCATGCGCAAAGATTGGTCACGGGTAAGCTCTACCTGATACACAAAGGTGCCCAAGAAAGAGGCGGTGTTTAGGAGCCCACGTGAGTCATTGAGGGCATAGGCACCGACCCCTATCTTTTCACCGATTGGCTGGTGGTAAGTAATGGCTGTGGTTTGGGGAGCACCGTTGATGCCTACAAACTGTTGGCGATATACCCCATAGATGGTGGCACCTCCCTGGCTACCAGCAAAGGCAGGATTATAGAAGTAGGGATTGATGTAGGCGTGAGAAAAGAGTGAGTTTTCTTGTGCACGGGCAGGAGTGCTCACTCCAATCCATACTAGAGCATACAGGACATACTTGCCTATGCTCACAACCCATGTGCGAAAATGTTGCTTCAACCTATATTCAATTACTCCCAACTCACTCTACGAAGGAGCCCTACCTTATAATGATTAGTAACGAAGAAAATCAATATTTCGTTAGCGTGAAAATTGTACTTTTCCAAAGGTTAAATCCCTTGGATTCTCCATATTGATGTCCTTTGCACACAAATTCCACAACGAAATTTGCAAAAAAATGAGTTCATCCTTAAAGTTATGTAAGGATTTGTTGAAAAGTTCGTTTGATAATCGGTTACCAGCCTGCTTATTTCGTATTTACTATCAAGTAGGAATTGAATACCAAGGTGTTCTAGTATGAAAGATAAGTCGGTTTGGAGATTCTCCATCGTTTTGATTGTACTGCTTAGTGGCACATTTAGTGCCTCAAACGCGCAGATTTGGGTAGGGCCCAAAGGAGGCTTTCAAGGTAGCCAATTCTTTTTCGCTGAACAGGAAGACGGTGATCTATATAATGAAGCACCATGGTTAGGATGGAATGCTGGTTGGGTGTCCAATTTTGATGTAGTAGATAACTGGTCATTAGCTATTGATATAGTATATTCTGAAAAGTCGAGAAGGTATACCGCTGTTTTGCCTACCGATATAATTTTCTTTCATAGAGCTACCTACAGTTACTTGGATGTATCTCCCTTGCTAAGGTATTCTATTGGAAATCTTCCCAGGCACTACTATATAAATGTTGGCCCTGTTATAGGTTTATGGTTGGGAGGAAGAGGACGGATTGATACTGAATTCACTCAGGAAGCAGGTTTGGATGATGGATATCGATATACGATTGTATTTAATCCTGATCGTCAAACGATTGATAGAAATATGTTGGTAAGTGATGGAAATAGAGTTCAGGTAGGTATTGAAGCAGGGGTTGGCGCTCAATTTGATGTCTTATATGATAAAAGAATCCAAGTGGATTTGCGGTATCAAATGGGACATACCTATTTGGGAGGGCAACAGGGAGGGAATTTTGGATTTGCCGGCTTGCCTTTCAATGAAAACTTTAGAGGTATTCACCACGTGGCCCAACTCTCCGTTGCTTTCCTTACAGCCTTTGAGTTCAAGGAGTTTAGAGACCGTAGTTATCTGGTAAAGTAAATTTCTTTCTCATGATCATGGGCTCGCAAGATGCCCTTTTCGCTCATCTCTTGCAGTAGTCTTTGTGCTCTACGTTCCGACATGTTTAGCTTTTTGGCGGCCAGTTTTACCGTGATTCTTGGTGAGTGCTGTAGATAAGCCATCACGCGCTTGGCGTTTGGGTCTTTTACAGAATTTGGCTTCTTGTAAGGTTTGGGCTGATAAGTCCCTTTCTGTAACTGCTGAGTAATCGCTTGGCTAGCAGGGATGCTTTGGTCGGCTTGCCGAATGTAGAGTGTCTGCTGACCATTTTTCTCACGTACGTAATGGGGGCGTATCTTACTCATGGGTACCTGGGCGATAAGGATAGCCACCTCATCCATTTCAACCTCTTCTTTAGTCGGTAGAAAAATCGTTTGATAGTTTATTTGAACAGGGGGCTCACAAAAGTGTTTTGCAGCCTGCTCAAGCATATACTTTTCCTCCTCTGGATCTATCCCAATGACGACTCGATCATCGCGTACACCCACAACCAAGGTTCCTCCCAGATGATTGGCAAAAGCAGTCAACGTTTTAGCGATTTTTTCAGGTTTGGAGATCGTCAACTTGAAGTCGTTTTGCTCTCCTTCACCGGAGCGAAGCAGATTTTTTAAAACCTTTGACATCTTTTCGCAATTATTTACCTTGAATAACCCAATTGGTGTTTATTCGCAGGGTAAGATACTTTTCACGATAGAAATTAGCGTAGTGAATCCATTACGTTCAAGAAATTAATCTCATGAATGCAAATACCAACCGAGGGTATGAACCCAGTCGGATCACGGAATTGAAAAAGAAAATGGGAGAGGCTACCTATCTGGTAGTGGAGAGCGACGATAACTCTGATGAATTTGTCAATTTTAACTTTGTGGGGCTCTTCGAAGGTCGCGAGGTGATCTATGATGCCGCGCTCTATACCTTGCGTATGCATTTTGAGAGTGAGGTGTACGAACTTGCAGAGCATCGGGCAGCACAGCGATTCCCTGAGTTTAAAAAAATCCGCTATGAGGAGGATGAAAATGGAGACCTAAAGTCATTAGACGGGTTAGAAGAGGAGATTGGGTTGTTCATGACCGAAGCCATGTGGGAGATTGAGGAGGAAGAGATTGTAAAAGTGCAGGAGCATTTGGAAATAGATACCAACCTAGATGAAGGTATTGGCTTAAATGCCGGACTCAATGTGCCGGTGATTGATGAGTCGGTTATCGAAAAATTCATAAAAGAGTATAAAGAAGATATTCTCAACCTAGACGATACTTTCTTCAGCTTTGCGCTGGAAGAAGATGAGGAGGAAGAATAAAAGGATCCGAATTAAAAACGGAACTATAATGGGCACAGGGTGTTACCTTGATGCCTTTTTTTGTGCCCTATGCTGAAAGTTGCTTGGTCTGAAAATTATGCTCACCCCTTGCCGGTGAATCACCGATTTCCCATGGCAAAGTACAAGTTGCTGCCTGAACAGCTGATATACGAAGGTACCCTGAGTCAGGAAAATTTTTTCACTCCAGATCCCCTAGATGAGGCTACATTATTAGCCGTGCACCGCGAAGAGTATTGGCGTAAACTACAGGCAGGTAAGCTTACACGAACTGAGGAACGCAAGACTGGTTTTCCTTGGTCGCCACAGCTAGTTGAACGTGAAATCACCATTGCCAATGGCACCGTATTATGCTCCCTTTTTGCTTTGCAACACGGGGTATCAATGAATATTGCTGGTGGTACTCATCATGCATTCACGGATAGGGGAGAGGGCTTTTGTTTGCTAAACGACATCGCTATTGGAGCGCAGTATCTCCTGGATCGGCAGTTAGCGCAACGGGTGTTGGTGGTAGATTTGGATGTACACCAAGGGAATGGGACTGCCCAGATATTTCAGGAAGAGCCTCGCGTTTTCACCTTCTCCATGCACGGAGGTAAAAACTATCCCTTGCAAAAAGAACAGTCAGATCTAGACGTTCCCTTACCGGATGGTATTGAGGATAAAGCCTATTTGGATTTGCTGGCTGAGCATTTTTACGCTATCGTTGGAGAGTTCGATCCAGACTTTATCTATTTCCAGAGCGGAGTAGATGTGTTATCCTCTGACAAACTGGGGCGCCTGGGTCTTACCCGTGAGGGATGCAAAGAACGCGATCGGTTTATACTCCAATGGGCCCAACGGCAATGTGTGCCTCTGGTGGCTATTATGGGAGGGGGGTATAGTGAACGGCTGAGCCACATTGTGGAAGCACACGCAAATACCTTTCGGTTAGCCCAAGAGATATATTATTAGAAGAGACGCCAAGCCTATATATCCATGAATGATAGAACATACCTGCGTAAATCATTGCTAACGGCCCCTTTCGGACTGATACTCATTGGGGCAGGACTTTGTGTTTTTGGTGAAGCCTTGGTCATTAAGGGTAACGAAGGACCTTTCTGGAGTTGGTTTTGGTGGGGGACTGGAGGATTGGTTCTGGTCAATGCGGGTATCTCCATCATGGGACAGGCCATAATCTACCGGGTAAAATATGAGCAATCTAAAGGAAACTAGCCCCGAGCCCCTTCCCAATAATTTTGAGGCTATGGTATTTCGCCGCAGCCTGGTGGCTGTATTGGGCTTTATTATTCTACTTTGGGTGGTCAAGATCATCGAAATAGGACTTGATACTTCCTTTGCTCCATACGGAATATTACCCAGAACCTGGGAGGGCATAAAAGGGATTTTTCTGTCTCCCTTCATCCATGGGGATATGTACCACCTCATTTCCAACTCGATCCCCTTGGCAGTGCTGGGCATTGGGTTATTCTATTTCTATACACGCATAGCGGTAGAGGTATCTCTCTGGATATATGTAGCTACAGGCTTTTGGGTTTGGATAGCCGCTAGAGGAGATTCCTTTCATATAGGTGCTAGTGGTTTGGTTTACGGATTGGCTGCTTTTCTTATCATGGGCGGCTTTCTGAGACGCAACCTCCGTATTATGACCACCTCTCTGGCGGTACTCTTCCTATATGGAGGAATGTTTTATGGAGTATTGCCGGGCGATCCCGGTATTTCATGGGAATCTCATGCGTTGGGTGTGGTTTCTGGTGCGGTATTAGCCATTTTTTTTCGTCGCGAGCCCATTTGGACTATGCCTGCCCCACCAATGGAAGAGGAAACGGAGGAGGAGCTCTCGGTTGAAGAGTCTCCGGCTAGGCCAGCAGAACCCCTTGTGTTTCCCTATCGATTTGTACCCGAGCAAGAAGAGGACTAATTTTTTAAAGCCTATCCCTGTTAGGTTTTACCTCATCTAAGTTCTGCTATATTTGTGGCCTTATTCGCAAATCGTATCAGAGTTTATGAAAAAGCAAGCATCGCTGCTCGTTATCACCCTATTGACCGGAGCATCGTTTTTGATGGTTCAATGTTCCGATCAGGGAGCCGCCGGAACTACTACTGGAAACACAGTTGGCACCTCAGCGGGTTCCTCATCTGTAGCGTCGTCCATCGCTTACATCGTATTGGATTCCGTGTCAGCCAACTATTCCTTTTGGGCAGAGCAGATTGAAAAACTCACAGCTCACGGGGAGAAATTACAACGTGAATTGGATAACCGGGTTCGGGGCTTCCAACAAGAAGTAGCCAATTTGGAGCAAGCTGCTCAAAACCGTACCATGACCCAGAACCAGCTTTTGGCTGCGCAAGACGCATTGGGTCAGAAACAACAAAACTTGCAACAGTACCAGCAGAATATTCAGGTGGAGCTAGCCCAAATGGAAGCTGAGGCCATGAATGAGGTATATGACAAAATTGAAACCTTCCTGAAGAAGTACGGTGAGAGCAATGACTTAGACCTGATTCTTACCTACCAACGCGGCAGCGGAATTTGGTATGCTAAGGAAGGAATGAATATTACAGATTCTGTCATCGAGGGTTTGAACGATGAGCACGAGATTGTGAAAAACGGTGGTTCCTTAGAGATGGATTCTTCTGAGGCAGATTCTACCGCCCAGGATACTACGGGAGCGGAATAGACCGTTCTTGAAACATGAAATACAAAACCCGGCTTTGTCCGGGTTTTTTTGTGTCAGGGGTGGGGTAGATCTCCGCCCAATCTGTATTTATCATAGCGTTCTTGGTATAGATTGACCACGATTTCATCGAATCGAACTACTGAGACAAACGAAATCCCTTATCTTGTCAAAAAAACTCCATTTTATGAGTAACTCTCGCCTACACTCAAGGAAAGCATTTAGGGCGTTGTTGATTTTTGTGCCATTAGTGTCCATTCTGGGGGCATGTATCTCTCGATATCAAGAGATTATCCCCAACCGAATCCGAGTGATTTGGGATCCTTCTTTGGCGGTACCGCTCGTAAAAACCAGCATTACTCTGGAAGATTTTCTAGAACAGCTGGATACTACCGATCTACTAGGGCAGGATGATGAAGGCATTATTAGTTTCTTTTTTGAAGAATCATTGGCCTCTGAGAGAGCAGGCGAATTGTACTCCATTCCAGATCAGACTTTTGACGAAAGAGTGGCCCTGCCTTCAGTGTTTATTACCCCCTTCGTTATTGATACCACTATTGTTTTTGATACGGCCTTTGCGGTAGATCTAACCACTGATCAAGGGGAACGCCTGGATTCCATTCTGCTGAATGGTGGTAATCTGGTGACCGTACTTGATGTGACCTTTACCGCCAACGAGGGCTACGTTCGAATAGACGTGCCTGCAGTGATTTTGGAAAGTGGGGAAGAATTGGTTCAGGAATTCCGGTTTACTGGTAACAACGATCCTGCCCCTCAATCATCATCTCTGGAAGGTGCTCGGTTAATTTTGAACGATGACGACGGAGAGAGAAACAAGTTTGTCTTCAACGCACACGTGGAGCTTACATACCGTAACACCGCAGTAAGTGCTGCCAGTGCGGATATCAATTTTTCTCTTACTGATCTGGATTGGCGAGCTGTATTTGGGGACTTGAGTTCCCGAGACGTTCCCACAGCTTCTGGGTCCATCCCTTTTGACATCTTCGGAGATATCAACCAAGGTCAATTCCGACTTACGGATCCGCGCATGACGCTGGTCTTGAATAATAGCTTTGGTTTGCCTGTTCAGCTAGAACTAGATAACATAATTGCCATTGGCAATGACGGAACTGTTTTACCCCTAGAGGGGAGTGTGGTAGACGATCCACAGATTTTAGGCTCTCCTTCCCTCAATGAAATAGGGGAGAGTGTTACCTCTACTATATCGTTTGATCGTAACACGTCTAACCTGGCAGACATGTTGGCAATTTTGCCCAATCGACTAGACTATGTAGTCAATGGTATTGTGAATCCTGGTGGAGATAATAACAACTTCGTTTTGGATTCTTCTATTGTAGAGGGCATTCTGCAAGTGGAAGTGCCCTTGAGTGGTACCATCAGTAACCTGACCTATGAAACAGACTTTGAATTTAGTTTAGATAGTATTGACCTGGCTGTGGATAGTGCAGCCATCATCATCAACTCTCAGAATACTTTACCCCTGGATTTGGATGTGCAGGTTTATCTGCTAGATGAAGACTTCGAGATTATTGATTCGCTATTTACAGACCCTGACCTAATTATCGCTGCACCTGTAGATTCTAATGGTGATGTTACCGACGAAGCGGATAATTCTACCTCGGTGACTGCCAATAGAGCCACTTTGGACAATCTGTCATCGGCTACCTACTTGCGCCTTGGGGTTCGGGTAAATACTTCCGGAGGCGGTACTACTAGCGTCAATTTGCGACCTGAGTACGGACTTTCTGTTCAAGTGGGAATAATTACCAACTTTGAGATTGTGCAAGAACTAGACCTGACTAGCCCATAATTTTTTTGGCATGATAAAAAGAAGGATTGGATTACTTGGAGTGATTTTGGGTTGGGCTACTGTTGGGCTAGCACAGCAGAGTGAACTTACCCTAATGCACTTGTACAATTCTGTGCCACAAGCTAATCAGCTGAACGCGGCACTGTTTCCTGATTATAAGTTTACTATGTCTATGCCTGGCATGGGGGCTCACTTTGTTTATTTGAACAATAACTTCTTGCCCTTTAGCTATTTCGTAGACAATACCGACCCGGAAACTGGGCTGCTTACTATTGATGCCACTGATTTTAATGACCAACTGCGGAATGTGAGTAGGGTAGAGGCAGGGTACAATGCAAACTTATTTCATTTAGGTTGGCGGTTTCCAACCACCTATTGGAGCATCGGTACCAATTTTCGCAATAGCAATGGAGTTTCTATACCAGGATCCATGATGTCCTTATTGCTGGTGGGCAACCAGAACATCGATACGGCAGGGCTAGACTTGCGTCAATTTTCTATGCGTTCCACTGCTTTTACGGAGTATTACCTCACCTTTGGTTGGGAAGTAACTCCTGATTTGTCCTTGGCGGTACGCGGCAAATTGCTGAGTGGCTTATATCATGTAGGACTTGATCGTATTGGAGCCCAGTTCCAGCTGGGAGCTGATGGATACTCGATGGTTTTGGAAGATTTTACTTATCGTTCTGCTGGTTTAGCGGGTGCGGTTTCCAAAGAAGGAGTTTCCTTGATACAAACTGCGGTAGATGGACAAGAGCCTGATCTGCAAGGACTGCTGCCTACAGATATCAATGGATACTTGTCCTTCCTAAATAATACTGGAGTGGCGGTTGATTTTGGAGCTCAGTATCGGCTCAGGAAATTCCTGTTTCATGGTGGGTTCAATGATATTGGCTTTATCAATTGGAACGCTCAAAATACCTACCAGGTCCAGTTTACTGAAGCTGAGTTCAATTTTGATGGTTTAGACCTGAGCGGTTTGCTGGAAGACCCTAACCAAGCACAAGACCCCACGGGGTTGCTGGACGGGATTGACGTAGACAGCTTGCTCAACTCCTACCAGCCTCAGTTTGTAGAAGGAGAAGCCTACCGAACTTCCCTATCGGGTCGGTTCTACCTAGGCGCATACTATGACCTTGCCGATTGGCATCGGGTAGGGATACTGAGTTACAACACTTTGGTGAACTGGCGATTGTTTCCTGCCTTAAGCGTTGCTTACAATGTTCGTTTGAAACGAATTCTTGATTTGGCTGTTTCTACTTCTTTGGTAGGTGGGGCTATCAATAATGTGGGGCTAGGTGCCAATTTGAACCTGGGAGCTTTCCATGTATATGCTGTCACGGACAACGTTCTGCCCGTCTTTGGCCCCCGTACATTACAGAATGTCAACTTCCGTACCGGTATCAACTTCAACTTTGGTGTAGTCGGCGCCAAACGTGCCCGCTTGCGCAAACAGCAAGATGCAGATGAGAATGATGATTCTTTGGATTTCTTAGACGATGATACTGGAGCAGGCCTATTGAGATAAACCTACCTTTCTTATAAAACTAAAAGCCCTGATCTCTGTCCGAGGTCAGGGCTTTTAAATTGCAATGGTTCGGAATTACAGCAAGGAGGTATCTTCACTAGCAGCATCAGTCATTTCCTTTGCCAAGTCCTTCCCAAGGTATTTATCTATAATGTTGTGTGCGATATAAAGTGTAGGAGTGAGTGCCACCGCTATTACAAATTTGTACATGTAGTTCACAAGTGCAACGGAGAACCACTGCTGTACGGTCCAGTTAGCTCCTATGTAAAAAGCAATCCATAGCACCACAAAGGAGTCCACGAACTGACTGATGAGGGTACTGCCTGTGGCCCGAAGCCAAAGGCGTTTACCCTTTGTGACCTTCCTTATCTTTTGAAATACGAAAGCATCCAGCAATTGACCGATGAGAAATGCAATGATAGAACCCACAATGATCCACCCTCCTTGACGGAAAATCTTGCGAAAGGCGTATTCCATGTTGAAGGCGTTGCCTTCAGGATCTTCTGCGTTAATATCGAGCCAAAAGTCGGCAGGAGTGACTGCAGTAACCACTACAATGATGAGGAAGGAATAGGCAATAAAGCCTACTGTTAGAAAACTGATTCTTCGAACGCCCTTCTTACCAAAGTATTCATTGATAATATCGGTAGTGATGAAAACTACCGGCCATAGTAGCACACCAGCAGTGAGGTCGAAGTTGAGTACCCAATCACCAAACATAGGAATCCGTGCTGGAGGCAATCCCAAGGTTTTCTCCAGAGAGAAAATCTTGACCCCAATAAGCTCGGCTAGTAGGGCATTGGTAAGGAAAATGCCACTGAGGACAATAAACAGGGAGTTTTCTTTGCTACGTAGGGAGTTAATCATAATTCAGGGATTTCGGTGATTTCGCCCTCCAGGGCGAGTTGGGTCTCAGGAAAAACAGCCTGAGCCTCCTCTAGCAGGGGTTGCAAATCGCGATATCGGGTACTGTAATGCCCAATCATCAGTCGTCTAACACCCGATTGGGTGGCAATTTGAGCGGCCTCCTGAGCTGTACTATGAAACGTTTCCGCAGCCCGTGCCGCCATCTCAACTCCGAAAGTAGCTTCGTGATACAGTAAATCAGTGTCCGATAAATGTGGGACTATCTCAGGTAAATACCGGGTGTCAGAGCAGTATGCAAACTGCCTAGAACGCTTTGGAGGCAATGTATGTTCGGCGGCTGCATACTTTACCGAACCATCCTCATGGAGCACATCTTTCCCCTGCTTGAATAGGGCAATCTCCTGCAGCAATATGTTTTCGGGTAGCTTTTCCTTAATGATCCGATAAGGCTTTGGGTGCTCCTTGAAAACAAAACCAGTGGTGGGTACCCGGTGGGAGAGAGGAAAAGACCTAATGGTAAGCCGATCATCACGCAAGAGTTCTTGCGGGGCGGTATGATCAGTAACTACGAACCGGATGGGGAAATTGAGCTCAGTTTCCGAATACTTTAGATTGACGGCCACGATCTCTTCCAAGCCTTCTGGTCCATATACGGTAAGCTCGTGCTCTCGCTTTTGGAGGTGCAGTGTAGAGAGCAGCCCCACCAGGCCAAGGTAGTGATCACCATGCAAATGGCTAATGAAAATATGGTTGAGTCGGAATGGCCGGATCTTGAAACGAAAGAACTGATGCTGGGTTCCTTCTCCACAGTCTATCAAATACTGTCGGCCATTGACTAACAGCAGCTGGGCGGATTGATTTCGCCCATGAGCCGGGGCCGCTGAGCTGGCCCCGAGTACTTGTACAGCAAACTGACTCAAGGGTGTGCCCTTTAGGCTTCGTCCCCTTCTTCGCCTTCTTTGAACTGGCTCTCCAGTTCGTGCATGAAAGCGCGATCTACTCCCTCTTCTACAGTAGGTAAAATAGTTAATACGTTATCTAGCTGAGAAATCTTTACCAATTTTTCTACGTGGTCATTGAGAGCAACCAAGATGAAAATACCACCATCGTCTGTGAATACACGGTTGCCAACCAGCAAAGCACTTAGCCCAGAAGAGTCAGAGTATTTCACATCGCTCATATCCATAATGAGGTTTCTCGTGCCTTCGGCATTCAGAGTAACAAACTCCGATTTGAGATCGGGTGCTTTGGTGCTGTCCAGCTTTTCCTCTTGCAGCTTTAGAATGGTGTACTTCTCTTCCTTGTTAACGGAGTATTTCATAAGAATTTTTGTTCAGTAGGCACTCTCACTACTAGAGTACAGCCTTAATATTTTGTTCTATTCGTTGTCCCGGATTTGCATAGTCCGCTTTATCCAGCGGTTCCCCGGTTACTTGTTGGTATAGTTCTAAATATCGATTGGAGATGCTTTCTATTACTGCATCGGTCATCTCAGGTACTGATTGACCTTCCTTGCCTTGGAATCCATTTTCAATGAGCCACTGCCGCACAAACTCTTTGGAGAGTTGTTTCTGTTTCTCACCTGCGGCTTGGCGCGACTCATAACCTTCAGCATAGAAATAACGAGAGCTATCTGGAGTATGCACCTCATCAATGAGATAAATGGTATCACCAAGCTTACCAAATTCATATTTGGTGTCTACCAGGATAAGCCTTTTTTCGGCAGCAATCTCTGTGCCACGGGCAAATAGAGCACGAGTGTATGCTTCCAGTTGAGAATACTCAGTCTCAGATACCAGCCCTTGCTTGATGATCTCCTCCCTGCTAATATCCTCATCGTGGCCCTCATGAGCTTTGGTAGTAGGCGTAATGATGGGCTCAGGTAGCCGATCATTTTCCTTTAACCCCTCTGGCATCGGCACTCCACAAAGTGTACGTTTACCATCGCGGTATTCGCGCCAGGCATGACCTGCCAAGTACCCCCGGATCACCATTTCTACGGGATAGGGAGTACACGCATGACCAATGGTAACATTGGGATCGGGGACCTGGTCTACCCAGTTAGGTACTAAATCGGCCGTAGCCGCCAAATTACGGGCTGCAATTTGATTGAGTACCTGGCCTTTAAATGGAATGGGACGGGGTAGCACTACATCAAATGCAGAAATTCGATCTGTAGCTACCATCACCAAGCGGTCATTGAAGTGATATACATCGCGTACTTTGCCGCGATAGAAATCTGTTTGACCAGGAAAGGAATAAGAAGTTTCGTGTAGACCCTCTACCATGGGTCAAAAATAGCACGACCACCTAAGGTAAAAAAGGGCTCCCCTTAATTTTCAGCCCCTTCGCCGTCTCTATGTAGTACGGTGTTAACTACTTTTCCCCGCTGGTAGGTTTGAGTCATTTCTAATTCCCCAGCAGGATCGTAATATTTCCACTCTCCCACCTGCCAGTTACCAGCATAGGAACCTACCGCTTTCACTTCCCCATTTTCATGGTATTGGGTGGCTGGTCCGTGAATTTTACCATTGCTATAGGCGAGTTCTTCCTCTAGTTTGCCGTTTTCGTACCAACGCATGGCGGTACCTACAATGCGACCAAATTGGTAGGTGAGTTTTTCGCTTACCTGACCATTGGTGTGATAATAAACCCAGATACCGTGTTTCTTTCCGCCTTGATAATTGGTTTCAGCCAATAGTGCCCCCGATTCTTGGTATTCTTTCCAGGTCCCGCTGGGCAAATTGTTTTGATACAGGCTAACACTTGCCTTCTTCCCGTTAGGATGGTAGGTGGTCTCTGTGCGATTGGCCTCGGTGCCTTGGGGCACAATTTCTTTACTGAGCGTACCATCCTCATAAAACCAGCGGGATTGTCCTACCCGCTCACCCTGCTCGTAAGTAAACTCGTGTTTCAAGGCTCCGTTAGGATACCAAGCAGTGTTGTTTCCAGATAATACACCATTCTCTTGATTGCCTTCCAATATTAGTGTGCCATTTTCACTGAACTCACGGAATACACCGGTGGCAGAACCTGCCAAGTGCACCGTTTCTTTATGTTTTTGCCCGTTTTGATAGTACGTGAAAAAATATCCGTTTAGGCGACCATTTTTATACTGAGCCTCGGTTGCTACTTTTCCATTTTCCTCATAAAAAGTGTATTCGATACCTTCCAGTCGACCCACCGTATAAGGAGCTTTGCGCCGGAGCGTTCCGTCTTCATAAAACTCCCGAACCCAACCGTCTGGCTGACCCAAGCGGAAGGGAGTAATACTTTTTATGCCCCCTGCTGGATAATATAGAACCAGGCTATCTGCAATAATATCATTGCGGTAGGTGCCCCGCTGTATGGTATCTCCGGAATCATTGAAAACCACAAAGGGGCCATTCTTTGCACCATCTGCAAACGTGAGTTGGCGACTCACGGTACCGTTGGGGTAATATTCTTCGTAGTTCCCCAGTAGATTACCTTCTTGGAAGGTGCCACTGGCCGCCAGTTTGCCGGTGATAGCATAGCGTTCGTACGGCCCATCGATACGGCTGCTATCCCCGTCCAGAATGGTATACTTTTC
Organism: Cytophagales bacterium; assembly: GCA_003454975.1. Taxonomy (GTDB): domain Bacteria; phylum Bacteroidota; class Bacteroidia; order Cytophagales; family Cyclobacteriaceae; genus DMST01. Next base: position 52,474 of record DMST01000425.1, on the reverse strand, counting down.
CCGTACCTGGTCTGGTTTCTGTGCAAAGTACGTTGTGATAGGAGTGCGCTCCTGAGCCAGAAGAGGAGCGAAGCTTGCGATACAGAAAAGGGAAAAGAGTAACGAGTTCCGCATAGGAATATAGGTCTACGCTTTTTACGATTTCAAAGATACTTTATTGTTCTATACACCTATTCTTTACCAGAGTTCAAAAAGCCTGGTGATTTTTGTGATGGTGGTGGTATGCAGAGCTAGTCCGTTAGGAGGAACTGCCATAATTTTTCATAGGGGGGAGCAATTTTCCCCATCCGGGCTTCCCGGCAATCCGCTACCATCAGGCTATGTAGCTGAGCAATGCCCAACTGGTCGGTAAGGGGATCATCCACCAAAAACAGAAAAGGAGCGATGGGCTCCTCGCCCTGTCGGTAGCGAGGGAGTTGTGGGGAGGGGATAAGCCCCATGGCTTGCCAAGTGGCTAGCTGCCGCTCTACAGGGATTACCTCATCCTGGGGATGTAACACACCAAATAATCGATCTTTTGAGGTGGTCATCGGCTTTGATAGCCAAGGTGCTGCTTGAGTATAGCGCAAGCTGTAATCATTGGGGCCAGCAAAGAGTAATACCCGATCTACGGCATATTGTTGGGCCCAAAAGGCCACATGGCCAGCGCCTTGCGAGTGACCCGCGAGGACTATTCTATGGTGCAATAAGTTTTCTGCTTCTAAATATCGCTGCCAGCCTTCATTAGGGTATTCTTTTATTAAGTGCTTAAGCAAAGGGATTAGCCTGCCCCAGATGGATTCTGCGTTAGGTGCTTTTGGTCCACCCTTTCCCCATAGGCTTTCTTGTCGGAAACGAGTGAAACAATTCAGATCTTCCGCTTGCTCACATACCAGTGAGGATTGGTCATTATTATAGGAGAGATTGATGACGTGGTAGCCTAGTCGGGCGGCAAAGGCAGGAAAGGTTTGGTAGTTCGCTGGTTTGGAGGTAGTTCCGCCCAGAAAGAGCAACAGCTGTTCCCGTATATGCCCAGCAGGCGGTACATATATAAAGTGACTGGCCGGTTTGCCGGTTAGTTCAGGTTGTAATGCATAGGGTTTGACAACGTGTTGGGTAGGGGCTCGCATGGGGCGCAAAGTAATGCGATACTCGAACATACCAATATGGATATGTCATTAGCTGGAATTATGGATGCAGTGGGGCTTTGGGGCAACGGCAACGAAATGCGAGTTCTTTACTCACCGATCATGTCCCCCACAAAGTGAAAATGAAAAAGCCACCCTGATTGTATCAGGATGGCTTTATTGGTGATCGGTTAAACTATAATGAAAGTTGAAAATGTCTAAGACAGATGGGGTTGAGTGCTTTTGTTATTTAGACCCGAGGCAGAATAAAAGGGTTGGGAAGGAAGTGATTATTTATTTAAAATTTTTTCAATGTGACTTTGTAAGCCCGGAACTACTTCGGCTTCAAACCAGGGATTTTTCTTGTGCCATGCTACATTGCGAGGGCTAGGATGCACTAATGGCAAATAGGGTAGGTAGTCAAAACTTTTTTTTACTGTCTCGGTGAGATTGGCGGCCATCTTTTTTTGCAGGTAATGCTTTTGGGCATATTGTCCAATCAATAAAGTTAGCTGGACATTATTTAGCTGGCCCAATACAGACCTGTGCCATTGCGGAGCACACTCTGGGCGAGGAGGCAGGTCCCCGCTTTTACCTGTCCCAGGAAAGCAAAATCCCATGGGCATGATAGCTACTTGCCGTGCATCATAAAAGGTATCTCGGGTAATGCCTAGCCAACGACGGAGCCGTTCTCCTGAAGGATCATCGAAAGGAATGCCACTGGTATGAACTCTCCTACCGGGTGCCTGACCAATGATCAATAGTCGGGAATTAGGATGGGCTTGCACTACGGGTCTTACGCCGTGTTCCAGATAAGGAGAGCAGATTGTGCATTTTCTTATTTCATGGAGTAAGGTTTCCATGTACTTTTGGCTTAAAATGGACGTAAAAACGTGCGTGGAGCGCAAATAGTATTGGGAATTGATTTTTTGGCCCGGTGCTTGCGAAAATGGCATAACATCACGCAAACTGTTACGACTATGGCAAGACAGATACTCCCTCTTTTCGTTCTCATCTTGGTGTTGGGCAGCTGTGCCACTGGTAAGCGAGCCTTAGAACAAGGTAACTATTATGAAGCCGTAACCCAGGCTATTGAGCGCCTACGTCAAAACCCCGACAGCAAAAAGGCTACGGCTACGCTTCGGGATGGCTATTCCTTGGCAACTAAGTATTACACCGATCAAATCACGGTTGCCAATAACTCCAGTGATCCGTTTCGGTATGAGTCCATCATGAATAGCTACGGTAGTTTGAATGCCCTGTACGAGGCCATTCAGCGCTGCCCTGCCTGCCAAAAAATCATTCCTAATGCTCGGGAATATACTCGCCAATATGAGCAGGTTCGCATGCAAGCTGCCGAAGCGCGCTACAATGCTGCCATGGCTTCACTAGATGAAAATAACCGCGAGCGCAGTAAAGATGCGTATTGGAATTTTGATCGTGTAGAGCAAATTCTTCCTGGTTTTCGTGATGCACGCGAGCGCCGAGAGCAAGCGCTGGACTATGCCTCCCTGCATGTAGTGGTGGACGTAGCTCCTGTTCCTGGCCGGTATGAGCTGAGTAATGAATTTTTCGCCAATAAGGTCTTTCAAGCCATCGATGGCCCAGCGGTTAATCGCTTTGTGCGATTCTATTCTGTAGGTGAAGCAGACCGTTTGCGGCTGGATGATCCGGACCATGTATTGGTTATGCAGTTTGACGATTTTGTGGTGGGGGAGACTCATACTAACCGATCCACCGAGACATTTTCTCGGGATAGTGTGAATACGGGTTCAGTGAAGGTGAACGGGGAGACGGTGCCTGTATATAGTACGGTAGAAGCCCGATTGTCCGTTTTTACCAGAACGGTAGTTTCTCGCGGCTTACTGGATATGCGCGTATACGATGGGAATACCCGCCGGGTACTGATGCAGCAAAAAATGCCCGGTGAGTTTGCATGGTCTACCCAATGGGCCCGTTACCAAGGCGATGAACGTGCACTGAACGGAGATCAGAAGGATCTTTGTGATTTGGATGAGGCTTTTCCGCCGTCACCACAGCAGATGTTTATTGAATTTACCCGACCTATTTATGATCAGGCGGTCGGGCATATCCGAAGATTCTACGCTAACTACTAGATATCTAAAGGCCATTCGTAAGAAGGGCCTTTTTCTTTGGTCCAGATTTCGTGGATCCTGTTCGTTAGAGATGGAGGGCAGCAACTTTCCTAATTCTGCTCAAGAAGCTATTTCTCGCCACTTGGTATCTGTTCCGGTTTCTACCCATCCATGCTTATTTAGTGTCTGGTGGTTTGCCCATGACAAAATTCCATCGAAAGACTGAAACCAGCTTGCTACTCGTTGGGTTGTTACCATAGATAATAGTTAGGAAAATTGATGAAGCGGGTAGCGAAAAAGTGGGTGCGGAGAAAGCGTTTTTGGGCGTTGGTACTGCTAGTAGGCTTTCTAGTGTTTGCCTATGATTTTTTACAGCTGAGGTATTCAGATCAGTCTTACGAAGCATTCTTTGAAGAGGCAGGCTTGGCAGAGCTGTCTTCTATAGACTACCACATACAAGGTGCTCGCAGGCTGCGGTATGTGGAGGTAGGGCATGATACGCTTCCTCTGTTGGTCTTGATCCACGGGGCCCCTAGTTCATCAGCATATTGGCGAAGCTATTTGAAAGATTCTACCCTACTAGCCAATGCTAAACTTATGGCAGTAGACCGTCCCGGCTACGGCTATTCTGGGTTTGGAAAACACGAAACATCAATAGCTAAGCAGGCAGAGTTGATTGCAGCCGTGCTCAAAGAAAAGCGGACCCAACATCAAGAAATTGTCCTTCACGGCTCTTCCTATGGTGGTACGGTAGCCGCCCGTTTGGCGATGGATTACCCAGAATTGGTAGATGGTATATTATTTCAGTCCTCTTCTCTTGCTCCAGGAGAGGAGACGACTTATTGGATAACCTATCCTACGAGCCATTGGGCCCTCAGCTGGATGATACCCGCTACGTTCCGGGTTGCCAATGCCGAAAAGCTATCGCACGAAGAGGAGTTGCTCAAAATGGAGCCCTTGTGGCACCGAATTCGCAGTGCTGTTACCATCCTGCACGGTACGGATGACGGATTAATTTTCCCTTCCAATGCTACTTATGCTCAAGAACATCTCACGAAGGCTTCGTTTGTGGATTTGATCATGGTGCCTGGGCAAGGACATGACCTTACGTGGTCCAGGCCACAGTTGCTCAAGGAAAGCATGGTAAATATGCTAAACCGCGTGCGGGAAGCACACCACGGTATATCCGGCAATAATCTCACTCCGGCGATCGCCACCCGTCCTTAAGTATTGGTTTCCTGGTAGCCGACGGCTACCTTTGGCCCTTCATTTGTGGCAGGATATTTATGCGCGCATTTTCCTTACTTCTTTTAGTAGGCATCTTTTCAACCTTGGTCTGGCAATGTGCCGACCCTATAGACGAAGATTTTGGTGGTTTTACCCCCGAAACTATACGGCGATTACTAGCCCGGGATTCCAGCCAGGCCTGGGTGTTGGTTTCTAGATCCATCGATGGTACCCAGCAGATGACAGAACTGTGTGAGGATGACGATCTTCTCATCTTTGTAGATTCGGACACTGACTCCCTGGTACTTTGGTCTCGTGATTCTGTGTACTGCCTCACAGAGCCCGATACTATGATTATCGATTCTATTTTGACAGATTCTGGCTATGTACAGGCACCCGATAGCCTGTACGACACGTTGATTGGAGAAATGGGGGTTACCCCTGTTTGGTCCTGGCGTGTACCGGATATTGAAGCATTTGATCAAATAACCATCGACACCGTATATGTGGAGACGGATAGCAGTAGCTCCTTGCGTCGGGTGTTTGATATTTCCTCATTGCAATTCAGCTGGCGTTACTGGGTAGTTACCGATACCGTGTCTGAGGATTCTTCTGAGTACATCGAAACCTACAGCGCTACGGAATTCACTTGGCCAATTGTAACGGATACTGAATCAGAGGACGATGATGGTTAATGTGTTCTGAAACTAACACCTTATAAAATATCCAATTCGTTCTTGAGTGCTACTAGCTGTGCGGCAGCCAAACCGGCCGTCTCGGTACGTAGTCGTTCTGAACCCAGCGAAACCGGCTTCATGTCTTTGCTAAGCGCGGCGGCTATTTCCCCATCGCTGAACCCTCCCTCTGGACCAATCAGTACCCAGGAACTCAGGTTTGCTGTGAGCGCATTAAATAAGTGTGGGGTATTGTCTCCTTCCAAATGGGCAATAAAACCTCCGGTTTCCTGATGAGTATCCAACCAATCGGTCCAAGGGGTAAGCGGAAAAAGGGTAGGAGCCCAGTCTTTCAGGCTTTGTTTCATGGCGCTGATGGCCTTGCGTTGGAGCCTTTCCAGTTTTAATACCTTTCGCTCAGAGTGTTCTGTAAGGATGAAGTGGATTTCGGCTACTCCCAACTCCACAGCCTTTTCTACCATCCACTCCATACGATCAAGGTTTTTAGTAGGGGCAATGACCAGATGTAGCCAGGGACGGGATTTAGTGCTAGGCATTTTTTCCACTATTTCTACCTCTGCTCGCTTAGCCTGAGCCTCTACCAAGCGGGTCCGATAGCGAGTGCCACGGCCATCAGTAGCCCATAGTTCATCCCCTACGCGCTTGCGCAAAACTTTAGTGGCATGGTTGGCCTCTTCAGCATCCAGAACGCCCGATTCTGGTAACTGGGGAAGGTAAAATAGCTGCAT